>CAYMYO010000005.1:0-50115 GCA_964394685.1 uncultured Gammaproteobacteria bacterium
AGGGATAAGTGCTGAAAGCATCTCAAGCACCAAGCCCACCCCAAGATGAAGAATCGTTATGAGATCCGTTGTAGATGACAACGTATATAGGCGAGGAGTGTACGCGCCGTGAGGCGTTTAGCTTACTCGTACTAATCGATCCAAGTTGTGGAGAACAAAGGATTCCCGCAAAGCGGGACCTTGTTCAAATCCCAATGATCTGAAGTAGTGTGGGAGATGGATTCCCCCTTATGTGTAATTACTCAATGTTCTTTTAAAAACAGAATTGTCTCGGTAATTTGAGCGAGTCGGACCCACCTGATCCCATCCCGAACTCAGAAGTGAAACGATTCAGCGCTGACAATACTTGATTCGCAAGATTCTGGGAAGATAAGTCATCGCCGGGACAATTCTGTTTTTAATAAAAATCCTCCGTTAGTCGGAGGATTTTTTGTGGAAACTCGGAAGTTTACCCCGAATCACCGCTCTTGCGAGGCACGGCCGTAGGCCCTGCGAGCAAGTAAGGTTGATTCCGGGGTGAAACGCGTCAGCGCTGACAATACTTGATTCGCAAGATTCTGGGAAGATAAGTCAAAGCTGGGGAACTGTGGAGCGGTTTGAATCAATCTGTTTTAAGCCACATGCCCCAGTGGTTTTGTTGGGCAGCATCCTGCGCTCTTTTTAGTCTTTCATAATATTTTGGCTTTGCCATCTTGTGGTAATTGATCACCTGAGCCAATCCGTCTGCGACGAAGCGTTCATTCACAAATAGTGTATCTTTCCAGATGTACGCCAAGACGCGGCCATACAGATCTGGCTCGCTTTCCGTAAATTCCAGTCTGACTCGTTTTCCGTCAACCAATTCTTTGTTGGTTTTGTAGGCTTGCGTTCCATACCGATCAGCTAGTTCCGGTGCATCGATTCCTTCATAGCGCACACGGTAGCCTCCTTCAATTTCGATGGTATCGCCATCGAGTACTCGTGTAACCAGATATTCTCCCTCAGTAAGTTGAATGGTTTTTCCGACAATGACTGTTTTTCCCGACGTTTCCCGTGGCAGAAAATAATTTACTGCTAGTCCAGAAGCAAAAGAAAGGAGTATTGCTACAATAAGGGCTAGAAGTGAAAACTTTCTTCTGTGCATACTATTGTAAGTATACAAAATTTAACGGAGGAGGGTGTCTTCCTTGGGAAAATCAATGCAATGAATATATATTCTGTTTATCCTTTTGTATACATTACTAATACATCAACAATATTAGTTCCTGTTCCACTAGCTAGATTTTCTAATACTTGGTGTGTTTTTGCACGTTCTTCGGTGCCATATCCACCAACTCCTTTTAACATATGTGGCGCATCGGTTAACAGACAAAGATTCGTATGTTTATCATATAGAGTGCTTCCATTATCTTCAGGTTGAGATATGCCGTTTAAATGGGCAATATCACCTGGTAATGTATCACCATCTTCAAAAGCAATTGTGTTGTTTTCTCTTACAAAGTTATGTCTGGTTGTTCCGTCCATCAGTTGCTCAAATTGTTCGAGTATTGGTGTCATAGACTCTCCTTTCTTTTCGTGTGTGGTATAGTATCAAATAGATTGTTAAATTAACGTAGAGATGTTAAAATATACTCAATGAAACTACAAAATGAGGCTAAAATACATGAAGAATCTGTCAAAACATTAGTTACCCTTGGGTTGTCTCGCGATGAAGCACGTTGTTATGCTTTATTAATAAGTAAAGGGTCACTCAAAGCAGGGGAGCTGGCTAGTCAGATGGATATATACCCAAATGCCGTGTATCGGATTATGAAGCGGTTGGAGAAGAAAGGATTTATCGTATCTCTCGATACGCATCCGGTGACGTTTCAAGCTATCACACCGCGTATTGCAATTTCGGCATATATTGATATGAAAGAAAAAACGCTCGAGGAGATGCGGCACATATCGCTAAAATCGTTCCAAGAAGAAAAGAGTGTCTTATCTACAAAAGTCGATATCCAAACCGGGAAAAAACAGATGTTTGATACATACATTAGTCTTGCGAAGCAGGCAAAAAAAGAAATCTGTATCATTTCTTTAGGTGAACCGGTTCCTGATGAACTAAAGTTAGTCAATCGCGATGCGATAGAACATGGTGTCCAATTGCAATTTATTTCGCATAGATATACGAATGAGAATCATGAGTTGCTTCGAAGTTGGGTACGGATGGGGATGGAAGTACGGCATTATTCAGGAGGAGGCTTTCATTTACAGATATTTGATGGGAAAACAAGTGTTCTGACAGCAAGTAATCCAAAAAATACCTCCGAACGAACGAGTATGGTGATTTATAACGAAGGTATCTCCATCGTGTTACGGGACTATTTTTCATCCGTGTGGCAAAAGGCAACACCTATCAAAGGATAAACAAATAATTTCTCGTGGAGCGGTTTTTTCGTGGAAAAAAACTAAAGTAATTGTTTTAAACAACATTAATATACTCCATCAATAACATAGTTGCCAACTCTGTAAACAATTACAGATTCACCATGTAAATAATTATTCGGTCTTGTACACTCTGGTTCACTTATATCACTCCATTCTTGAACTAATACACGTAAATCAGAACGTGCTTGACCAAGATCTTCCGCATTCGGATCGACTGGGACTTGACCGATTTCTGCATCAAGACTGAGACGACCACAAATATCTTGAGCTTTACACCAGTCTTGATATAAGCATCCAATCATTCCAGTTGCCTTTAATGCGATCGGTCGTTCTGTCATGAGTGGTATTTTACTCTATTTAGGCAAGAAATTCCCTATTTGCGGAAAATGCTTAGGGTATTTTACTCCCTTTTTCCCATAATTTGAAATAAATCTGTCGTTGGGCTTCAACAAAAAGCGGATTGTGAAATACGATACCAATTCGTTCATCCGAATGTTCTTTTTGCCGTATTTGAATAATTGCAGTATTACTATCGTATATTACCAGTGAACAACCGAGTGAGGATGAAGTATTATGGCGAATAGACCATCCATTTTGTTTCCAATAATGTAACAATTCTTTATTGGCTTTATCATATGTTTCAACAAGAAGCTGGACGACAACTCCACGCCCTACTGCCTCGCAGAGCGCGACAAATACTTCCTGCGGTATAGGTTCTCCGATTGAATAAACGAATATTTCTTTTTTTGCGCGTGGGATAAGAGTCATATCATGGGAAAAAATTTCTTTCTTATCCTGAAGCACATCAATACGGAGTTCTTCTTGTGGATTTTTTCGTTTTTGCAATTGTTTTTCTAGCTCCTGTTCTTTAGCGAGATCTTCTTGATACCGTTTATCAATTAGTTGTTTGAGGGAAATAGAGGGACTAAGTGCCCGAATCTTGATGGGTTTGGTCCCTGATGTATGGACCAATTGTTTTTCGCGCAGTGATTTGAGTGTCCTATGGGCGCTCGGGCCAAGAATATGGAGCGTTGTTGCAATATCAGCAATGGTGATGAGAGGCGAGTCCAAAGCCAAAAGGTATATGGCAGCTTCCTGTCGAGTGAGGCCAAGATTAACAAGGTTTTGTATACGTATATCGTCTGTATTTTTCATAGATTGGCGATAATTATAACATATTTAAGTTATAGATACTATCTCCTTGTTACAATATAGCCTATAAGTTTAAGGAGGTGAGATGTATGGAAATATATAAACATTTTTATAATACTTACGGAAGTGTAGAAGAAGAGTTTCAAAAGCGCTACGGTAAGAAGAAAATAGATGAAACACTGAAACCGCTTTCTGAAGAAGATAAAGAAGAAATTGAAAATATGGATTTGCTTGATGGTATTGAGGATTACATGCTTGGAAAATAGCTTTGGTTCATGTATAATTACCACATTCTCAAAAAGAAAGGCGGTATACATGCATGGCATTAAAGAAAAAGTTAGATAAACCCTCCTCCGCCAAGGCTACGGCGGGCGAAGTAAAAAAGTCCCAAGCTACTACCATGGAGGAACTGTTGTCGCAAACAGGATACTCGCTTAAAGGCGTGAAAAAAGGCGACACAGTTGAAGGAATAGTTTCCCGGGTTTCCCATAAAGAAGTCACCATTGATATTGGCGGAAAAACAGAAGGAGTGGTCATTGATCGGGAACTGGAAACCTACAAAGACACCATCATGGCACTCAAGGTTGGCGATAAAGTAACGGCACTTGTGATTGTTCCGGAAAACGATCGCGGACAGTCAGTGCTATCTCTTCGTAAAAGTATTTTTGAAAAACAATGGACAGATTTAACTAATCATCAAAAAAATAGTGAGCCAATCGAAGTACTTCTCAAAGAACTCGTTCGTGGAGGAATGCTTGTTGATTGTGTCGGACTTCGAGGATATATCCCACAATCTCAGTTTGATGGAAATACATTTAAGCAACTTGATCGGATGGTCGGACGTCGTATTCAGGTTAAGGTCATGGAAGTAGATCAGGCGACCAACCGTTTGATTTTCTCCCAACGAGCAATGACAGAAGAAGCAAATCTCGCCAAACAAAAGGAACTCCTGGAACTGGTTAAAGTCGGCGACACAGTTGAAGCAAAAATTACCGGCGTTGTTCCATTTGGAGCATTTGCAAAGTTTACGGTTGAAAAAGACGGTGAAAAACAGGATATTGAGGGTCTCATTCATATTTCAGAAATTGCATGGGAAAAAGTCGAAGACACCCAGCAATATCTCAAAACCAACGATACCGTGAAAGTTAAAATCATCGGTATTGATGAGAAATCCGGAAAATTGACATTGTCACTCAAACAACTGTTACCTGATCCATGGGAACATGTCTTGGATATGTTTGAGAAAGATACGCAGGTAAAAGGAAAAGTATCCCGCGTATCTCCATATGGCGTCTTTGTAAACCTGACTCCGGGAGTTGATGGACTTATTCATATCAGTAAAATTTCTCCGGGGGAAGAGCCAAAGGTGGGAGATGAGATCATTGTTAATATTGAAGATATCCAACCGGACAAACGAAAAATCAGTTTGTCCATGACGCTGAAAGAAAAGCCGATTGGCTATCGGTAATTATGAGATCGCATACGTCATTCGTGTGTCAGCAATGCAGCGCGCAGTTTCCTCAGTGGTATGGAAAATGTCCCAGTTGTGGTGAGTGGAATACGTTGGTCGAAACAGTAAAAGCCCCACTTCGTCCGCCAGCTGGCGGACTACGAGGGGTAAATCCGTCAATTCCACAGAAGTTATCTGATGTAAAACACATTGAAAAAAATAGATTGAAAAGCGGATTTATGGAATTTGACCGCGTCATGGGTGGGGGAATTGTCACCGGATCAGTAACTCTTCTTGCCGGTGACCCGGGAATTGGAAAATCAACACTGCTTCTTCATGTGTTGTCTGCTATTGGCGGCTTGTATGTTTCAGGAGAAGAATCAGGAGAACAAATAAAACTGCGGGCAAAACGCATGCATGTAGATGGAACTAACATCATGGTGCTCGCTGAAACAGTATTAGAGGGCATTACAGAGGCTTTGGTAAAAACCACCTCTTCACTTATCGTTATTGATTCAATTCAAACGATGTCTTCGCAAGAACTTGATGGAATGGCCGGTTCTGTCGGGCAAATCCGGTATTGCGCAGAACAACTCGTGTTGTTTGCAAAATCACGCGGTACCCCCATTCTTATCATTGGTCATGTAACCAAAGAGGGGGAGATAGCAGGGCCCAAAGTACTTGAACATATGGTGGATACAGTACTTTATTTAGAAGGAGAACGGTATCAAGACGCACGAATTCTTCGAACGCTAAAAAATCGGTTTGGGCCCATTGAAGAAGTCGGAATTTTTGAAATGAAGGAAATAGGACTAAAGGAAATAGCAAATCCAAGCGAGATATTTCTTCAAGATCGAGTAAAGAATGTACCTGGGTCTGTAGTCACTGTTGTCATGGAAGGATCTCGCCCGCTTCTTGTTGAAATTCAAGCATTAGTGGTTTCTAGTCAACTTCCAATACCCCGCAGAGTTACTAATGGTTTTGATTATAATCGTCTGCAACTGATTACTGCCATTTTATCTAAGCGACTTGGAATTCCCCTTGGAACCAGTGATGTTTTTGTAAACGTCAGTGGAGGACTCAAACTTACCGAACCAGCAGCAGATCTAGCGGTAGCACTCGCAATTCTTTCATCGTTTAAAAACAAACCTGTTGATGTAAAAGCAGTTGTGTTTGGAGAATTAGGACTTCTCGGAGAAGTTCGACGCGTTGGGCAAGAAGAGCGTCGTATTAAAGAATCTAAACGTTTAGGATTTACAACTATTATTTCTCCAGAACGTACAAAAAACTTGAAGCTTGCATCTCAATTACTCGGATAGATTTATTTCCCTAGTGATGATTCTTGTTGAACAACAGTGGACTTCATGAGTTCAATTGGAGATAAATAACTTCTCATACGTTGATTAGACATAATAAACATAACAAGTATCACCATAATTGTTTCACCGATAAGCCACATAATGGTAAGAGCAAAATTTGCAATAGCCCATGAAATGCCTTTTTTAATCGCAATAAAAATTGTAGGCAAAAACAGAAGACATAACCACAATCCAAAAGAAATCAAAAGAACAAGTACCCTCAATATATTGCTGCTGTCATAATCAAGAGAATGCATGTTGTTTATCAGTGCAAAAACCAAGAAGAAACAAATGACTGATCCAGTTAAAATCACAGAACTGATGAAACTGACAGACGCAACAAGAACGATATTATTTGTTTGCGTTACTGTCTGTGATTTAGGAGTTACTGTTGTTGCGCTATTCATTTTTTTCATTATGGAGCGGATAAGAAACCAGATAAGAGAAAGAAAGAGAATACCTATTATTACTCCCCAAAATATTTCGTTTATATACAGTTTCCATCTGGCATCTGCGTAGCTTCCACGAACAGTGTAGCTATCCAGCGGTTGGAGCGATTTAGCAGTTTTCGTTATTTCACCTGAACCAATAGACGGGATATATTCATCCAGCCGTTGACTTGCCACGGGAGCCGCAGACATTTTTGCAGTTTCCATACCGGTTGTCACGTCAGTAAATCGATAGGAAATGCTTCCTTTAACGCCTTTAAGAAATAAGTCGCTGTCTGTAGTGATGCCAACTTGAAGATCTTCAATTGTTTCATTGACTTTGAGTGTTTCAAATGTGTATTTCAAAGCGCCTGTGATTGTTTTTTTCACATATCCGACACCACGAAACGTAATAAGGATGCTCCCAGTTTGATTGGGATTAATAGTTTTGGGCAACGTAATAGTAAATTCATCTCCCTTGATGGATGTTGTTGCCTTTTGGTATTTTGTTCCTCCGTCCCAGTAATAGTCAAAGTTTGGATATTCATATTCAGCGCAGCGCGGATTTATAGACGGATCAATTGCAGGAGACAGTTGAATTTTCGGAAGGTCATCAAGATATCTTCGACATACAGGATCTCGAATGATCTGATATACCTGCAAATTATCAGGAGTGATGCGCGGAACCCGGTAAGTAAGTGAAGAAATTTTTGCAGTTGTCTGGTTAGAAAAAACAATTTGCGCTGTTACAATCGCCTCGCCATTACCCCGAAGAAGAACTGTATACTTATGATTTTGACCAAGAATGGAGAAGGAACTATTCGGAGGAAGTGGCGCAATCATCATTTTTTCAACTGTTTGTGCGTATATGGGCTGAAAAAGAGAAGAGACACAAGAAAGAAGAACAAGAAACATGATGATCTTTTTCATATGCTATACTAGCATAGTATTTATCACTATTTAATGTCAATGATTGCATGAAGAAAACTGTGGTTAAACCAACGAGAGCGTTTACGAAAGAACTCGCCCGGGAGATCGTAAAAAATTTAACAGCGCTCGGAAAACTCACTGCACGGCCATTTCAACGACCGATTCCCATTGAACCCCAGCCTCTTATACGTCCGAAAGGTGAATATCCAATTCTTGTTGATACCAGTGTTTTTATAGATGGCAGGATTTTTGCAATTGTAAACAGTGGATTTCTTGTTGCAACGCTTTTGGTATCGCAAAGCGTTTTAGGCGAGCTGCAGCATATTGCTGATAGTGCAGATAGCATCAGACGGGCTAAAGGGAGAAGGGGACTTGACGTTCTTAATGCGCTCAAAAACCAAAAAAACAATCCAGGAGTGAGCCTCAAAATCATTTCTGATATTCAGAAAGAAGCAGTTGTGGTTGATCAGAAGCTCATTCAATTGGCAAAACTTTGGAAATGCAGGTTACTTACTGTTGATTTTAATCTCGCTCAGGTAGCACGGGCTCAAGGAATTAAAGTCATGAATATCAATGATCTTGCGCAGGCACTGAAAGTTGCTCTTATTACTGGTGAAGAAGTAACCGTGAAAATAACACATGTTGGAAAAGAACGGCAGCAGGGGGTAGGGTATCTTTCTGATGGAACCATGGTTGTTGTGGAAGAGACAAAAGATAAGGTGGGGCAGGAGATCGTGGTTATCATTACCAAAGTTCATCAAACACCAGCAGGTCAACTCTTCTTCGCACGGCTAAAGTAAGTTTTCCCGAAGTTATCCACATAAATATGTTCAAAGTTATTTAGAGCGTACGAATGTGTTTATTAGCATAAAAAAGACTATAAGACTAGCGTATTTGCAAAGTAATTTTCCTATGGGACTTGACAAGACCAAAAAAAAGGTTTTCAATAGTGTTATGTCAGTAAAACTACTGCTCAAGCAGATGGGTTTGGGAAGTAAATTAGGGGAAAGCTCGAAGTCACGGGTTTCTCCTCTTGTCCGTGAACGTCAACGCTTCGAGGAAGAAGTGCGGAAGCAGTTTATGGAACTGAAGAAAAAAGGGATTAGTATCCCTGTATTTACACTATAACAACAATCGTACTAGCAGATTTGGGGGAAAAGACCACCGAGAGGTGGTCTTTTTTTATGGGTGTTTCCCATTAAAAAAGCATCACTACCGCTAGCAGATTTGGGTTTGGGTCATTCTTGCGAATGATTTTTGCTACGAATAGTAATGCTTTTTCTTATCGGTATTGCCGTACGCAACACCTTATATCGCAGAATACCAATCACCAATATTTATTGTCAAATATTTTTTTGAAGCTAATATATTTCACGGAGATTGGTAGGAAGCTGTAATTATATGTCATTTCTTCAATGGGAAATCCTCCTTCGCACTTCGTGCTTCGGCGGACGCGGTTGATCGCAACGAATAAAGCGCCAGTGATACTCTTTATGGGAAATTGATCGCCTGCCCAACGGTCAATTCCCCATACAAAATACCAATTTGGCGCTTTTCGTTGTAATAATTCTTTACCGGGTATTAACGCTCTTTCGAGGCGAGGATGTAAACCTCGCGAGAAAGTAAGTTTGATACTCCGGCCCAGAAAAAAAACGACAGAATTTTAATTAGCTGGACGATTGTAACGCGAAGATTATGGGTTGTCAATGATTTGTCATGCTGAATTCATTTCAGCATCTAGTATTTAATATTTACACTGGGATCCTGATCCGCCAGTTGGCGGACAGGATAACAAGCTAATTTTATTCATTAATAATTGTCCATTCACATACCTTTGCCGGTTGTCCAACGCAACGATCACATACTTTAATTTGGGGTTGTAATACATTCACAGCGTCTGTGTATGTTACGGGGCGTGATGTTTCAGGGTGATTCAAATCAATAATTATGGTTCGTAACGAATCAAGTGGAATTGGAGCAATCATTATCATTCTTCCTGCTTTACATGTTTCTACTGCCATATGTTTAGTTGATTGTGTTTACTAATTTTGTAGTATATATCGTAGTGATAGGATAATCAACTTTCCGATTTTGGCTTACTTTATTTATCGGTAAATATTTTTTCTATTACCAATACGAAGGACTATTATTATGGTTTTATGCACATCAATGATTGCCCGATAATCCCCAATACGAAATCGATAGGAACCAATATCCATATTTGTCAATCGTTTTGCAAATGAGAGCGGATTTTTTTGTGAAACGAAATAGGTTAGTTTTTCGACAATCATCCGTTGAACAGGTTTTGGAAGTTTTTTTAGATCCCGTACTGCATGGATATCGTAGAGCAGAGAATCCATATTACAAATCAAGCATCGCACGCACATCTTTTGACGTATATCGTTTTGTTCCTTTTCTTGCTTCCTGAATGGATACAAGATATTTCTGTGAGTTCATGGCTTCCATGTCCTCAAGAAAATCTTCCCACATGTCGTTGGGAATAAGAACACCAAGAGGAATATCATTTTTCATGACGCGGTAAAATGATTTTGTTTTTTTCGCATTATCAAATAATCGCGTCAGTCCGGCTTGCGCACGTTGAATATTGGTGAATTTTTCATCGGAAATGAGTTGTTGAATCATATGTAATGATTCTATAATGATTCTGTAATTTTGTCAAGGATATGTTTTGCAGCGTTTTGACCAAGTTCTACTGCGTAATTTGTTTCTCTATCCCATGGACAGATGGAATCAAGGTTTGCAAGAAATACATTCTGTATCGGCGTTTCGAGTTTTGGCGCACGCTGCGAATAATTTAATGCATGAACAGGCTGCGCGTTGGGAGAAGTAAAGAGAAAAGAGTTGAGAATCGAAAACTGAGAATTAATTTTTTTTATATATGGGAGAAATTTTTCGAGTAATTGTTCTTTCGTGAGTTTTAAATAAGGATGATTATCTGGAAGATAATTTCCGATGTAAGCGATATGCTTGCCTCCGTAATTTTTTTTGTCTATAAAATTTGTGTGTTGAACAACAGCAATAAACGGATACGATCGGTCGTTTACGTTCAACCAATATGTTTTTTCAAGAATAGGTTTATCAGTTTCCAAAATAAGCGTTTGTGCCCAGAGATGGGGAATTGAAAGAAGTTGCTGTTTGTAGGTATCTGGAAATTTGATCAACTTGACTGCAATTTGGGAAGGAACAGTCAAAAGAATATCATCAAATTTTTTCCTATCAATGTGAGTAATAGTTGTATTTGTTTTAACGATACCACCTTGTTTTTTTATGGTATCTGCCAGCACGTCGACAAAATGAGCAAATCCGCCGCGAAAATATCCTAAACAAGGGGTCCGTTTATAGATCCGTCCCCAGAGCCACGATGCGGCGATATCGCCAGCGTACGGGCTAAATTTTGCATCCAGGAGCGGTTCCCAGATTGTTTTCCATGCAGCGTTTCCATTGAGTTTTTTAAAAAGCTGTTTTGCTGTTATCTGTTCAAGAGGTTTCCAAAAGGGGTTTAATTTCATGATGGCAGCTGTACAACCTGTGCGAAGGCGATCGATAAACGGAAGTCCGGGGAACGCAAGGATATTTATAGGAGTATCAAAAGGGTATTGATTGTTGTTCCAATAGACTGATGTGGTTGGATGGAGGATCATCAGATCTTTTTCCATTCCCAGTTCTTTAGCAAGGGCAATAATTGCTTTATCACTGGTAAAAAAATGATGATATGTTTTTTCCAAAGGCCACTTCCATGATGGCGTACGAAATCCAGATGCAAGTCCACCAAGTGTCGTCACATCCTTTTCAAACACCGTGACCTTGTGACCGCGCTTGGTAAGCTCATACGCAGCAGCAAGTCCCGTTATCCCGCCACCAATAATTGCGATATGCATAGTTTGGATTGTATCACGTATTTTATGGCTTGAGTTTACTGTCTCCCAACGATATACTAGAGGACAAACGAATACAATGAAACGAGGAATAATTTCTTCTTATTGGATGCAATTATTTATTTTACTTCGTCCGTGGCAGTGGGTGAAAAACATAGCAGTATTTATTCCAATTGTGTTTACTGAAAACTTATTTGTCCCCGTATTATTTACCAGATCACTTATTGCTTTTTGTTCATTGTGTCTTCTTTCATCTTCTCATTATGTCTTAAATGACATTATTGATAAGGAGAGAGATAGGCAAGATCCAATTCGGAAATTTCGTCCCATTGCAGCTGGGACTATTCCCATATCTGTCGGACTAGCTACCTGGGCAATTCTCATATTAGGTGCAATCAGCATAGCAACTCGTCTTGGGACGCCTCTTATGATTGCCATAGTTGTCTATGCAATAGTCCATTATTTTTTGTTATTTATATTTCGGCATATGACGATTATTGATATTTTTGTGCTTGCCATTGGCTATGTGCTCCGGTTGTATGTGGAGAAGCAGCGACAGGGGTGCACGTGTCTGTATGGTTAATCCTTTCTGCATTTTCACTCGCACTTCTTGTAGCTGTTGGAAAACGTAGGTATGAACATATGCAGAAAAAAGAAGCGATCATGGACAGGTATTCCGTACGACTACTCGATAGTTATGTCACAGTATTTGCTACAGCTACGTTTCTTTCGTATGTATACTATACCTTTCTTTCAACATTTGCCTTCGAAAGCATTCGGGTCACAGGATTTTCTGGAGGTGAACGAAAATGGCTCATGGTGACCATCCCGTTTGTGCTTTATGGCATTATGCGTTTCTTGCAGCGGATTTACACCGATACAAAGGGTTATTTTCAAAAAGCTCTCATGACTGATATACCGCTCTTATTTTCTGTGAGCGCTTGGGGTTGTGTGCTTATCATTATTTTGTATGTCCTCACCTAACAATAAACACGTTATCCGCATCGGTTTGGATTTTGACGGAGTGGTTGCATATAATCCCGTGAGAATCATCCGTGCGCCTGTTGCATTTTTTAAGCAGTATGTGTTGGGGATGAAAAAGCTCCGTTTTTTTGTGCCAAAAAGCACATTCATGCGTTTTTTGTATATTCTTGCTCACGAAACAAGTGTGTTTCCTGCATTTGGTGCTTCAAAGCTTCGTGACTTATCCAAACGAACAGATATCGAATTGTATCTTATTACTGCACGGTTTCATTTTCTTGAGCCAAGTCTCTATCGATGGCTTAATCGATGGGGGTTACGATCTGTATTTAAAGGAATATATGTCAATACCACTGACAGGCAACCGCATGAACATAAATTAGATACGATTCGCACACTTCGCCTTGATTATTTTGTTGAGGATAATTGGGATATTGTTACGTATCTTGATGGAAAAACAAAAACAATTATTTATTGGGTGTACAACATCAATGATCATGGAAAAAAATATCATCACAAAATACCGTATTTGAAGCGATTTTTTGAGGATATCCACCTATGACGCTTCTTTTTACCTTAACCTACTATGATCCGTATGTTTCAGGACTCACAATATGTGTTAAGCGCCTTGCCGAAGGACTTGCAAAGCACGGGTCTTCGGTTCATGTATTATGTATGCGTCACACAAAGACAATTCCTTTAAAAGAAACCATTCACCATGTTTCCGTTACACGAGCTCGTTCAACACTGCGATTTCATAAAGGATTTTTATCTTTTGATTGGGTAAAACAAGCATATGCACTCATCCAAACATCCGATGTAATAGTTGTGAATTTGCCGCAAGTTGAAGGTTTCATTGCGGCTTGTTTTGCTAAGTGTTTTGGAAAACGCGTGATAGCTGTCTATCACTGTGAGCTGGTGCTTCCGCGGGGGATTAGGAATCGCTGTATACAGTTTGGTGTGGAACTGGCAAACCGTATCGCATGTTTTTTTTCCGATACCATCATTACATATACAGATGACTATGCACGCCATAGTCGGGTGCTTCTACCATTTAGAAAAAAGATTCAATCAATATATCCGCCTATTCCGGTTCCACGAGTTTCTCTTTCAACAAAAAAGAAACTAACAAAATTGATTGGTTCACACAAACTTGTGATTGGTATAGCAGCGAGACTGGCAGCAGAAAAGGGAATTGAGTATGTATTTGAAGCACTTCATTATTTACCAAAAGATACAATGATTGTGGTTGCCGGCCCCACGGAACATGTGGGGGAAGAAAAATATAAGAAGAAAATTCTCGATCTTGTTTCTTCAAACGTAAGTCAGATAGTATTTTTAGGAACACTCACGCAAGACGAAATGGGTGCATTTTACTCCCTCATAGATGTCTTAGTGGTGTCATCAATAAATAGCACAGAAGCATTTGGACTCGTGCAGGTTGAAGCGATGCTTTGCAAAGTTCCGGTGGTTGCAACCGATCTTCCGGGAGTTCGAGTTCCCATACAACAAACTCATATGGGGATAGTGGTACCGCCAAAAAATGCAAAAGCCATAGCAGAGGCAATTGGAGCTATAGTAAAAAAGAAAAAATCATATATACTACCAACCACGACTATTCAAACGATTTTTTCCTATGAAAAAACCATCAACGCATACAAACGTTGTTTCATTTCTTAACACGTATTTACAGAAGCGACCCCTTTTTCTTTCTCTTATTCGGGCCAAAGAAGCAGAGCTGTTTACTCGTTTTATGCCGTATCGAAAGCCAGTGTTAGACATTGGCTGTGGTGATGGTTTTTTTGCTCAAACTGTTTTTATAGCTGTTTCCATAGGGTTAGATATTCCTGGTAGCAGAATGAAAGAATTAAAAAATGTGGGTATATATAAAAAACTCGTTGAGTACGATGGATCCAAGATTCCGTTTTCAAACAATACCTTTCCAACAATCATTTCAAACTGCGTGTTCGAGCACATTGAAGATGTGGGTCGCGTTCTTGCAGAAATTTATCGTGTGCTTCGTCCAGGCGGAACGTTTGTTGTTAGCGTTATGGCAAAGCCGTGGGAGGAGCATTTATTTGGGTCGATATTTTTAGGAAATTCCTATAAACAGTACATGCAAAAAAAACAAGTTCATGTGCATTTGTATACGAGTAATCAGTGGAAAGAAGTATGTACGCGTGCAGGATTTCAGATTAAAAAGTGCATTGGGTATTTGTCGCCGCAAGCATGTATGTGGATTGATATAGCACATTATCTTTCTATTCCAAATCTCTGTTCTTATATCCTGTTTCATACCTGGGTGTTATTTCCATGGATGAGTACTGTTTTTCCCATGCAACGTCTGGCTCGACTTATTGAGGGTGATGTTCCGATTGCTTCTGCCGGAGCGCTCTTTTTTATGTTAACAAAAAACAAAAAGAGTAGGGTACAATACTGATTATGAAACGTATGCTTATCACCGGCGGAGCAGGATTTATTGGAACAAACACATCGTTGTATTTTGCTAAAAAAAGGTATGCAATAACGCTATTTGATAATTTGTCCAGAAAAGGGACGAAAGAGAATTTAACATATCTTCAAAAACAGATTCCGCATCTATCGTTTGTTCAGGGAGATATTCGTGATGCAAGTGCTGTCGCAAAAGTTGTATCGGGGCAAGATATCATTTTCCATTTTGCCGCCCAAGTTGCTGTAACGACATCTGTTGTTAATCCAAAAGAAGATTTTGAAATAAATGCTGGAGGCACAATGAATGTGCTTGAGGCAGTACGGCGTACCAATCCGCACGCAATAGTTATCTATAGTTCAACAAATAAAGTTTACGGAGGACTGGAGCATCTGAAAGTCATTGAAAAACAAACGCGCTATACAGTCCCAGAAAAACCATTTGGGGTAGATGAGACAACACTGTTGGATTTTAACTCACCGTATGGGTGTTCAAAAGGGTCAGCAGATCAATATGTCCGTGATTATCACAGGTTGTATGGACTCAACACAGTTGTATTTCGCCAGTCGTGTATTTATGGGAGCCATCAGTTTGGTGTCGAGGATCAGGGGTGGTTGGCATGGTTTTTGATTGCGACACTTTTTCATATCCCTCTGACGATTTACGGCAATGGAAAACAAGTGCGAGATCTTCTCTCTGTAGAGGATTTACTGGTTGCGTATGAGAAAGCAATTCATCACATCAGCGTCACTTCTGGTCAAATATATAATATCGGGGGAGGTCGTGATAATGCGATATCCATATGGTTGGAATGTGTACCGCTTATTACATCTATTGCAGGATCATTGCCACAGGTAACATATACAAATGAACGGCCAGGAGATCAGCCGTATTTTATTGCTGACATAAGGAAAGCAAAACGTGACTTTGGATGGGTTCCCACTATATCGTACAAAAAAGGTATTCAACTTCTTTACCTTTGGCTACAAGAACATGCTAAAATTATAAAGCGGAATTTATAGGGTAATATCCTAACACGATTGTAGCCTGCGTTATGAAATGCAGACTGAAGAAAAAATGGATTCATGTGTCGAATATTTTTTTCGATACCCCAAGGAAGTCTTCGAAGAAAAATATAGATGTACCACAGAATATTCCATCCGTTTGGTTCAGAAAAAACGAGCACCCCATTCTTTTTTATTGTTTTTTTGAGTTGAGGGAGGATGGTGTAAATATCAACATGATGTAGGATATCAGCACCCACTATTCCATCAAACAAAGGAGTTGTTGGAAGTTTTGTTGAGGTGGTGAGGACGCCCCAAGAAGACGTCTTTATTTGTTTATATATTTTTGTTAATTCCTGAAGAGATGTTTTTGATACATCGACCGCGTGGACATGATATCCACGACTTAAAAAATATAACGCCACTCTGCCGTTTCCTGATCCAAAATCCATGAGTTTACTTCCAATAGGAAGTTGAAGTAACTTTTCCATCTGCTCATATTCCAATAGCTGTGTTTTTGGAGGATGTTTGAGTAATCCGATCTTGTATCTGTTTTTTCGTTTATCGAAGTATATCCGTTGGTTGTTGGTGTCCATAAATTAATTGAAATAGTTGATCTTTTGTATGCGCTGTTGTTTTTTTAAATAGTATCACTTTCGGATGATCATAGACAGTAAAAGACTCTTCTGCTCCATCATCGTTGAGCGCGAGTAGACAATCGTTGGTAGAAGTAAAAGAAAATGGGGGAGGACGAAGATTGGTTTTTGTATCTGCAAATCCAAAAGAACCTGGGATTAAACAAGGATATGACGTCACTGTTGTGACATGTGTAAATCCAAGTGCTCCAGAAAATAAGAGTTCGTAATACCGTGCTGTATTGGGGAAGCGGTCGTGAAGTGTGTATAATGACCTCCAGAGCCTGTTACTCGTGAGAGCGATGTAATCAGATTGTTCAAGTATCCGAGTAATTGTTTTCCATTTACTTGCTGAATCAGGATCATAGAGAGGTAGTCCTTCAATGCGGTACAGTGACGAACTGTATGTGTCAATGCTTACGGGTACTGCATCATCCCAGATTTCATACGTAAGGCGTGAGCCATGGGGAATGGTGTTGTAGATCCAATAGGATGTTTGTACGCGCGTATGCGGCATTCTATAGATACTCGTAAATCCCCAGGCCCACCAGAGAATGAGGAAAGAACAGAGATATATACAATATGTAGCCCATTTTTTATGTCGGATTTTTTCCCACAAAGAAACACCAGTAACACCAGCAAGTACGGCAATCATTGGATAGATGGGATAGACATATCGGAGTGCTTTTGCAAATTGGATGCTTTGATAGGAAAAAAGAAAGAGTATCCAAAGAACCGCAAGAAGGATTTCAACATTTATTTTTTTGTTTCGGATGCATTGGGAGAAGAAATACAGCATACAAATGCTAACAAGTGTCCCGATCGGTATTCCCAAGCCCCAGAGATACGTATGAAGCGGTAAAAATAACCCATGTAGTGTTGGAATCCACTGAAGAGCAGGTGGAAATCCGGTATTTACTCCATCAAATTGTTTTAACTCGTGCCAATTAGCTATAAGAAGGGGATTGAGATGGGGAAAAACACTTCCGGTAAATAAATATGGATACGTAAGCCTGAGCGTTACATAGAAAAATGAACCAACGATAATTCCTGATGTAGCAAGATGAATAATATTTCTTTTTTTAATAAACATTATGATGTACATACAAAAAATAATTCCTGCAAATAACGCTGCAGATACTTTCGCAGCCACTGCAAGTCCAAATGCAATTCCAAGACCCCCTGAAAGGAAGAATAGATTGGACCTCTTTTTTGTATGAAGCATGAGAATTAAAAGAGCAAAACTGAGAGTGAGAAAAAATGTCAGATACGGATCAACAGCAAAAAAGTGTGCAAGCTGCACTGGAAGAATCATGCATGCATATATGCCAGATGCAACAAGCCCAACACTTGTTTTTTTTGATAGAAGTACTGCAATTCCAAAAACAAGAAATACAATAAATAGTTCGATAATACCAGATACAATTCTTCCCACTATGGTGACGCCATCATAGGAGCCCATATTGACACGTTCTGCTACCCATTTAACAAGAAGTACCGGCCAAGTGCCGTATACATAAAAATCAAATCCCTTATTATGTGGATTTAAAGAAGAAGTGCTGGTATCAAAATATTCCTGAATGTTTGCCGGCCAGGTAAGACCTGTTGCAACCATAGTGAGGAATCGTTCATCAGGATGAAGATGTTGGTTTTGATCCCAATGAACGCCAACAAAACGGAAATAGCCGGCTATTAACAGAATGATAATGAAATATCCGATGTGTTTAACGTTGTTCATATTGCATACACGATGCTTGTACGTCATACATCGTAAGACCAGACTGTGGATTTTGATAGACAGGAATAAATTCCTGATGAAAGAGCGTTTGATTAGGCTGAAGAAATTGTTCTGGATTTCGAGTAAGTTCAATGTAAGCGATATTGTGTTGATGAGCAAGTCTGCAGGCGATTTGTTTTGTTTGTGCTCGATATATCTTTTTTTGTATATCTTCCCGTTTGGTTTGGTCATACCCGTACGACCAGGTGAAATAGGAATATCCGGCAAATATTTTCCTTCCAGCAAGTGACGCAGGATGATAAAACCAGGTGCTATTAAGAATGATATCTGTGGGTTTTGTTTTGGTTATGAAAAATTCAACGTCTGTATTTTTAGGAACATCTAATAAGGACATGTACCGGTCGTTGACAATGGGGAAGAAGTCGACGACGCCGGATAAAATTAATCCGATTAATAATACTGCTCCGATAAATTTACCAACATATCTCAATGAAAAAATTCGAACGAGCATATATGCGGAGAGCATATTACCAATGAGAAGATAGAAGTTGAAAAATTTATGATTATTGATCATATCAACGGAAAATTGAAAGAGGTTTGGAATAAGAAAAACAAATAGAAGTGGTATCGTGATTTTTTTGATTCGCGCTGGCGCAAGGATCCATCCAAGAGGGATAAGAAACGCATGGAGTCCAAGATTTTGTATCCAATACCATAAAACATGGAATGGTGCTAAAGGAGGGGATATGAGGTATCCAGGATTCCAACGAATTGTTTTTGGACCTGAAATAAGAGGGATAAGCTGCGGGAAGATATACATAGCTCCAACAACTCCAATGAGTAGCAATAGTACTCGAAGGCGCGGAAATAGAATGAAATAGCAAGCCATAAATATCGCAAGAATAACAAGAATCGGCTGGTGAAAGTAGGGCATGATCGCAAGAATGAATACTTGAGGGATAAGAAACAACATTTGTTTTTTGAATGACATTTTTTCTATATACAAGAGAATCCCAATGAACAGTATGGCAAGGGCAAACGCAAATGCGAGATGCCGTTGATTCGTATAAATATTTAAATTCCAAAACGCTGCAATTTCTCCTTGTCCCCACGGTGCAAAAGAAGGAAAAGCCTCATTCGTAACAATGTCTTTTACAGACGCGATTGATAACGGATGGAGTGTAAAAAATCGAAGAAACGAGAATGATCCATTGAATAGAAAAAATAAAAGAGAAAGACATGTAATGCGCTTGTCGCGAAATAGTTTTTGTGCAATGAAGGCAATTGCAATCATAAGTCCTGCAAACCCGATGATACTGGGAATATTGAATGCCCAATCGATACGAAGCCCAATTTTTTCTAAGCTTCCAACGAGAAAATAAAATAAGAAATGGTACCGGATCGGTTCACCAGGGAAGAGAGGGCTTTCCGGCGGGAAGTTATCTCCCAAAGAAAACGAACGGATGAGTGGAATGTGTGCCCCAAAATCACTCCACGCTTTTGGTGCAATAAGCATGGATGAGTTTTTCCCGTCATACGAAAACGTATGAAACATGAGCCAGGAGGAAAAGAAGAGAGAAAATATCGAGAGGATAATCCAAAAATAGATTTCTTTTTTCATAATTTAATTGTATCATTATGACATGTTTGTTGATGATGTATTTATTGTCCTCCAATGGTGGAGCATTCTGTTTCTTGTTAGTGCAGCTGCGTTTCCACTGACAAAACGGTTATTTCCAACATGGTACGACAGAGGATACTTGTTTAGTAAAGCAGTTGGCTTTGCTGTTGTTTCATATATCGTGTATGTTCTTGGAACGCTCCGCATCGCTCCATTTACCCAATTAACAGTCTTTAGTGTGATGGGAGTTGTATTTATTGCAGGAATTCTTCCTGGATTTTTTCATTCAAATAAGCGAGTGATTATTCAAAATAAGAGGCGATTATTATATTGGGCAAATATCATAGGGATGGAAGAGCTTTGTTTTTTCTTTCTCCTTATTTTGTGGAGCTGGGTGAAAGCGCATGAACCATCCATCCGTGGACTTGAGAAATTCATGGATTATGGATTCATGCAATCTATTCTCAATGCTCAATACCTGCCTGCCGGCAGGCAGGCTTTCCCGGCCATGGATATGTGGTGGGCCGGGGGATTTATCAATTATTACTATTTTGGACATCTGGTCACAGCGGTTCTAACAAAAGTTTCAGGACTCTCCCTTTCCTATACATTTAATCTGATGCTCGCAACACTCTTTGCACTTACTGCTACCATGGCATTTAGTATTGGGTATCAATTAACGCGAAAAAAGGGCGTAATTGCAGGAATAATTACTGCGTTTTTTGTCACGCTTGCCGGTAACATGCAAACGATTTACGCATTTACCAAAGGATATACCGGAGATCCGCCAGCTGGCGGAGTAAAACCATTTTGGACACTCCTGTGGTCATTTTCTGAATTTTTTTCAAAAGTTGGAGAAGGGATGCAAACGTATTGGTACGCCAACGCAACCCGGTTTATTCCTTTTACTATTCATGAGTTTCCCAGTTACTCGTTTGTTGTATCCGATGTTCATGGTCATGTTCTTTCGCTCCCTTTTGTTTTACTTGCCATAGCGCTGCTTCTATATATGTTTACTTCAGAAGTTATGAAACAAACATTCCACATGGTGTTTTATGGTTTTCTTGTAGGTGTTTTACTCATGACCAACGCCTTAGATGGTCCTATTTACGGATTACTATTTGCCGTTGGGTGGTTTGTATTTGTGATACTACCACATAGAAAAAGATGGAAAACACAGTGGTGGAATCTAATATATCCCGTTGGATATGTAGCACTTATCGCACTCGTAACAGCCCTTCCGTTTCTGTTTTACTTTAATTCGTTTGCAACAGGGATTGGAGTTAATTGCCCGCCAGCATCCGCCGCTGGTTGGCGGATCGGTCCGTTTATCTTTGAAGAAGTAGAGAAGTGTCAACGCTCACCATTCTGGATGATGTGGCTTTTGTGGGGATTTTTTTGGTTTAGCGGCGCTTGGCTATTTATAAGAAAAATATGGAAAAAAGAAGATCAGAACAGTCCAATCTTACGAATACTAAAAGTGTTCTATATTGTGGGAATAGCACTGATTATTTTTCCTGAATTTCTATATGTCAAAGATATTTATCCCGCGCATTTTCGCAGTAACACCATGTTTAAGCTCGGCTACCAAGCATTTATTTGGTGGTCGATTATCGCTGGATTTGTGATAACGCACGTTATCTTTTTTATGAAAGAGAAGTCGAAGCGGCTTCTGAGAGCTATTATTATTATTCTTTTTGTTCCACAGGTGTTTCTTGTGTCCATTTTCCCCATATTTTCGATTCGGTCGTATTTTGGAGAACTCAAAAAATACGAAGGAATTTATGGACTCGGATGGTTGGAAAAAGAATTACCAGATAGTAGTTTTGCCATTGAGTGGCTCAATAAACAACCAAAAGATTTGGTCATCGTCGAGGCCGCTGGGGACAGCTATACAGACTATAATCACATATCTGCCTTTACCGGCCTTCCTACTATTACCGGGTGGGCAGTGCATCAGTGGTTGTGGAGGGGGAGTTTTGACATTGTGTCACCTAGACAAGAAGAAGTGAGAATTATATATGAATCAACGGACGTACAAGAAGTGCTACCCATACTAGAGAAATATCATGTTCGGTATGTCATTGTCGGTAAGCAGGAACGCGAAAAATACGCAAATTTACAGGAAGAAAAATTTTTGGAGTTTAGCCGCGTTGCATTTCAGGTCGGACAAACGACGATATATCAAGTTGACGAAAAGAAGTAGATTTGTTATAATCCGTTATAACGGAGGAAATATATTACAGAAAATTATTCAAGTAGGAAATTCTCTTGCAGTGGTGCTCCCAAAACCATTCACAAAGCTCGCCAATTTTAAGGCAGGAGATTATGTTAGCATGGAGACCAATGAACATATTCATGCTGTCTATATTCGTCCGAAACAATATGAAGATCAACCAGGACTTACTCCGGAGTTTAAAGCATGGCTCGATGATGTAGCTTCAAAAGAAAAAGATACTATTCAAGCACTTGCCCGTGTATGAACTATATTAGTCTTGATGAGGTATATGCAATTCATCTCCGAATGATTACTGTTGGTGGTGGGAGAGGTGATATTCATGATTTTACATTGTTACACTCAGCTATTGAGCGGCCAAAAGTGACATTTGGCGGAAAAGAGCTTTATCCAACGATTTGGAATAAAGCAGCCGCGCTTATTCATTCTTTGGTAAAAAATCATCCGTTTGATGATGGAAATAAACGAACAGCGTACTATTCGACAAAACGGTTCCTTTTTATGAATTGTTGGCAACTCTCGGCTAAAAAAGACGATGTTATTACATTTATGGTTTCAATAGATGTGAAGAATCTTTCGCTTCCAACGATAGAGCGTTGGCTTCGAACGCATAGTAAACGTCTATTGACATAAAATCGCGAATATGATGTAATATCCTTAGTTAAACGATTCCTCTTGTACGAAATGTCATTTTCCAAGAATTTTTCCAAAACAAGTGACTAATTATGGCCTATAAAGCCTCTGTAAAAAAACCAGTAACAAAGAAGAAAACCACAGTTCCTCCGCCTCAGCCAAAGGCTGATGTTGAAGTACCAAAACAAGGATTATCCATTGATGATCTGATCGGGGGACCTGTAGAAGAAAAAATAGCGCCTCCGCCAAAGGCGGATCAGCCTTTGGCTGAAGTTGCGTCATCTGTGTCTCCGCAACCTGTCTATCGATCAACAGCGCCTGGTGGATCTGCCTTGCCGAGTCAAGGCGGGTTTACCTCGTCGCAAGGCGGGTATCGGCCACAATATAATCGTGGTGGAGGAAGATATGATCGACCAATGGGTGGACAACGTTCGTATGGAAATCAAGGATACGGATATCAGTCTCGAGGATATCAAGGTGGATATAACAGGCCCGTTCAACGGGATTTTATACCAGCGCCAGATGGTGCCGGATTTACTGTCGATATCAATGTCCCAACCGAAACAGTAAAGGGAGTTCTTGATTTGACTCCAGAAGGACATGGATTTTTGCGTCCTAAATTTACGCCAAGCGATAAAGATGTGTATATTTCCCAATCACAAATTAGGCGTTTTTTACTTCGAAATGGTGATGAAGTGGAAGGACAGGCACGACAACCAAAAGAAAACGAACGGTATTGGGGATTACTTAAAGTTGAAAAAATAAATGAAGTGGTAGCTGAGGAAATGGTTAATCGACCACGATTTGACGACCTCACTCCTATTTATCCAAATACACTCCTTCGCCTTGAAACAGGGCAACTGCCTCTTTCAACTCGGATTATGGATTTACTGTGTCCAATCGGCTTTGGTCAACGGGGACTCATCGTTTCTCCGCCAAAAGCAGGGAAAACAACAATTCTTAAAGAAATTGCAGCTGGAGTGACTGCCAATTATCCAAATGTACACCTCATGGCAGCGTTAATCGGGGAGCGACCGGAAGAAGTGACGGATTTAACCAGAAGTATTAAAGGTGAAGTGTTGGCAAGTAATTTCGATGAATCGCCGCAAGCACAAACGCGCGTTGCTGAAATTGCGCTTGATCGGGCAAAGCGGCTTGTTGAGATGGGTAAAGACGTTGTTGTTCTTCTTGATTCCATCACACGGCTTGCACGAGCATACAACCTTGTCGTCAATCCATCAGGGAGAACGCTTTCTGGAGGATTTGATCCGGCTGCACTATTTCCAGCAAAGAAATTTTTAGGAGCTGCCAGGTGCATTGAAGCGGCAGCAGACAGTGGAAAATCAACCAATGGGTCATTGACGGTGATCGGAACTGCGCTTGTAGAAACCGGAAGCCGTATGGATGACCTGATTTACGAGGAATTCAAGGGAACCGGGAACATGGAATTGCATCTTTCAAGAAAACTCCAGGAACGACGCGTTTTTCCGGCTATTGATATTGCGGGATCCGGCACCCGTCATGATGAGCTCATGCTTGGAGAAGATGCGATGAAGCGCATTATTACGCTTCGGCATATGATTACCTTGCTTGGTGATGATGAGCAGACCGTCATGATGATCGACCGCCTCGGCAAAACCAAAACAAATGAAGAGTTTTTGGAGAGTTTGAGCCAGGGTTGATTCTTTATGGATAATAGTTATAAAAGTTATAACGATAATAAAAATTATAACGGTTATAAAGATCTGCCATTTTTCCGTCAGGCGGAAATAATCCACGATTTTACTGCAGAATTTACCCAAAAATATATTGATTACAAATCCAGGACTCGTGATCAGACCTGCCTGCCGGCAGGCAGGTGGATCAGGCAGCCCGGTCAGGGAAACAGAATATAGCCAAGGGCTATTTACAAAAGAGCATTGAGGGAAAATTGAAATTACTTGCGGTTGCCCGCGGATCGCTTGAAGAACTGCTTCATGACTATTTAGATTATCTGCGTCAACATCAGTTACCCATATGGGACAAGAATGATTCTCGGTCTTTAGTCATTCGAAAGATTGTTTATAAAATTTATAAAAATTATAACGATTATAAAATTTATATTTTTTTACCGGAAGAGGCAGCAAATGCGATGGTAATTCTGATCAACCAAACAAATCAATTATTGGATCAAAAACTCCGTTGGATCGAAGATCAGTTCATCAAAGAAGGTGGTTTCCGGGAAAATTTATTAAAAAAGCGACTCGCATATCGGCAGAGGGATGTATAATCTTCATATGTATGACACCACGATTATCTGATAAAAGAAAGAAAGAAATAAACGCAGTTATTTGCGACCGCTCCAATGTTTTTTACTGGCAAACAGACCGTCAAATAACTCCCGAGGAAGCAGGCACTATTTGGGCGGATCGTCATAAGTACTTCACTGATGAGGAAATAGTATCCCATGTCAATACATTTTGGTCAGATAATCAGGTTACATCTTTGGTTCCTCTTGATCAAGAAGCATCGACAAATCTTGGAAGTGTTAATTCAGTACGCATTGGTCATACGAAGAACGGATATGATGTCATTATTCGACTTCATCCGAAAGGCATTCAAAACGGATATTTCTATGTTGAGGCTGAAGCAGCTAGATTAGCAAAATCCATTCACCTTCCGTCATACACAACGTATGTCATTCACCTGTATGAACACGATGATGATTTTTCCTTTCAGGCATGTGAGCAATTGAAAGGGATTGCGGTTAAAAAATGGCTTGATCAACATCCTGAAGATGAAAAACGTTTTATATATGACATTGGAAAAACCATGGCGAAACTGCACACGATTCATGTATCAAGGTTTGGTCCGTTTATCAATGAGTGCGCAAAAGAGCATCAGCTCATTGGTATACACAAAATAGAAAGAAATGCCGTTCTTGCAGGATTACCATTTAACCTTGAAGTTTTAACAAAAGAGTCTATTTTTCAACCTGCGTACGTCAATAAAATTCAAGAATTATTTGATATGTCTCCACTCTTATCCTGTCAAAATCCGGTTCTCGTTCATAATGATTTTGCCGATTGGAATTTATTGACGGATGGCAACCATATAACCGGTATTTGCGATTGGGATGAATGTGTCGGAGGAGATCCTATTGCTGATATAGCTTGTTGGAGCACGTTTTTTAATCCTGAACGGCTATCGACATTTTTAGAAGGGTATTTTTCTACTTCTATAAAACCTCATGATTTTGATGAAAAATTTGAGTTATTACGGTTTCGTTATACCATTTCAAAAATGACCCTCAGGATTCGGCGTTATCTATGGGAACCGAGTTTGTCGATGAAAGAGAAAATTGAAATAGGAAAGCAACATCTTGCATTATCCTTGAAGCACTTCAAAATTAGTTAATCACCCACCAATTAAATGAGATGTCGGTCAAGGTGAGAGAGATGATGGCCACGGTGAATGCACCTTCCTTTTTATTTACCACAGATAGTGTTTTATCAGTTGGGGTAGTGGGAGTGATAAAGATGAGCGATTTTGGTCCGACTTTATCCGTACTAATAGTTATTGATGACGTTCCTCGTGCAATCATTGATTCGCCAACCGATGCAGTTTGAGCGGAGTTCGTTGCATTTTTATCTACTTCAACAGTGAATTTTGCTGAAGCTAATTCTTTTGCCGAGAGCGTTCCACTGACACTTGCTGATCCATTTACAATAAGCTTGCCAAGGGCAGATGGAGTAGCAGATTCTGTTGATTCTAGGAGCGGTTCTTGGGCAAGATCAAAGGTGATATCATGAGCTTCTAAAGGTCGTACGGTATCAATGCCAAGAATTCCTTGGATTTTTACGTTTTTGGTAAACAATGCATCACCAGACGTATTAATTACAATTGAACCATTCATAATATCGAGATTCGCAAGCCGTAGTTTTTGTAAATAAAGGGGTTCTCCAGCTGTTTGAATCCCGTCACTCGTTATTCGAATGGTTCCATCGACCATAAGTGATCCCGCAATCATGGTTTCACCTAAGACTGCGCCGCCAAGAACCGAGAGGTTGTTGTTAAGCAGCATGGTATCAAGCGTGAGATTTCTTCCTGAAAGATCGATATGGTTCTGATCAATTTGATTTTCAAATAATTTCGCAAGAAACGCAGCAGTGGTTGCAGGTAGTTCGGGATTTAAGTCAACTGTCGGCGGAGTGACCATTTCAGCAATTGCGCTTTCTGTCGCTTCTATTGGGATACTTGATGCGGTTGCAATAGTTGCAACAAGTGATGAAATAGATGCAATTCTCTCTTCGATATCGCCAAAACTGGTAACGATCCGCGATGCGTATAATGTATTGTCAATATGCGCTTCATTTGCATGTACTGCTTCTGCTGTCAATTCACCTGCAATCGTTGCATCACCATGTTCTGAAAAAGTTACAACTGGTTCATCATTGGTATTTGTTATCACAAAATGTGATGTGATGGTAGGTAATTGAACCTCTATGGAATCGCCGGAAAGGGGAGAGATAGCATTTGTTTTCAACATATCAACTTCAACAAGCGGAGAAATGATTTTTTGCGGCGTGAATACAGTAGTCATTTCCTGCATCGCTTTGACGATATAGGGAATAAGAGATGTGGCATCAAATGTCAAAAATCCGTCAGTAGGATTGGTACGGACAAGACTTGGTACGACCGTCTGTACTTCCTGCGCGATAAATCCGGATTCATTTTTAACACCGTTTATAAAATCAAACGTAACCGGCCGAAGTTTGCCAACAAGATCAAGTGCCTTACCTGTGATCGTGTTGATATTTTCTTTCAGTCGTACATCTGATGTGCATTGGCCGATCTTTCCGGTAACTGTGTTAATACACATGCTTGTTGCGCTGACAGCTGATGTCGAAAGATCATAAAAGTCACCATTTGATATTTTTACATCTCCAGTATTTCCATCAAGAAGAATAAGCGCGCTTGCAGTTGATGTTGTGCTTGGGTTATCACTTGGAGAAAATGTTGTACTTCCTAAAGCTATGCTACGATTAACAACAGGATAAGGAAAAATAAGATTATTCAAAATTCCGAGTACTGGTGTACCATTAATTCCTCCCGCGCCCATTTCTCCCGTTGGTCCCGTCGCACCGACAGCCCCGGTTGCGCCGGTTGGACCAGAGGAACCATTTAATCCTGTCGCGCCGGTAACTCCCGTTGCGCCTGTTGATCCTGTTGGACCAACGACTCCCGTTGCGCCGGTTGCGCCCGTTGGACTTGTTGAACCAGTTTGTCCTGTAGCACCTGTTGCACCCAACACCATTCCGATAGATCCTGACGATCCTGAAGGATTTGAAGGAATAGGGTTTGGCTTTGATAGTACTGTTGTTTTTTTTGTTTCAGCAGCTTTGTAACTTATTGATCTTTGATTTTGAACACCGATTACTTGTGTAGCTACAATACCGATACCAAGAAATAAAAGAAAAACTGCGGCAATAATTGGCCACGGTGTTTTTTGATATAGTTTTCTATCTTTTGATTCATTTTTTATTGGTTCAACAATAATTTCTTCTTTTGATAGATCTTCAAGTTCAGTAGGTGTAGTGTGTAATTCTGGAAATGTTGGGTCGCCGGGTAGTTGATGTTCGGCCTTTTCAACCAATGGTTGATCGTCCTTTGGACGAGGCTGAGGAATCCGTTGATAGGGAGTGTGGGATTTTGTGATAGTAAGTAAATCTTCAGGATAATACCGTCTGGCATTTCCATTGGTACGTGCACTATGAATAAGGCGCGCTTTTTCCCATCGAAGAAGTGTGTTTTTCGATATTTTTAACATGTGTGCTGCATCACTAAGAGATAAAGGATGTTGAGGTATTCTGATATCTTTTGTATTATTTAAAGATTCCAAATTTGAATCTGTTGATATATTTTGTTTTGTTTTGATAGCATCTAACGCTTCTCGAGAAATGAGATGAATACCATTGACATCAATTGTTGCTTCTAGTTTTCCAATTTTTATCCAATTACGAATGGTATTTTTTGATAACGAGAGTAATTTAGCAACCTGTCCTATAGTTAACTGTGATGGTGTTGCTGATACTTTCATATTCATATGTGTGAAACGTGCAAAGAGAAGTGTACATGTGTAGCTATAGCTGTGCGGAGAAAAGTTGAGGTATTTGGGTGGGTTTTTGAAGTAAACATTTCGGTCATACTTATATTACATCGGGGATGTAAAGCAATGTCAAATAGCCTTGATTGAAATTATTCCTTTGAGGCTAAACTATGGGGTAGTATTTTATGGCAAACAAGATATAAATTATAGGATATATTTGCTATTTATCATATAATGATAGTAGTATATATCGTAATAACGCCAAAATTCATGCAGTTTCTTTTGCATATTGTTTAAATAGATATGTGAGTGGATTTTTGTAGATTATAACGATTATAAAACTTATAATAATTAAAATATTTATAAAAATTATAGAAAATCCTTTTAACATATTTGTGGAAAACGAAGAAAAATATTTTTTTCTATTGCAGGAAAAATTTTCATCGTAGAGTACTAAATATATAATTAATAATACTTTGATATCTTATTATATATTTATATAGTAGATGGTACGTTTTGATGTTATGATGTTTTTTTAAACACATAAATACGAAATTTGCACGAGTGGATAAATTTTGATACCCTGCATATATCCTATGAAACGTATTTTCAAAGAGTTGTTGCAAGACTCTCGAGATTGGAGTCGAGGATGGTGGTTTTATCTCGAGAGACATGCTGTGCGATTTGGAAAAGCATTTGAATCACAAAAGGATATTCTGGTTGATATTCTTATGGCTCGTCGCGGGGCCTACCAGTGGCCATTTCTTCATATTTCTCTTATTTTCCTGGCTATCGCTGGCGCAGCAAGCGCGCCAATACTTGCTAGTTCTTATCCAGGAGCCATTCCGCAAGCACTCGCTGAGTTTACTCCGCCATCAGCTGTTGCAGTTTCTCTTGATATTGCACAAGGAGTTGACACGCAAGTGTCTGATAAACCAAGAGATCAGGTAATAACCTATGCAGTGCAAAAGGGGGATACGCTCCAAAAAATTGCGGATCAATTTGGTATTTCAATTGACACAATTAAATGGGCAAATAATCTCAGGGGTGACGCATTATCAATTAATCGGGAATTAAAAATTCCGCCGGTTACAGGCATTGTCTATAAAGTTCGGGAAGGTGATACAATTTATACGATTGCGAAAAAATATCGCACTGAGGCACAAAAGATTGTTAACTTTCCTTTTAACGATTTTAGTGATCCAGAAACATTCGCTTTGAATATCGGTCAAACCCTTATAGTGCCTGACGGAGTGCCGCCCGTTGTTCCTGTTTCGCCAACATATAAATTCTCTCCTTCTATATTTGCCGGAGGCACTGGCCAATTAGCGTGGCCAACAAGCGGAGCTGTTACCCAATATCCGTCGTGGTATCATAACGCGCTTGATATTGCTAACCCGGCAGAGCCGGGGATAGGCGCAGCTGATAATGGAATAGTTATTCTTGCTGAGTATTCAAAGTGGGGGTACGGTGACCACGTGATAGTTGATCATGGAGGAGGAATTTCTACCTTATATGGACATATGCAGGCAATTTATGTGAAGCCGGGAGACAAAGTTGCTAAAGGACAAATCATAGGAAAAATGGGATCAACCGGGAGGTCAACTGGAACGCATTTACATTTTGAAGTTCGGAAGAATGGAGCAGTGGTTGATCCGCGGCCGTATTTGAAATAGCAATCAATAGAGTAATATTGCTAGCAGTTAATCTCTATTGATTGCTAATAGTGAAGCTAGTATACTTGATTTCACCGGGCCCGTCGTATACCGGTAATATGAAGCTATGGCATAGCTTAGAAAGGGGTTCAATTCCCCTCGGGTCCACAAGGGGGCCTGTGGTTCAACGGTAGAATACTGCATTCGCATTGCAGAGATCCGAGTTCAATTCTCGGTAGGTCCACAAGAAGAGCAGAGGATTATTCGGCTTCGATGGAAACGCCGGCAACTTGCGGGGTTGTCGCATTCATCTGCGTACTGATGAATGATCCAACGATAGCGCCGATGCCAAGCATCAAGGCTACCATGACGACAAACATCCAGCTTTTCAGAAGAAGAAGAAAATTTTTCTTCTCGCTTCTTCGAACTGGTCGCGCAGCTACTTTGCGGCGAACGACTTTTTTCTTCATACGCTTTTAGCGTTGCACATTTCTTATATGTTTGTCAACCCCTTGACAAAAGTATTTCACACCCATCATAGTTATTAATATATAAGGAAGCGCGCAAGCGTCTGCTTTTGGGTTTGGAAACGAGGCACGCATCCGAAAAAGTGATTAGACGTAGAATTACCGCAGCAAAATCATGCCTGCCTGCCGGCAGGCAGGGATTTATTCAGATTATCCCAATGGTCATTTTGGCCATTATGGCGATCTCTTCTTTTGTTATTATCAGTAAAACAAAACATGATCAGCAGGATGTTCGCAGCCGGGCCGGAATAACGTGTACAAAGAAAACTGGAGTATCCGGTTGTGAATTAAAAACATATAAAATAGTCGATGAAGTTTGCGAACCAGAACAATGTTTTACAACATCAGGGAGCGTTGCATCAGTTGTTTCGACGCCAAAACCAGCAGCAACACAGCCTCCAGCATCAACATCTGCACCATCTTCATCATCGTCATGTGCTGAAGATGGAGAGCGCCCAACTTCAAAAGGATGTTGTGACGGATTAAGCCTTGTCAGCGGATATTGTACGTATGTAAAAGCCAAGGCAACAGTTGCGCCAACAGAAGCTCTTAAATCTTCGGTAACAGCAACACCTAAGCCTGCAACACCAACAACAACACCTGATCCATGTGCTAATTTAGCCACACCTGATTTACGGGATGCTTGCCGGCAAAGTGGATCAACCCCAACGCCCAAGCCTGCGGTCTCAACTCCTGTATCTGTAACATCAACTCCAAAACCTGCAGCGCCCACTTCAAATATTTCTTCGCCAACAAAAACACCGACGCGTGCGCCAACATCAACACCAAAACCGCCGACACCGACTTCTGATCCATGTGCTAATTTAGCTACACCAGATTTACGTGATGCCTGTCGTCAAGGTAAATCTACACCAACATCAACACCAAAACCACCATCGCCAACAATAGAAACGACGTGTGTAGGTGTTGGACAAGCGCCGACAAGCTCAAAGAGATGTTGTGCCGGACTTGTTGTGTACGGGACAACCTGTGCTAATCCGCTTCCAACAAAAGCTCCCACAAAAATTCCAACACCAACTAAATTATCAACCCCAACACCAACAATAACATGTTTATATGGACAAATAACGGGTTTTGGCGGAGTGCGGTGCAATGAAGCGCCGGTCTATACAAGCACAACTCCTACAGTTTCTTCTGTTTGTCAATCTGGAAAATACCAATGCAAAACAGAGCAGTGGGGAGTAACTGTTTCGCAGTTGTGTGAAAACAATAAATGGATTACCAAAGAAACATGCGGTCTTGGATGCGATGGAGGAACAGGGAAGTGTAATGTTTATAAAAATGAATGCAAGCAGGGAGACCGTGAGTGCAAGAACGGACAATTCAGAAGTTGTAAACAGGATGGTTCTTGGGGAGATTTTATTGATTGTGCAACGAAGACCTGTTCCGGCAATGTTTGCGCAATGCTGACCTCCAAACCAACATCTCCGGCTGATCGTGTCGCAAGTGAAAACTTTATTCCAACTCCAACGAAGCAAGATTCTAAAAGCTGTAAATCCGATCAGATATGGTTAGACAACAAGTGTGTAGATGTTGCCTATGCAGGAATTAAATCGTCTGGATGGACAGGTAAGTGGTGTCCTTCGAATCAAGATGGAATTTGTTCTCCAGGATTTCCTCCGCAATGTACAAAATATTGTCCCGGAGGATGTACTGGAATTGTGGGTTTTGCCTATTGTCCGGGTAGTTTAACTCCATCTCCAACCATCGCGTCAGCTCCGGAAGCGACACCAATTCCCAAACCAACATCTCCGGTCGACCGGGTAACCAGCGAGAACTTTATTCCCATTCCGTCTCCAGTCCATGCGCTTGTACCGGGAGATAAGTGCGAAAAGAATAAATGTCAAACTACGTGCGAGTTCGGCGGCAAATGGGTTCTGTTTGTTGGATGGGTGTGTAAAGACAAGCCTGCAAACTGGATTGAAGTTCCAACAGTTACACCGATGCCGACTATTGCCAATTCCCCTACACCTACTACAGCACCAATTACGCAAGCAACAGGCGCTGCGCCAAAGCCGGGAGCGGATTTAACTGTGGGAGCGGGATGCTATAACCCGCAGGAAACTAATCCGTCAAAGAGAGGATCGGTTAAGAATTGTATAGAGGAGTGCCCGCACGAATACTCGGTTGGCTACGGAGGAGTGTATTATTGTTCTCCGGCGCCGACCGGCGCATCGACTTCGGCAGCGACTCCAAAACTAACGCCAACACCCAAATCTCCAACAACAACTCCTGATCCATGTGACGACCCCACAATGACAATTACTGAACGAGCGGAATGTCGGAAAAAACAAAGCGTTTCTGTTGCAAATTGTGCCGGTCTTACTGATCCAGCTCTCTCTATGTGTATCGCGGCGGTTACCGGAACCGGTGCGTCGCTTCAAATGACACAAACAACAACGCAGGTTGTGCCAACAGGATCGCCGTTTAAAACAGATAGCCAGATTGAGGCAGTACAAAAAGCGTTTGTCGGAGGTTCGATTGGCAAACAGGTGGCATGCGGTATATCCGGCAGTATTTCTATCGGCGCCGGAAATGAAGTGTTTGGTTGTAAGGCTGATGGATCATGGGAAAACCTGACAAGAAAAGGCGTGGATACGTCATACCTCACAAAAGATTCCCGTCCAACGTGGGTTGTTGGGAGTTTGACAGCACAGATTGTAGATACAAAAGCCGGAGCTGTCCCGGCAGATCAACGGATTACTGTTGATAAGGCAGCAGCCGGAGTTCCATCGGAGGAATCTGTCGGAAGCATTGTCGTTCCAACGCTTCCACCCATGAAGCCATGCGGTGCGTACCCGGCCGGTTCAGTTGTCATAGGCCCTGTGAGCGGAAACAACGAGCTTTGGGAGTGTGCGCTGGATGGCAGGTGGGTCAAGTGTCCAACGTGTCTTTTGACAACTATTCCTTCGTATTTAAATACACAATTAGCGTATGAAGAATATCTAAAAAACAGGACAAACGTATCCCAAAGCGCCCGACAGGCGTTTGCAGATAGTTATAAAATTTGTGTTTCAGATAAATCTGTAAGCGAAGCCTCTTGCGTTCAGAGGGCGATCGATGGCGCGAGGCAAGCCCAAAATGATAAAGCGCTTCAGGCATACGCTGATGTATATGAAAAGTGTAAAAAAGAAAACCGTTCCAATTGTGAAGCAGAAGCGCAAACTGCTGCGAAGGATTTCGGATTATCCATGGTTGATTCTTTGAAAATTCCTCAAAGTTATGCGGTATATGCTGTACAAAACGAACAACGGCAAAAGAAATTTGATGAGGAATTTAATCCGAAGCTGATTTCCTATATTTTCTGCGATACGCAGGAGGTCTGTAATCAAGCATATAGTACAGCACTTCAAAGTTGTATAAGCATTGGTGGTATGACGCCAGCAGAGTGTGCGGCGTTGATAGCTGAATACAAACAAAAAGAAAAACAAACAGAAGCGCAGGGACAATGTGAGGGCGGAGGCAATTACGGGGACACGAGATCGGCAACTGGCGGTAAAACAGAAATCTGCGAGTGCAAGACAGAAGAACAAGATGGTCAGCTTGCGATAGTCCCTGGTTCCTGTGGATGGAGAACTGCAAAAGCCAATGCCTGCGGTACGCGGTTGGAGGGGGAAAATTGGGTAGATGGCGGGTATTGCTATACGTGTTATGTGCAGGATGGACAGGGAGTGATGGACAAACAACCCCTGGTTTCTCAATGGGGAGGAGAAGCAATGAGGCAGTTAAATAAAACGCGATGTTCGGAAAATTATACAGCAGAAAGAGATGCATACGGCGGACTTGTTATTACGCCAGGCAAAGATGTTTCTATAAAAGTACAGACAGCTTCAGGCGAGCGGACATTGTCTGCCGGGCAAGCTATGTGTGTTGACGGAAAATGCGTTGCGGCAGAGATGAAAAACGGAAAAACAGAGAAAGTCGACGTGACAGCGACAGGCGCGTCGAGCGCGTATTCAGGATCATGCCCCAAAGAATGCGCGGTGTATGGCGGTCGTTCATCGGAAACCATGGTGCAGTCAGGTTTGGCTGGGAAGGTCCGCGGTTACTATCGGTGTTCTGATAATGGAAGACAAGTAGAAACTGTTCAAATAATTGATTGGCCCGTTGAAGGAACAGAAAAAATAGACGTAAAGATCGCATGCGACTCGGGCATCTGCAGCGCTGGTGTGTGTGTAGAAGGGAAGCAGGTGCGAGATGCTTCTACCGGAAAATCACAAGTGTGCGGTGTGGAAGAAACATGTACGGTGATTGATCCTAATACTAGTATGAATTTGTCTGTCCGTATTATCGAAAAACAGGATGGAAAAAATACTATCTATCTACAGCAAATATCAGATACTGCTCAAGCCGAAGAGTACTATAAACAAGTGAATCAAAATTTATCCGAATCTATGGCAAAAGGCGACATTATAGATTCTAAATACATTGCCTCATTCCAGGATTTTATCAAAGAAAACAAAGGCGCGACGTTTGATGACTATATTGGGCAGAAGCAACGGGACTCAATACAATTTGTAAAAGATAACGAGAAAAAATGGTATGACATTTTTCTTAATAAAACAGCGGCAGAAAAAGCGTTCTCGATGATGACGGCAGATAACGCAAAGTGGTTTGTCGATGGAGTCGTAAGCGGACGGATAAATACGGAAGATTTTTCCAGACAGCTCGATGCCGCTAGCGGGTGCACAGAAAAAGAATTGCAGATGGGTGATGCAGGACGTAAAGCATGTGGTGTTCGGAATCAAAATAAAATTTCCGATCAAGCGACTAATGTTCTTATTAATACGTATAACCAGACGCTTACCACTGACGATCGCGTGGGCGTACGCAACGCGATAATACAAAACTTGATTGCTCAAGGAAAAAGCGTTAACGATGACGCGATACTTTCGTATCAAAAAAAGCAGTTGGAAGATGCGGCGCATGTAAATAAGAAATGGGGAGCAAATTACTTCAGCCAAAAAGAGCTCGATGATCCGGTGATACGAAGCCGTATTGAGCGGGCGATACCTGAGTTTCTTGAAGTGAATGTGGCGGATGACTTTGTTTCGGCTCTTAGGGGAGAAACAGATTATTCTTCGATTAGGGCGCGGTATGAGGGTGATTCAGGGCTTCGTGCAGGAGCTGGTTTTAATAAATTCTTAACCGGAAATTATGTGAAAGGGCTTGTAGCGATCGAGCAGGGGAAGGATGAAGGGAAAGACGGGAATTACGGAATGGCCGCATATCATACTGCGCGCGGCGGCTTGATGATAGCGGCAAAGCCAGTCAGCTACGCTGGATTATTAATTGTAGGTGCTGTAGGTTGCGCTACAACTTTATGCACAAGCAGCGCTGCGATTTTTGCGGCAGCGATGCCAGCGCTTGGAGCAATGGGTACGATTAGTGCCGTAGGGGATGCGGCGGCGGCCTGTGATTTATCTCAAGGAAGTGGAGAAGCCTGTGCAAAAGCAGGTGTCAATGTTGCAATGAGCGCGGCGCTTTGGCATACGGGCAATCTAGGATTGAGGGGATTTCAACTGGCAAAAACAGGTACATCTTTAGCAGATGATGCATTGCGACTTGGTAATAAAATGGTGGAAAGTACCGTTGCGAAAAGCGGAGCAACTTCAGGCTGGCAGCAGCTGGGCGCACTGGCTGACAAAGGGGCAATGGCAACGACGCGGGTTGCGCCGCTGTACTTTGGGTACAATGGAATAGACTGCATGACGCAGGAAGGATCGAATAAGCTTGATTGCGGACTCATGATAGCACAAGCAGGCGTTTCCATGATGCAATGGAGCAAAGCCTTTCAGACCAGTACAAAACTTTCTGCAGTTGGGAGAAGTCTTGATGTAACCGTTGACACAGGACAAGCCGTTATTGCGTGTGCAATGGCGGCAGCTTCCGGCAATCCATCCGGTTGCGATCAGGCGATTTTGTATTCCGGTATGTCTTCCGGTCGATTAGCAGGAGGCGGAAAAACAGGAGAAGCATTCAGATCTGCAGAAGGAGAAAGGGTGTTTGAATCGGAATATGCCCGTTTGGAAGACGCACGAAGCCGAGTTTATGATCTTTATAACGAAAAAGGTAAACCATTGGACACTACCCCTGAGGCGCTACAGGCAAGGAAGGCGGCGGATATAGCGCTGAGAGAAGCAACATATAGATTTGCTCAGGAAGAAGTACAGGTGCGGTTAGGGTTGAAGGCAATCGGAGGAGATGCGGCAAATTATACCAAAGCGCAGCAGGAGCTGATGACTAAACAGGCGGCATACAAAACCGCAGACGAAGCGTACAAGGCATATAAGTCATCAAACGCTGATGCCCCCCCCAAAGATCTGCTGAATAGCGATCAATTTAAGACGTATAATTCGGCCAGAAAACAGCTTGCCGAGGCATTCCAGAAGTCTGTGGGCGAGCAAACAGTTCTTAAGCCGGTTGAATTTACTCCGAAAAACGATAGCGAACAAAAGATCCATGACGGATATAAAGCAAAGCTTCAGGATTTTCAGGAATTCGCAAAAAAAACTCTCCCTGATGATCCGGCGTACAGACAGAAATACTTTGCGCTTGTTGACGCGCAGGAGTCAGTGATGTCGTTGAGGCAGAACAAAGAGCAAAATAGCTTTACGGAAGCGATAAAAATAAAGCGCGATACTCTTATCCAGGAAAACGAAAAAATACGGGCGCTGGAAGAAGAAAATGCAATTTTATCCGCAAAAAAGAGTAAAAGAGATATAAAGCTTAATGCGGCAAGGGTACAGGAAATACAGCAGGAACTGCAGGAAGCGTACCAAAAAACAAGAGTATTAAGCAGTGAAAATGCGACTCTAGCCCAAGCCCGCGATGAAGCCGGTACAACATTCGGAAAGATTAAAAATGCGTTGGGTCTTGGTACGACAGCAGAAGGAACGCTTGCGAAAACACAAGCACAAATCAAAAAGCCAACAGCAGTAGGAAATATCAGAGCGATGGCTGAAAACGCTCGAGCAGCGATTGCAGAAAAAATATTCGGTACGGCAATTGAACCAACTGCATTTGCAAAGCTCGTCGACCGGGCTGTTGGAGAACGTGCGCGAAACAATCTGATGCTTGAGGCAATCGGACGAAGTTTCGGGAAATCAGAAATTGATGCTGTGACCGGAAAAGTTACAGAAGTATCTCTTATTGATGAACGCGGTGTCAAAACAACAGTCGACATAACCGGAAAAGACATTTCAACGATTAATACACTGAAAAATGCATTACTCGGTGAAGGAATATTCGACATTACATTTTCAGATGGAACGGTCATGCGTATTGCAAAAGAAGGTGCCGGTTTTTTGAGCAAAGTATATATGACCGCAACAGACGCAAATGGTATAACACAGGCAGGAAGAGAAACAAATGTAACTGTCAAATCATCACTTCGTGTCCAGGGAGAACTTAAAGGAATAACTAAACCGGTTACTCTTGATGGAACAGAGTATGCAACTTCTGCAGATTTTGCCAAGGCAGCAATAGCAAAAAATACCCGGTATGTCGACGCAATAATTGATGGAAAACCCATGCGGCTTGAAGTAGCAAACGGGAAGGTGTTTATTTCCGAATTTGATGCAACAGGAAGACTGCAACGGGTGAGTGGAGTGACCACAAAAGCCTACATTGACAGTAGTTTGCTCACTGGCGCCAGTAAGGCAATGGTTGATCGGTTTGTAACGGAACTTGATACGTATGAAACGACCTATCTGAAGTATAGACAAGAGAAATTTACGACAGACAAGGCTAATTATGAGAGTGCACACGCAAAATGGGTAACGGACCGTGATGCTGCAGCGGCAAGTAAAACTGAATTTAAACGTCCGGAACCGCAACCGCCAAGAGAAATGACTTCGTATGGATTCTATGGACCGGAACAAGGTGCAAAGAATCAATTGCCGTTTTTAGCAGATGCTCTTTTGGGAAAGCAAACCGGCATGAAAGGAAAACTGTATGAAGCAATTACCGGAATCGGAAAATCAAGTACGCTTATTCCTGAAATCGCCATTTTGAAAGCGAAAATGACGAATAAGCCGGTGATGATTATTCTCAATACCCCTCAGGATGTGGCACAATTTTTTGAAGCGTTCCCGAAAGACCTTTTCGCAAAATTAGCCGATCCAAACAGGCCGCTTACTGTTGAAGAATTTGATGCTAACAGACCGCTTTCAGAAAAACAACTCGCTGCGGCAAATATTATTGTGACTACCAAAGACGCAATTTTTGAGTCCATCCGTGGCCCTGACAGCAAACCTTTTATGGATAAATTAAACGGCGCAGTGCTTCTGGCTGATGAAGCGCAGATGACACTTCGGTTGGAAATTGATTACGTGATTGGTCAGGGAGAGAGGACTACAGTCAATGCCGATTCAAAAAAAGTATTTCAGGAAGTGTATGATAGTGCATTTTTCAAAAAAATGCGTGCTGAACTTGGTTCCGGTTTGGATGGAATCCAAAAAGCGCGGGATGCAGGGACTGTTGCACTTGTCGATGGCCGCGGAAAAATTATCGATGCAACCACACAGGAAACGTTGTATCGGGAACTGTTGACGCAATCAGAACAACTTGCAGGAGCGACAAAAGATTCTACCAGGGTTTATATAGAGGAATATCAAAAAACGCATAACGGATCCACATTTGAAGACGGAATACTTGATTTCCTCAATAAAACAGATTTTGCAGGCCTTCCGGATTCAGCGGGACTTCGAAATGCACAGGTAGAAATGCGCAAACGGGTGTCTGTCGCAAATAGCATTATCAATCAATTTGCACAAGTTCCGTTGACTGATTATACGGTGAAAGACGGACGCATCGTGTTAGCTGAGGGCGGAGCAATTTCAGGCCGTACCCCCTCACGTGCTTCAGATTCCCTTGCGTTGGAATATGTGGGATACGAAACACTTAAAGGTCGCAATCCGAACCTTAATGTCACGCTTCAGCCTGATCAGGTAACCGTGACCAATTCCAGTGTTTCGACCAATTATGCGCGGTTTTTGAAGAATTTTTCGGAAATTTATGGATTTACCGGCACCCCGGAAACGGTCCGTCAACAGTTTGACAGGATTTACGGAGTAAAACTGGGAACCGGCGGGATTAATCAGGTTGATTTCGTGTTTGGTACAAAATCTACAACAGGGACATTTGCAGGAGGCGATCATCCTCCAGCTTCACTTCGTGGCGCAACAAGCGTACAGGATATAGAAATACGTTTAGCAGAAATTCGTGGTTCTCGAACATCCAAATCAAATATTAATTCTGATATTGAAATCATCGTCAATGCTGATCGTGGAGTGCCTTCGGATGAACTCATCGTCATGCAACAAAAATTACGTCCGGATGCAACCATTATTGTTAATAATCCGAACGGTGAGCATTATAAATTAACTGCGGTAACCGATAGCGCAGGTACGACAACGTGGCAACGGACGCCACTCAATGAAACTGCAGCGAGAGCGGAAGGGTACGCATCTGCAAAAGACATGATTGATGCGGAAATGGCATATGTGCGAAATCAAAAAGGGAAGGCCGTGATGGTGTATGAATTTGGCCAGCATTATGGCGTTGACCGCGTCACGTTACAAAACGAAGCGTTTACAGTGCTTACCGGTCCTGATACGACAATGACAGAATTATTGCAGGCAATCGGGCGTGACCGCGGACTTAATGGCGGGAATGCATCGAGTGCCTATTCACAGTTTGACATTATCAAAAGAGGAGAGGGAAATGATCTTATGTATCTTCAACCCGATCAAATTCTTGAGTATGCCTCAAAAACATTTATCGAGACGGAGGCGGCGGCAAACCGTCAGGCAGAGCTTCAGGCTGTGGGAAGAATAGCGGAAAATATCGGATTTGACATCCTTTCCCGAATGCAGAATGCGGCAACACCGAAAAGCTTTATGGATAAGGTGACCGGTCGGGGGCTTGATCCGGTTGTTCTAGACCAGCTGACTCGTATTCGCGAAGGGTTGCGTCAACAGGCGGAACTTGATTTTTCCATAGGAAAAAGTGAAATTACCGGAAAAGCAGATGTTTTGGAAAAGATAAATACCGTACAGCGATATCTCGCAAGTGAACTTGCGCGGATTGAAGCCGATCCAAATCTTGTAAACAGTATTGGAGCAGATGGAATGAAAGTGTTGCGTGATGCAGTTGGGACGAAAGTAGCGTTTACAGAAGCAGATTTGACCTTAACCGGAAACGGAACTTCCGGAGGGAAGAAAATCGCTATTGTTCCATATAACGATATTAAAACGATTCGTGATTATGTAGATCAACTCAATGCGGTGATGAAAGAGTCTGATCTTCCGGACACTATCGCCCGCGGAAAAACTCCAACCCAGAAAAATATCGAACCTATTGCAGCACAACAACCAGCCACCCGTCCCGATCTCACCACCCCCGCCTCCCGCCAGCAGGCAATAACGGCAGGGCAGGAAGCGATCAGGAACTGGCAGGCGGATCCGGCGTTTGTGCGTACACCTGCCGACAGAGCACAAGTATTAACCGGTTTATCTGCGGTACGAGCTGCAGCAGCAGCTGCGCTTGCAAATGTTGCTCAAGCTCAAGCGGCTCTGGATGCTCTTGCAAAAGAAGCAAAACCATATCAAGTATCAGCATTACCCGGAGCTAAATTTCAAATGGGCGATGTTGTTGGTACCGTAAAAATTGAAAGCCCTGATCAACTTATATTGCGTATACCAAAAACCGGCGGAAGATCGGTAACGACCGCAGATCAAACGACGTTTGATTTTGACAACAACACCTATATTATTGCTCCAAAAGATTATACAGGTAACCAGACGAAAGCGGACGTGTTGGCAAAGGGCGGTATTGAAGTAACGGCTGATACGCAAGTAACGCGTCAGGAACCTGTAAATTCAGAGGCGGCAGAAGAAGCGCGGACTGGGCGTAACTCCGCGCAACAGGCGGCAGCAGAAGCACAGCAGAGTCAGGATACATTTGAAAACGCCGCCCGTGAGGACGTAGCGACACGGTTGGGGAATGCATTAAGCACAACTACTGATATTCCAGTCACAGCTGTCCAGGCGATTGTGGATTATGAAACCGCGGCAGCGGAAGCAGTCACCAAGATGCCGGAAGCAGAGGCACAGAATATATCAGACCCAACAGTACTAGATCAAAACGCCACAGTACAAAATGTACGAAAAACAGCAGTGACAGCGCTTGATGCATATAAAATAGTAAATACCCTTACTTTTGAAACAGATACCGTTTTGAACAGCGTCTCCCATCCGGTGATGCGGGCGTTTATCGCCGCGGCGAGAGAAGCGTCAGAACAGCCGGCGGCAGTGCAGCCGGAAATCCAGCCTGCGCAGGCGCAAAAAGTCAGATTTAGCCTTATTAACTGGTGGGAAAACACCGCCAAGCCGTGGATTGTTGATTTTTTTAAACGCGATAAAGCCCCTGTACAGACTGATGTTCTTGAGGAAGAAAAACAGATAGCGCAGAGAACAGTAGAAGAATTAGATGTTAAACGTAAACAAGCAGAAACGGCGTTAAATACAGCAAAATCAAAAGAGAAAGAGTTGACGGATTTATTAAAGAAGAGCGCCGATAATAGCGAAAGCGAGCGCAAGAAGAAGGAAAACAACACCAAGGCCGCAGCCGTAATGCGAGAAGAAACAAGCACGCTCCTGAAGAGAACAATGAGAGAGGCGGCTATGTTAATTAACAAACAAGATAATCTTAGTGATATTAAGCCGGAAAACATATTTTCTCAATTGGATTACGCTATTCGATCATTTCTATATCAACAACATTTAAGTAAACCCGACTATAAGAACGGCGTCATTTTAAAATTTAAAGCCGCAGGATTATCAGATGAAGACGCGATGTCTATTTATAAAGAATTTGAAAATAAGCTTTATTCCCTGGAAACATTTGATACGATAAAATCTTTGATCATAAGTGGGATAGAATTTGATGAAAAAGACGGAATAAAAGAAATAGAAATAACAGAGGAGATGCAACAATTGTATCGTCTGATGATCGGCGACACGCATGCGGATCCGGAGCAGGCAGAGAAAATATTATTCGAGCAAGGAGCAATAACAGTTGATCCAAAAACCGGTGAGTGGAAATTGAAGGATCCGAATTTGATATTAACGTTCCTTGGTGATTATTTTGACCGCGGGATTAAATTTGACAAAGAGAAACAGCAGTTTGTTATCAGACCGTATTTGGTGCAATCCGATAAATGGAAGAGGTATGCCCGCCAGCCGGGACTGGAGCTATTAAGGAGGCTAACTGACCTGCGACGCCAAGCGGAACAAGGCGGCGGAAAGATGATACTGATGGGGGGTAATCATGAGGTTCTATTTTTGGGTGCCGCGCTCGATGATATAAATTCGCATAATTTTGAAGGCTTCGGAAATTATGGCAAAAACGGGGTTGACAAAGAAGAAGTGCGCTTGGCAAAAAAAGATATAACTGGCCTTCGGACGATGCTTTCTTCTATGGACTGGGTGGTGATCCGGTCTGGCGGCGGAATACTCCAGCATTCTGATACCGCAATGTATGCCAAGTATCTTTTTCCCGATGAACATTTTGAGGAAACAGCAGATGGTTTAATTTCAGAGAGTGACCTACAAAGAATTGTTGAAAGAGTACGAAAACAAGGATTAACAGCACAACAAGCGGCTGGAATGATAAACCGGAATATCAAAGCGATCATAAAAAGCGGAAACAGATCGCAAGTCATGGAATTGGCACTTGATTTGACGAAGCGCAGTCAATTTATCCATGATAAAGGAATTGCAGATTTATACAGGCAATTGTTTAAAACAAACAATAAGTTGGCGCCGCAGATTATTCACGGGCACAATGGAAATATTTCTCATAATTACAACAATGGCACTGTTATCAACCTCGATTTTCATATAAGCAGGGCGTATAAAGGCGGAGATCAAGTATATAAAGACGATACAATAATTCCCGGTTTGGAAAAGAGGACAAGAAAACAAGAAGTACCAATAACACAATATACATATCGGTATACACAGCCAAAGGCGATAGAAGTTTTTCCAAATGATTATGTATTTGGACGATTTGCAGTAACAACGAAGGATTCTTCGGCGGCGCATCAAGCGGAATTGAACCAAGTTAGAAAAAGAATAAAACAACTGGAAACAGAGATACAGGACTTGGATAAGAGTATTGGTACAGCAAAAATCACTCTTGACGCAGCTATGAAGATTTTAGATGCACAAACCAAGGTAAATACGGCAATTGCGGCATTGAAAAAAGAAGGATTGAGCCTCGGCGCGCTTGCGGTGACAGCGGAGATGGCGAAAGACGCCGGCAAGCTCGGCACAGAGTTTGCGAAGCTCACAGGAGAGGCGATTAAACGCGTGCAAGATGTTCCCGCGCTTGAAAAAATTCAGAATGCCTTTGCTTCTGCAGCGATTATTCCAGCAGGAATTGTCAGAAGCGCTATCGAGGCTGGGGATGTGACAGGTATTGTCCGTGGCGCAATTGATGAAGCGCGCGTGCGGAAGGCGGAAGAGGAAGTAGTGATGCCCAAGCCAGCAGCAGTCGTTCAGCCCGGAGTTACTTATGCCATGAAACCATTTAAACATTGGCTTTATGATGAAGTTAATTACGGCGAGACGTTTGCATTACTTACAAATGATAAAAAACAACCTTTATATATCCTTCACAAAGATACAGCAGAAAAAATTGTTGCTGCCAGAACAGTAACGTATTCGCGGATTTTTGGTCTTCGGTATGGAAAAGAGGTTGGATTGAGTCCTGAAGAAGTAGCAAAATTGACTTCAGTTTCTTTAAGTGGCGCGACAACTTTCTACGAAGCACAGATAGCAAGCCGTGATGTTGTGCGTGGTACAAAATCGGCACAACAGATCAAAAATCTTGCAAAAGCAAAAATTACCGTAGAAAACAGGCAGGAGAATGGCGTCGGAGTTGAAGGATGGGCATATCGGCATGTGAAAAAAGCCATTGAAGGGAAGCCGGTCGTCAATAAATGGGAAGCATGGCAACCGACGCTTGGTGTTTTCAAATGGTACAAAGACCGCGTGGATGCAGAGAAACTCACTCCATTTAATGACGGAACGAGGAACCGTTGGCAACAAGCAGGCAGTACCGCACTGTATTTCCTGACCCGCGCAACAGGAGTTCCGCTTTTTATTGATGTTGGTCGTGTAGCGAAGTATTTTATGGAAAATCCGTACATGGTCTGGCCGGTGGTGGTGGGAAGCATCATCCCCGCCAGCGTGATTATTGGATCATTTTTTATCGCGCCAGTGTTTCAAAACTGGATGCTTTGGACAAATTCATTTGTGCCGTGGGTTTTCAGTTCTTTTTCAAATATTTCCTATGTATTTTTTGGACAAAACGGTGTGCCCGGACTTATTGTATCGGGCATTATAGCCGGTCTCATAACGTCGTTATCTGCTTTGCCGACCCTCAATCCTGTTCTGACCGTTCGCCAAAAGTATGTGACAACAACACAAGCACCAAGTCAGCCTTTGGCTGAAATAGCACCTGTTCCTGCGACTCCAGCAAAAAGTAACATTATCCCATCAACAATTACGATAGATCCATCAATATTACCAACAACCGATGGAATTGTGGAAGCGGGTATTCAACAATATAAACAATTTATTGCTCAGCTTCCGCCTTCGATTGCAACAAGGATAACGAGTCATGCGAGTAATGAAATAGATATAAGTGAATATTTACTTGGGGCATTTATTGGAATAAGACCAGAAGATGATCTTGTGTTAATTAACCTTGCATTGAGTCCAAGCGAAAAAACCATTGTTGAACAAATTCTTTCAGAGGTCAGCGGGGGTAATATGATAGTAATTCCTCATGGTACAAGTGTCGGTATTGATTATTCATTAGTGAATCTCAATGCGATAGAAAGAGTAATTCGTAAAAATCCGGCAGCCTTTCCAGCGGAAGCACAAAGCAATCCTAAGCAATGGATTATAGATAATCCTGATGCGTGGATTATAAAAGGACATGGCGATAATACAAAGATAACTAGGTATGGGCTAGTAAGTGGTTTCTCGCCATCGTCGATACCTAGATTTGTCGCACGAGGTCAGGTACGGAGTGTATTAAGAGTTACAAACACTACGACGGGCGAAACAGAATTTAAATCAGAAATACAGATGTTATTAGGATCAGATTTTCCAAAATTTCAACAATTACATGATAATGACTATAACGTTCAAAGAACTACAGAAGAAAAAGCCCAATATAAAGCATTGTTACAAAAAATACAAACAACCCTGCCAATAATAACAAATGAACAAATAGATGCATTAGTTGATGAATTTTCGATTCAAATGCCTGGAAGTCATCAAGCAGGATATTCTGATGCAGATATTACCTATACCAAAGCTCAAGCAGAGTATTATGCCTACGCCAGAGGGAATATAGACGTAATGAGTCCAGTTGCCCCTGCCGCTCCTGCTGTTGATCTTCCTGCCGCCCGGCAAAAAGTAGCAGATCTTCTTGCCGATGCCAGAACATACAAGGTGTCTGATGTTCCAAGCACAAAAGAAGTCAACGCACTGGCAGATCTCAAACAATTGAAAGATCTCGAAACACGATTGACCAATGAAATTAAGTCAGGGATTCAAAATGAATTTGTTGAAAAAACTGCTGAATATCGTGCAATTACCGGAGTTGACTACGATAAATTATTGCCTGTTGGTGATATTGTTTCGATGAAAGCTGCGGTAACATTATTAGACATAGCAATTGTGAAAAAGCGGATAGAGATACGAATTGCTGCAAATGAATTGAAAACAAAAGCGAATGAAGATAGTATTCCTGTTACACAACCTACTGGTTTGATACAGAAAATAGTGGTTAGTGTACAAAATAATGTTGAAGTGTTGAAACGACTCGAAGTGAAAGCACTTCTTGAAAGTATTAATGAGGTCACTGATGAAAATCGATTTGTTGCCCTATATACGTCTATCAACCCTGCATTTGGTCTATGGAAAACATATCCATCCGCCGTTAACGTGATTCAAGCCATCCAAACGCGGTGGGATGCAATTCAAAAAGTACAACAAGCACTGCCATCCGCCCCGGTTGGTATTCAATCAACAATATATAACAATATTCCTGGACTTGACGGGTCGCTCACTCTGATGTGGGACGGGACAGCTATGAAAGCAGTTGTGAAAGATATAAAAGGCGCGGTGAAAACTTCGTATACCATACCGGAAAAAGAATATGTAGAAATTAAAGAGGCTCCAGGTGTATTTTTGCGCAATTTGCCATTTGGAGACATGCCCGGGATAGAATTATCTTCAGGAAGATATGAACGATCAATTGAAATTAAAGACAGTGCGTTAGGAAAAACCTCTTTTTCTTTTGTAACAGATAGTACTGGGAACATTTATGGAGCCGATGGAAAAACTCTTATTAAGGAAAATGAATATATATCTATAGATGGATCTACGCGCTATAAAGTTGCATTTACTGGTAGAGGGTATCTTCTTAAGAAAGACAGGGTAGCAGGTATAAAAGTTGGCGACAAAGCAACTTTGTCAGATGGAAGTGAAATGAAAATTACTGAAAAAGATCAAATTTTTTACATCGACGGGTGGACACGTGAACAATATAAACAAGCGATAGAGGATAAAAGACCACTACGATCGAGACGTTTTATATCAGGCCAAAATATACTTGAGTTGTCAACAACTGAAACTAATCCGGAAATGACTGTAGTCTTGATACGCGGCGACAAACATCAAATAGTGACAATCAATTCTAAAATAACAGAAGAAACCACGCAGAACATTCCTCTTTCCAGCGATCAAATAGGAGTAACCACTATTGATCCTATACCAATGAAGGATGGGATGCGGTATGCGTTCTATACGAAAAAAGAAATAGAAGACAAAGTTGATCGTGCGTTGAATACATCAGACCCACAAAATTATGACGCTCAAGCGAGTGCATACAATAGATTGATCAGGCCACTGTTACAAGGACAGATTAAGATGGAAGATGTAGAAGAACTTCTCAATCAGATCGGAAGAAAAAATACATTAAACATCGATATTCCAACACTTATAAAAAGCCTAAAAACAAAACTAGGTATCTCTGTTGATGTTGTTCCAGACTCTGCTTTGCTACCTCAACAAAACGCATTAAAAACAGGGATTGAAGTGTTTCCAAAACTGACTTTTCTTCAACAACCCGATGGGAGCTATATTCTTCGAGATACGACAGGATCTGTTCAGAAAGATACTATATTGACTGATTATACTGAAGTTATTTTTTCAGATGGTACGAAATACACATTCCGTTTGAATCAGGATGATGAACCGTACCTCTGGAAAGAAGGCGGTAATGAATTTATCCTTTTGACTGAAGACGGAATGGAACGGATAGTAAATGAAAAACTTCCTACTGAATGGGCATACCAGATGGGACATGGAAAGAGCGCTGGTATTCAATTGAATTTTGATAGGACAATCTCATCTAAACACGCGGTCATTGGCCATACAGCATCAGGATTTTATATAACCGATACAGATTCGACAAATGGGACATACGTGAATAATAAAAATATTCTTGATACAGGTAATGAAAAAGTTATACTGCAGGATGCAGACGTGTTAAAGTTGGGAAACCAACAATTCACCGTGCGGATCTATCAAGGAAATCTTTTTTTACAAGCGTCTGAATACGTTATTCATATCACAGAAGAGGGAGAAGTTGCCGCTGATGCAAAGCAGCCTAAAAAAATAACCGTCAATATGCCAACCATTGCAGTTGGTGTTGGTGCGGGAACGGCATACCACATGAAAAAGTCCAATAGCAATCCTGGCTCTGGTGAAGATTATTTTGGGAGCGGCCAAACAGGAATTATTGCTGTTGCTGATGGTGTTTCAGCACGTGTTGCTTCCCATTCTCCCGAAGGGTCGAAATTTATCGTTGAGAACATGATACCGGTGATGAAACAAACGCAAACACGGAAATGGAAAACGGGAAGTCCGCAGGAAATTGCCATGTGGCTCTACGAACAAATAGACCGTGTCAATCAAGAGTTGATAAACAAATTTCCCTCACCGACAGCCGCTACTACGTTTATCGGAGCAGTAGTTATTAACGGACGGCTCTATACCATCCGTGTTGGAGATGCTGAACTCTATCGCTTACGGGCAAATGGAGCATTCGAGGAGCTTGATCCTGTAGAGCCGTTTACCGCGCAACTTCCGATACCAAACAAACCAAATGTATTTGGCATTGATCAGTCTGATCCGGACTACAGTTCATTTCGTGGTGCTCGAATAAAATCATACCCGATACAAGCAGGCGACCGGTTTTTTGCAACCTCTGACGGATATCAGAAATATTATAAAGAAGAGAAGGGTGTTCGTCTTTCCACGATGAAGGCGATGTTGCAGGGAGATGGATTAACTCCTACTATGGCAGAAGCGCGGTTTGCAACGAGTATTGCGCAGGGAATAGCGCGAAATAAAGGATATAAACTAGATGATACAAGCGGAATTGCGATGTTTATTGATGCGATAACCCCAACGGTTATTGGTGTGAAAGCGGTTACGAATGTTCCGCTGATTAGCACAAATCTGAAGAATCTTACGGAAGACACGTTTACTCAACAGCTACGTGCAACCTATCTTAAAGCTCTAGAAACGCGCAAGCAACAACGGGAGATGGAAAACGCAATACTAAAAGTTCAATCGGCATTTGATAAGCTTCGTAGAGGAGGCGTTACGATTGAAGAACTCAAATCCACAGCACAAACCACCGGTGAGCTTGCAAAAGAAGTCAGCACGCTTCTTCTGAATGCAGTGAGAGTTCAACAGAACAAACCATATCTGGAAAGAATCCAAGATGCACTCAAATCCACAACCGGCGG
>CAYMYO010000006.1:0-45284 GCA_964394685.1 uncultured Gammaproteobacteria bacterium
ATAGAAAACTCACACAAAAGTGAATCTGTGTGCTTATCTTGTATATCAATACATCAATTTTAATATATCAAGCCTGGATATCACCTAAAATTTTTATGTCTTTTCTCCTCTTCTTCCAGGAACGCTTGTGCAAATTGCACCAGACAATACTTCTGCTGTTGAGAAAGCGACGCAGGAAAAAAATCGTACCATAATCGGAATTGTATCAACAAATCCCGCAATGATTTTAGGCGTTGGAATAGCTAATGAAAGTATGTTGACCCCCATTGCCCTGACCGGACGAATCCCAGCCATTGTGTCCAACCAAAATGGCATAATAACAAATGGTGATGCAATCACTGTAAGTGCAACTCCCGGAATCGGAACGAAAGCAATCGATTCTGGAGTAATTGTTGGCAAAGCGCTTGAGTCATTTACTCCGGATGATGCAACATGTGCAGAAATACCATCAATAGACGCAGTTGTGTGGCCCCAAGATGACGGAACAAATAGTGCAAAACCTTGTTTCAAACTTCCTGACCCTTCGACAGGCTCAGGGCAAGCGTACATATACGTCGGAAAAATTATGACGTTCGCCAATGTCGGATGGTTCGAACCGGAAGTGCAAAGTGAACTCAAAACAAAAACACTTTATGCAGACCGTATCATCATAAGCGGTGGTGAATTAACCAATATCACGACGCAGTTAGCTTCATCAAGCGCCACGCCAACCGTGGACCTCACACCGACGCTTGATGCATCAACCGCAGCTCTCCTTGCTTCGCTATCCCAAAGCGTGTCATCACTTACTGCAGAAAATATTGATCTATCAGGAAAATCTATTACAGCAAGCGCAATAACACTTCATAATAGTCTCTCGGTCTTAGGGAATACGACACTCGGAGAGACATCAATTGCCGGTTCACTCTTAGTCGATGCATCAATACGATTAAGTGGCACAGGAATCGAAACGATTTCAGAACCCTTATATCTTAATAAAACAAAATTGGCCAATGTCGATATCTTGGCTGGCACGCTTGTCATTACCACAACAGGTGATGTCGTTGTAACAGGAAATCTTATTGTCACAGGCATTCTTGGTGCATCTATAATAAAACCGATCGACAACAATCTTACTCTATCACTCGAACACATTACTGCATCACCAAGTAGTTCTTTTGGAAAACTCATTGTCAGGGGCAAAGAAGAACACACTGTTGAATTTGATGCACAGGGAAATATCACCGCATCAGGATCTGCAACGATAGCCAAACTAAATATTTCCAGCATGGATGATGCAACCGCAACCCTATCCGCTACATCTTCAGCTACCATTGGAGAAGCAACAGTACCAGCCGGCATAACAACGCTTACCGTTAAAACAACAGCGGTGACTGATCAATCACTCATCTATATCACGCCACTCTCATCAACAAATAACCAAGTGTTGTATGTCAAAACCAAAACTCCAGGCAATGGATTTACAGTAAACATTGATGCAGCAATTACCAAAAATGTAAAGTTTAACTGGTGGATAGTGAATTAATCCGCACAAACACAATATTTCGTATCACTACAATATGATCCACACGCGCTCACACAAGGAGTTTTTCCTTTGGCAGTTAAATTGTTATAAGTATCCGAATCTCCGGCATTTTCAAGAAGCGCGTCAATACAAAAATCATCACTCCCAGATAATCCTTGATGATAATTAATAGTATTTGATCCAAATTCACTTGGGAACCGTTTCATATACACGGTTTCGCACACCGGTCCCATGGCAAAATCAGCAGTCACCGTTCCTGACACACATGGACATCGAACAGGAAGCGCAGCAGGACCACATCCGACAATGTAATTGAGCTTTCCGACACCACCACCGAATGCATCCGCCGCAGGATAGCTTTGATAGTCGTTGTAATATAACCTGAGTGCGTTTTTCATTTCTTGTACTTCTTGCTTCCGTTTTGCATCGCGCGCCCGCTCACGAGCACTTAATAAATTGGGAAGTGCTACTGCTAAAAGCACCGCAGTGATTGCAATGACCACAATAAGTTCAATAAGAGAAAAACCCTTTTTCATATATATCCTTTCTTATGGCATTGGTGTCGGAACGACGACATTTGAACTTGTAATTACATAGTTACAATTCACACTGGAAGATAAACTTCCGCAATTTTTGCCATACTCCTTTATCTCTGTTGTTGGAATAGACGAATCTTCTAAATTATCCAATCGTGCGTATAACCGATATCCGTTCGTTCCAATTCGTTCATAATAATATCTGCGCCCTTCTATTGGATCGATTGGAAGTTTAATCATGTAATTGATTGCTTTTGTCGTATTTGCAAAACTCGTACCCCACGCGCACGCTATTTTTGTGGTGTCTCCACACCCCTTAATTGTGCTTTCATCAGCTCCAGTGCCTCCGGCCGGATATGATCCGATATCCGTGTTATACATTTCAAGTGCCCGAGCAACCGAATCTAGATCAGATTTACGCCTTGAATCTCGAGATTTTTTTTGTGATGATAGAAAAGCAAATATCCCAAGGCTAACAAGAATACCAATAATGACAATAACAACCATGAGCTCAATAAGGGTAAATCCCTGCCTGCTCGCCTCGATTCGGCGAAGCGGGCCGGCAGGCAAGCTTTTTTTTTGTTTCATAGCCTTATTCATATATACCTCGCTATCATTGTTGACACAATACTGTTTCTGTTTGTAAACATCTATATGTAGTATATTCGTTTTGGCACTTATTGCTACAAAGCGCTCCGTCAAGAAAACTTATACACCCAAGTTCGCGAAGCACATCACTACATGGCCGATTGTCGTAATTAGGAGCAAACAGTCCTGCTTTCGTATTACACACACGAGAACCATCTCCAAGACAAAAGTTATTTCCTGGAGCGCCTGGTGGAGTCGGAGTTGGAGGCGGTGCAGTAAAATTAAACACAGGATTGGCGATGGTTCCTCCCATGGAAATACCGTAATTGTATTTATATGGCTCGTACCCGCAACCTTTATTTGGATCGGGACTACAACCTGAACCTAGAATATCGCTATCCTGTAAATTACCAAGTGCTGCAAATAGTTTATATCCGCTGCATGCAGAAATATTTGGCGGCGCGTCTTCGGGGATCGTGATATACAAGTACCGTTCATTCGTCACCGGATCGCAAGGAATTTTTTGCCCTTGCAGATAGGGAGCAAAAAACTGTCCTCCACTCCCGTCTACGCAGTTATACCCGTTCCACGTCGCTACCTGAGGATAACAATTGTGATCATTGTAATAATCATCAAAAAGCACACGAAGCTGTGCGAGGTCTGTTTTTCGTTTGTTATCATTTCCACGAATCGTCTGTCTTTGAAAATTAAGAAGACTCATAACAGCTAATATTGCTATTATTGTCACAACAAGCATAATTTCTGATAAAGTAAATCCATGAGGGTTCTTTATTTTTTTCAACATAGCATCAATTTCCAGTATGACAAACCTCTGGTAAAATTGCAAAGAAACGGTATGATAGAAGTGTATGCTCTCTTTCATCACACTCTATATTCTTCCGTTTGTTTGCATTGGCTTTCTTCCGTTTTTTGAGGATGCCTACGATACGGGTCGATTTATCATGTTGACAGGCATCACAATCCTCATGTGTATTCTATGGACCATACGACTCATCCGTACAAAAACACTCATCGTTTCTTATAACGCAGGTGTTGTTGGATTTGGCGTTCTGACTCTTACATCGCTTTTGAGCATCATATTTGTATCAACAAACAAAATTGAAGCACTTGTTCATCCGCTCGGATTTATCACGTGGTTGTCTCTGACTCTTATTTCTCTTATCGCTCCCACGTCTATAAAAAAAGAAGATCACAACAAACTCATGTGGATGATCGTTGGAGTCAGTTCGCTCTTGGGACTTCTGATCATCTATCAACAATTTTCCATAACTTCCATGTTATTTCCGACTATTTCCTATCTCGAAAACCCCTTGTGGAATCCAACGGGAACCCCCATTTCCGCATGCTATATTCTTGCTCTTTCCATACCCCTATCAATCTATCTTTTAATAGAATCCGGAAAAAATCATGGAGATAGAAATAGCGCATTTTCGCTGATTGCCATTCTTATAGCAGTAAGTGGAATAGCAATGACACTTTGGCGATATATTCCCCTTATAAAAACCTCGCTTCTGCCACTTCCCGTTGGGTGGGGAATACTTCTGGAAGCTTGGAAACGGCCAGTGAGTGCAATTTTTGGCGTTGGGGTCGATCAGTTTACCATGGCCTATACCCTCGGCAAACAACTATCCATCAACACGACAGACATTTGGAACAGCGGTTTTAACGCCAACGCATCACTCCTTTTACATCTTGCGACGGTGAATGGATTTTTAGGTGTATGCGCACTGCTTCTTTTTGCCATCGTTCTTTTTCAAGAAAAAATATCAACGATGGAACTTCGTATTGCGCTCTTTCTTATTATCATCTTTCTCATCCTTTTTCCCCCATCCTTCCCTCTGATATTCATTCTTAGTTTATTCTCTCTCCTTGCCACATCAGAAAGAAATACACACACATACCGTTTCACAAGTCTTGGGGTTGTCTTTGGAAGTATTGTTTGTGTGGGCGTTATTCTGGTTTCTTCCTCCTTTTGGTACCGCTATACCAAGGCAGAACGACTCTTTTATCAAGGTGTTGTTGCAAAAAACCAGGAGAATAACGGAACGAAAGCATATAATCTGATGATTCTTGCCATGCGGCAAAATCCATACATCAGCCGCTATCACGCAACATTTGCTCAACTGAACCTCACGCTGGGAGGAGCTATAAAAACAAACACAAAAGAAGATCAAGAACTCATCTCCACTCTCCTTTCTCAAGCAATCAGGGAAGGAAAAACCGCAACGACGCTCGCGCCAAACAATGTATATATGTGGAGTAATCTCGCTTCTATTTATCAGAACCTTATCGGTATCGCGACAGACGCTCCATCTTGGTCAATAGCAGCATATCAACAAGCAATCACTCTTGATCCAGTCAATCCGGTCCTTCGACTCGATCTGGGAGGGGTATACGTTAGTATGAAAGACTACGACAATGCACTCCAACAATTTACAACAGCGGTAACCTTAAAACCAAACTACGCAAACGGATTTTATAACCTGGCAAATGTTCTTAAACTCAAAGGAAATACCAAAGAAGCAAAAGCAACACTGCAAAACGTCCTTGATTTAATCCCAAGTACATCTTCTGAATATCAAAAAGTCATGGAAGAAATCAAAGCAATGCCAAATGATTAAAACCCTGCTTACCGGAATCATCATCACCATTTGTATCGGAAGTTTCTCATATTTCCTGTTACTTCGATACGGCAATCCAACGGCGTCATGGAATACCTATATAAATACGACATACGGGTTTACTCTCCAATATCCAAAAGGACTTGAACTTACGGCAATTCCCATCAACGTAGAACAAGCGCTTTTAGTCTATGATGAATTTTGTAAAAAACAGGAAGGGTGTGGAGGAACTCGGTGGCCGGAATTTATACTCAATTTTGAAACCCAAGAAAACATGTCCGTATTTATGGTTGATATCTATCAGATTCCAGTAACGCTCAACGTGGGAGAAAAAGTTCATGAAAATTTCACATTTCTCGTCCGTGAACCCTACAATATTTATTACTTCCAAGAGTTAAAAGATATCCCGAAGCGGTTTATTGACGCAAAAACGCTTTCCCTCATAGAAAAATCGATGCGATTTATCACTCCTGATGTTTCACTCGGATGTTTATGGAATAACGCGTTCAAACCAGCTCTTCCAAATACATATAGAACACAAGTTGAATACGAAGGGAAAATAGCGACTGTTTCAGGATACTATTTTCAAAAAAATGCAAACAGCTGCCGGAAGACTTCCTATGATACCTGGATTTATGACATAAATACTTCTGCTCCACCGTTTACTTCAATAAATGACTGCGAAGCAGTGTGTAAACGGTAAAGAAGTCGTCACTTTTATATCTGCACTGCCGTACGGCCGTCGGCAAATTGGCTAATTAACACATTTAAAAGGGTTTGATATGGAATATTGCTTTTTTTTGCTTTTGCTTTCACCTTGAGCAAATCTCCTTGATTCACTCGAATGGTAATTCTTCTTGATTTCTTCAGTTCCTGAAACTGTTTTGCTGCGGATGCAAAAAAATTCCTCGTCTGTTGAACGTCGGATGATGGAATATACTCGCCTGCTTTCAAAGCCTGCTCTATCCGTGTTTCCTGCTTATCAAGTGATGAAATGTATGTTTTCATAGTTTCTTACTTTTTTAAATATTTTTTCGTCAACACCCTGCTTGGGTAGACGGTTTTTAAAAAAATAACTCCTTTCTTTGTATCCAAAACATAGGGTACTGCGTAAATATATTGATCAATACGAACCGCAAGTATCCGTTGATGACGATACATTTTGATATTTTTGTGATGAAAATCGGCTACAATATTTCCCTTCCCGATTGCTTCTATCACTTCTTCAAATCCGATCCCTCGTGCTTCCTGCAATACAAGATTTTTTTCTTCGCTAAAATCAATTCTGTATTGCATCAATAGATATGATACGCAAATGTACATCCATTGTCAATACTTACAAAATACTTACAAAATTCAAATGTTTCCTTTTTGACATGCACGTGCATCGAGAAAAGACTAAATTACACAAGCGGGAGGTGCATGATAATTTCATCTTCGTATTTCCCTTTGTAATACAGAAGTCCGGGAATTACACCTGCCTTTTTAAAACCAAAGGACTCGTATATATGAATTGCGCGCGCATTGATCGCAAAGCACGTAAGAATGAGTAATCGAAGTCCGGCTTTTTTTGCTTCATTAATCAATATTTCCATACACTTTTTTCCAATCCCGCTATCCCTGTAGGCCGGAGCCAGAGAAATGCCAATTTCCCCTGCATGAGATTTACGAAGCGGGAGCATTCGGACTTCAAAACTTCCTGCTAATTTGCCGTCGATACGAGCAATGAAATGTATTTTCTTCTTTTCTCGCATGGCTTTTATTGCATCATCAACGTACTTTTTTTCATGTTTTTGTGTGAGGTGGTTGCCGGAAAGTAACACGAATGTGTCTTCGTCAATAAGATTATTTGCATAGATAAGCAAATCCGGTAAATCCGAATCCTGAAGCGTCGTAACAATGACTTCTATTCCTTGTTTGGTTTTGAATCGTGTTATTTCTATTCCTGATTCCATAAATGTATCCATTGTACTACAGTGCGCACTTCTTGCATGGTTAATTCCGGATACAGGGGAAGTGAGACAACTTCTCGACTCAATATTTCTGCCATTGGGAAATCTCCTTTTTTGTAACCGAGGTTTTTAAAAGCCGGAACAAGATGAATTGGGTACGGATAATGAATACTCGTTTGGACGCCGTGTGTTTTCAAATAGTGCATACATGCAGCCCGTTTTTTCACTCGAATAACAAACAGATGATGACAACTTCCTTTTCTATATGGAACGCAGGTCATGCCGGATACATTTTTCAGTTCTCGAAAATAATAGTCAGCAATGCGTTTCCGTTTCGTATTCCACCGATCCAAATATTTCAGTTTGACCCGCAATATCGCTGCCTGTAGCTCGTCTAATCTTGATACACCAGACACTTCTTCGCTACGATATCGTTTCGTTTCTCCATACATCCGAAGCGCTCGGATGCGTTCTGCAATTTTTTTATTTCTTGTTATTATCATTCCCCCATCCCCGTACGCTCCAAGATTTTTTGACGGGTAAAAACTGAAACAAGCAATATCACCAAACGTTCCAACTTTCTTTTCTCCAATAACCGCTCCATGCGCTTGTGCACAATCCTCAATAATTTTAATATCTTCCCGATGAATTTTTTTGAGTACTTTTTGTATACCAATGACGTCACAAGGGTTGCCATACAGGTGTACTGCAATGATTGCTTTTGTTTTCTTTGTAATAACCGTAGGTAGTAATGCACGGTTGATGTTTCCATCCGGTCCACAATCGATAAGCCGAAGCGATACCCCAGCCTGAGCAATACCGAATGCTGTCGGATACACATTTGCCGGCACTATCACTTCATCACCTATCCCAATATGAAATGCTTGGAGTGACAATGTTAATGCATCTGTTCCGCTCGCAACGCCGACTGCATACGGAAGACCGATATACTCTGCAAATTCCTGTTCAAACGCAGATACTTCAGTTCCTAAAATAAAATTGCCGCGGGATAATACGGTTTGAATCGTACTATCGATCTCTTTTTTAATTGTTTTATATTGACGCGTTAAATTAAATATTGGGATAGTCATACGAAATGCCGCAGTTTATATCTACACATGTCAATAATGACCGGAATAATTATTTTCAACTTTCCCCCACCAGCTCCTGATGTTTCTCTTTTCCTATGTTCAATTTGATTCTCTATCACACGAAATCCATCTCGGATTGCTCCAATAGTAAGCTCTGCATCCACGAATGCGGACGTGCTGGTAATACGTCTGTTATTCATAACGCTTCGTCTCATGAGTCGAATAGAATTGATGTCATGAAGAAATACGCCGAATAATAATCGCAACAGTCTATTATAAACAAAAGATTGTCTCTTGCGGGTTTGCGTATCATTTCTCTCCTTGCGCCACCCGATAATCATGTCCGAATTTTTTGCCTGCGGAACAAGTTTTTTTATTTCCGTCGGATCAATTTGATAATCTCCCGGTACGGTAAAAAGCCATTCGTTTTTTCCGGCATAGTACAGTTCTTTGATTGTTTGACCGTATCCCTGGTTTTTTGTATGCGTCATTATGCGAAGTTCCGGACGAGTCCGTTTCAGTCTCGCTAAAACCAATGGTAAATTATCAGGACTCGCGTCGTTTAATACGACGATTTCAAACTTTTTTGCAAACGTTTTCCCTGCCAGGACAGCACGCTTTACAACAGTCGCTATTGTTTTTTCATCTTTGTACGCAGGAATGAGAATAGAAAGCGAAGATAATTTCATGTCCAATACTGTTTTTTGTACTTTCGATAATACGCGATTGTTTTTTTGATTCCTATTCTCAAGCTTGTCGTTGGTTGCCACCCGGTAAGCTTTTTAATTTTTGTTACATCACTAGCAAAATCTCCCGGTTCTTGAACTTTCCGTTCAGCAGAAAACGGAGTGAATCGATATGATGCTTTTTTTCCGGCTACTCTAACGATTGTTTGCACGAGGTGTAAAAATGTGTCCGGCTTGTCATGACCAATGTTTATTATCTCTCCATAACAAGCAGGCGTCGTAGCACAACGGATCATTGCATCAACCGTATCATCAATGTATAAAAAATCGCGCCGCATGAGTCCGTCGCCAAAAACGGATATTTTTTCTCCGTCAATTGCCTGCCTGATAAACCAATTCACGATTCCATAATGATCCGTTTTCATCTGCGACCTTGGACCATAAATATTGGTAAGCCGAAGCATGATAGAACGAATTCCATAATTATCATTGTAGATTTTTACCATTTTTTCAGCTGCTAAGTTCGTTAGCTCATATATCCCTTTCGGATTCGTTGGCGCGTCTTCAGCTACAGGAAGCGTAATTGCTGTTCCATATTGTCCACGGGTACCAACGTTAATAAGTCGCACTGTTGGATTATTGTGTTTACATGCTTCAAGAAGAATTGCAGTTCCTTTAATATTGACATCAATATCCGGAAATGGGTCGGTTTGACTGATAATATGGTCTGTTTGACGGGCTAAATGGAAAATGTAGTCTTTATCCTGCACGAGTTGATTGACTGAAGAAACATCGCGGATATCACTATAGTTGACAGCTACTTTTTTCTGAACCGGATGAATATTAAAAAGATTCCCGCCCTGTAAAGGAGCTACATTATCAATTATTGTCACTATTGCACCACGTTTGACAAGCGCGATAACCAAAGAACTGCCAATAAATCCCAATCCGCCGGTAACAAGAACACGTTTTCCTTTCATACGTGCTCTTACTTATACCACAATCGGAAAAAAATCACACAGGAAAAAAATGTTTCCTTTTTCACATGCACGTGCATATCAAAAATACCACTTTCGTTTTTAATAATCAACGTCATTTCTCACCCACAGCGTACCATCCCCCACTTTATAAAAATTCGATTGAACATACTCTTGATCCTCTGTTGAAAGCGTTTGAAACCGCGCCTCCGGTCCGCTGTAGATATATTTTGTGTTTGTTTTCTCAAGGGCTTCTGAAAGAGATGGTAGTGGATAAGAAATAAGAGGTGCAATCTGACCAACTGGGTACACCGGCGCGATATACGGCTGTGGATATCTCATCGTCAAACCTACCATATCAAATATCGGTTCTGATAATGGAATAGTGTTCCAAATATTTCCTGCCTTTTGAATATCATTATCATTTGTCCAATACAATTTTGGCATGGTAACTAGGGTATATCCACGCCAAAAAAAGAAAAAAGAGAGACAGAATCCGACAAAAAATATGGTTTGACCGATTGTAGTACGTTGTAAATTTTTCCACACGTCCCATATCCCATCTGCCACATAAAAAACAACAAACACTGCTGGAAGGATAAGATATTGCGCATGTTTCATGGGAAGAACAGAGCAAAAAATGAGAAACGACGATAAAAATACCGTTGAGACAATCAATTCCTGCCACATGCCTCTTTTTCCGGACAACACACATGGAGTAAGCAACCGAATAATTCCCACACAAAGCCCTATACTCCACAACAAAAGATTCATCCAATATCCAATATGATATCCGCCTGTGCCGTACATAACATCATTTTGAAAAAAGAAAAATTGCGCTGATATGGGAAACAGTTTACCCAGACTGCTTGCTTCGAAAGATAATTTTGTGAGGGAATACCAGACAAACGGGAAATTTCCCAGAGAAAGTAAATAAAACAATACTCCGACACCAATGATACAAATTCCTCTAATAATTCCTTTTGTTTTTTTTGTTATTGACCGTTCAATTGATTTTGGATCAATACAATATGTGTCATCTTCAATATCAGCAAATACAGGGCGTGCTCCGGTAAGGACAATACAATTTGCTGATGCAGAAAGCGTAAACCCCGGCACGATCACTTCATCTCCAACGCCAATATCCATTACACGACATGCAAGTTCTAACCCCTGCGTGCATGACGGCACCGCAAACACATAGGAAGAATGTGTTAATCGTTTCATGACGTCGTTTAACTTGTTTGTGTAGAATCCATCCCCCACACCGTTAGTTCGCTGTAATGAACCCGCAAGAGCAAGCGCTTCTTCTTTTCCCCAATATGGTTTATGGAGTGAAATAATCGTTTTTCTCGTCATAGATACATTTGTAAGCATTTAACACCAATTGGGTTGAAATATCAATATAATGGAATTTTTGGTACTATTGTTTTTGTGGTATAGTCAACTAATCTCAAGAAAGACATATGTTTACTACACAAACTCACGTTCTTAAAAACGGTCAATCAGATCTCCATTACTCAATTATTCCATGGGACAGTGAATACTTACACAACACAACTATCGAGATAAAAAAAATCACTGTGACTTCTGTTGTCACGCTCAAAAAACTTCTCGATCAACTTCAAAAAACGCGCGATCTAAAAAAGGGAGATCTATATTACTGGCCAAGCAATTAGCATTAACGGAGGACTCGTTTAGGATACTATCCTAAGTGGAAGCATATCTCTTTAATCTTTTTTCCGAACAATCTCACGAATGACAGATTGTGGATCTTTTGTTAAGGTAAAAAATATCCGCCCAACGTATTCTCCTACAAAACCAATAAACAGGAGAATTAATCCTCCAAACACAAGTATTGTTGCAATAGTTGAAGCCCATCCAACAGCAATCTCTGGACGGGTAAGTCTCATACCGACAATCACTAAAGAAATAATAAATCCTAATATAGCAACAAATAAACCAATGGCTATGGAAACACGGAGGGGAAACAATGAATAATTGGTAATGCCATTAATCCACAACAGGGCGAGTTTTTTAAGTGAATAGTTTGAGGATCCATACAACCGACTGCCGGAGACAATGGGAGTGCCGCCCACTCGTTGCGTTACACGAAAAATTAGTCCGGGCACGTATACGAAAGGGCCATCGTACAAACTAATCTGTTTTGCCACAAATCTGTTCATAATAAAGTAACTGTGTAATAGTACATCATGAGGCTTATGAAAGACGAAATCCACCATCATGTTGTTAATTATCGAACCGATGTTCCGAAACCACGAGCAATCTCTTTGATATTGTCCATATACGACATCAAGATGTGTGTGTTCTATGGAATTCAGAAGTTTGATACTTTCTTTCGGCGGTGTTTCCAAATCATCATCTAAACACACGACATACACTCCTTCCGCATACCTGATGCCAGTCAAAAGCGCATTGTGTTGGCCAAAGTTTTTTGAAAGACAAATATATGAAACATGCGGGTATTTTTTTGTTATTTGTCGACAGACAGCGTCCGTACGATCAGTGCTTCCGTCATTTACAAGGATAACTTCAATCTGGTACTTCGATTTTTTATAGAGCGTATACAACTCATCAACACTCTTTTTAATTGAATGCTCCGAATTATACACAGGAATAACAAATGAAACGCGTATCATATCAATATATTCCCCATCATACTCTTGATCGCTCTTTGCGGGCAACTACAACAAGCGAGGTTCCAAAAAGAAACGGTACATATAAAGTTAATTTGTTCTCTATGGTTATAATACAAAAAAATATAATATTCAATACAGGATGTATTCTAGAAACAAATTGAGTAGGGTTTGAATCCCCGATAAATATACTGAAAAATTTCCAAACAGCATAGAACGGAAGGAGAAATACGTTCCAATAATTTAACCAGAGGAGACGAAATCCGCTCGTTTTCAATTTTTCCGATAATTCATTTTTCGTATATCGTCGAACGTGCCCCGACAACCGATCAATATCACTCCACAACCATGGACAAGCGGGAACAGTCAAAAAAATAAGACCATTGAATTTCAATAGTGTATGTGCATGACGAAGAAAATGCATATCATCCTTTTGATGTTCTAGTACGTCAAATAAACCGATTGCATCGTATGTTTTGTGACCAAATCGTAAAAATGACGTTATGTATAAAGTCGCGTGACTCTGTTGCTTAGCATGTGTGCGGGCCGCTTCGTTAATATCAACTCCTGATGTGGTAAATCCTAATGATTCTATAACGGACAATAATTCTCCTGTTCCAAATCCAACTTCTAGAAATTTTTTTCCCGCTGGTTGCGCATAAAAATGTTGCAATACACGTCGAAGCATTTCTCTCCGTGCACGAAACCAAAAATGGACTTCTTCGACACTGGAAATAATATGATGATATTTACTTGGATAGGATTTTGACATAGGAAGACACTTCATCAGTGCGGACAAGGAGCGTTCCGTCTCCAACCGGAACAAAATGTGCAGCAATATACGCTTGATCTTCCAAAGATAAGGTAGTTATCCGTCGAGATGTTCCTTGATATATAAATTTTGTATCTGTTTCTTCTAGCTGTCCGGATAATGAGGAGAGGCGTAAACTAATGAGTGGTGTTATCTGTCCAATCGGAAGAGCAGAAAGATAATATGAAGCTGGATAATACATCGTAAGTCCTACTAAATCCAATATCGCCTCCGATTGCGGAATAGTACGGAGAATCGTTGCAACTGTTTGTATTTCAGCGTCGTTTCGCCAAAAAAATTTAGGCGCATTCACTACCCAATACCCTTTCACCAGCATTCCAAGCACAAGACACCACATGGAAATATAGAATATTCGTCCAATGTGTGCATGTTTCAATCTGTCCCACATAATAAAAAATCCGTCCGCCGCATACCACGCGACAAAAATAGCGGAAGGCATAAGATATTGTGTGTGTTTCATCGAAAAAAAGCTTTTGTACAAAATAAGGGATGCGATAAAGACTCCGGATAGCATCAACTCCTGCCATACTCCCTTTTTCCCATTTGGGACCATCGGAACAACAAACCGCACGACACCGATGAGCATACTGGTGCACCAAAAAATCAAATTAAGAATGTATCCAATATTGTACCCATATGTCCCATAAAACGTATCGTTTGGGTAAAAGAATTGTGTCGGTTCAATTCTCCATATGTTTCCTAACACATTGATTTCCATGGGTAGACGAACGAGTGAATACCAAACAAGTTTTATGTCCCCGACGCGTAGAAAAAACCAAATTGCGGTCAGCCCAATCACAATACCACTCCCTATCAATGCTGCGAAAAAAAATTTCCGATAGGTATATTTTGCCAATGATTTTATACGAAACGAAGTCATACACCACCCCAAAAAACAAATGCCGGAAATACCAACAATGGGAAGTGTCTTCTGCAAGACAACAAGGGAACAAGCAAAATTGAAGGCGGCTGCACCGACAAAAAACGTATTTGAATACCGTGTATGTGTTTCATCTGTTTTTCCATTCATAACATGAACAAGAAATATCATTCCAAGAAGCACAAACAATAACGAAAGTGTATCGGGACGGATTTCTAAAAATTTATCCGCAGGTAATGGCAAAAAAACGAGAAATAGCGGGACTGCCACTGCAAGCCATGATTTTCGCATCTCCCAAAACAACACTCCGGCACTAACTGCAAGCGCGGTAAATACAATATCCATCAGAATTCTCCCAGCAATGAGTGGTGTTGCACCATGAAAAAAAGTAAACAGAGAAGATAACAGCCACAAAAATCCGGGCATTGCACCAAAAAGAAAATCTCGATACGGCATTAATCCTTGATGCATGTGACTCGCCCACCAAAGATATGCATACTCATCAAGATCAAAATATCTGACAAGACCCAGTTGAAATTTCCAGTACAAAAAATAGGCGCTTACGCCAACAATAAGGACTGTTAATATTGAAGGAACAGAGATAAATGAACGAAACCGTTTCATAGAAATATTGAACCTAGTATACCACTGCCATCTGCTACAATAATACCATGCGGAAAAACCGAAGTCTTGAGTTAGTTGTCGTTCTCCTCATTAGTATTATTATGGCGCTATTCGGCAACATCGGCTTTATTATTGGTACGCTTCAGACGCCGCCAGAAACAGTGTACCTCGGTGTGACACATTATTTTATGGATTATTTTTTGTACCTAAGTCATGTCGTTCAAGGAATGCATGGCTGGTGGCTGAATCATTATCTTGTCACATCAGAATATGTCACACCCACCTTTCAATATTGGCCAAATATTCTTCTTGGCCATATCGCACGCATACTACATCTCTCCCCAATACTTCTCTTTAATGGGAGCGTCTACGTACTTCTTTTTATCATGTTGGTAGGAACGTATCTCATGTTCAAACGGATCTTTCCAAAAAAACACCTCGCGTTCGCTGGATTTCTTTTCTTCGTATTTTCAACTTCCGTTCTCAATCGTCTTCCAAAAACCGCAGATGTTGCGTACTGGCCGTTTCAACTTTGGGGAACCAGACATTTGATTACCGACCGGCTTTCTACTCTCCCTCACCACATCACACAAACAATACTTTTCTGTGGTATCCTCATTGTTCTTTTTGATGAACAACTTCGCCTGCGTCCGTGGATCAGATGGACGCTGGCAGGAATACAAATTGCCCTGCTTACAGTGCTTCAACCGGTGTTTGCCGGCATGATCGTCGGCTGTTACACGCTCTCCTGTTTGTTATGTAAGAATAAAAAGCATCTGACGCGTGCATGTGTGTTAGTTATTAGTTTCCTCATCCCATTTTTTTATTTGTTATTTTTATTACAAAATCAAAACGGACCGGATATGTACGCGGGAGCATGGGATGCCAAACAACAGACACTCACCACGACATGGTTTCTTCTCTTGTCTATTGGTCCGATTGTGCCGTTTGCGCTTTCAGGCATCATCCTCCGAATCAAACGGCTTGCGCAAATTGAATGGTTTGGTTTGTTCCTTGTTCTGATAGGCTACATCCTCTTCCGGTTCCCGAGCATTGATGTATTCCTTGGCATTTCCAATGCCAGAGTTACTTCTACAGGCTGCATCATCATTCTGGCATGGTTTGCAGCAACAGGTACCGATGCGATAACACAGCTTATAATAAAACAACATACAAAATGGAAATCACTCGTCTTTACCTTCCTGTTCATGACATTTTTTCTTGCTGTAACACCAACAATCATATGGGAAATAAAACAAAAAATTAATGTGAATAATACCTCAAGTCCAGTTGTCTATATTCCAAAAACTACCTACAAGGCGTTTGAGTTCCTTGCACAGGATAAGTCGTGGCAAAAAGTGGTGCTCGCCAATCCAATAAGTTTTACAGACTCAATGGTACCAGCCCTTTCCGGACATAAAACATATAGCGGACATATGCTCATAACAATTCGTTCAGATGAAAAAGTCGCGCGGGCAAAAGCATTTTTCCAACTATCCATGACGCCATCCGAAGCCAAAAATTTTCTCCAGACCATACCGATTGCATATGTTTTCTTCACGAATTCAGACGGGAATGTAGAGCAGTTTCAAACCGCATATCCATTTCTCGCCCCAATCTTTTTAACTCCGACTGCAACGGTGTTCAAAATTCTATGAAACTGTTATCCTGTCCGATTAGTTTTTTTTGCTATAACCACCATATTATCTTGCATTGGTAGATATATTGGCATCTTTCCAATGTGTAACCACTTCACAACAGAATGGATATATCGAGCCCACCAATAGTCACCAGCTGATTGAGCCAAATGAACAATATAATCAAGACTCAGCCATTTGCCCACGCGAAACCAGGCAACAGGAACAAATCCGGACTTGTGCAGCATGGTTGTGAGATTGTCTTTCGATAAGAAAAAAAGATGCTGTGGTGGTATATAGAATGTCCAATGCTTCCCTAATAGTTTTGCAGCAACACTCTGTGTGTCACCGGTAGCTATCACCATAAGCCCATTCTTTTTTAGAAACTGCCGTAATTTTTTCATGCTGGAAATGGGATCTTGTACATGTTCAATAATATCCGTCATCGTGATCACATCAAAAGAATTTTTTTTGTATGACGCAGTTTCAATAGTTGCTTGTGATAGATATTGTTTAATGGCGGAAGTTGCGCGGGACAATGCATAGGAAGAAGGATCAAATCCATACGCGTCATATCCCTGCAAACGCGCTAATTCCACCATAAAACCCATGGCACAACCGGCATCTAACATCTTCGCATTCTTATTCACATACGGTTTCACCTTACCCAGCACCTGTTGCAAATTCCTCGTAATACAAAGTTTATCTTTTTCGTACCCGGAAAAAGCACTGCATCTCGGATCGCCGGTAAAGTATCCTTTTGAATAAAACCGCTCCACAAACGAAGTATATTGTTTCGTAAATTCGGTTATCGTGAGTTTGCAGACCGGGCACCGGTACAGTCTATATCCATGTTTTTCCATGAATAGTACCGCTCGTGTATGACACAAATAACAGGGGTGTTTCATTTTTAGATGATAATATATCAGGGTGTTATTTGATAGAGGATGGCATCAGCGCCTGTAAACACCTGCCGCAGAAACGGATACGCAGTTGGAAGATCTATTTCCTCCATGTCCAATTTTTCCTCTGGCCCTACAAAAACATGGGTGATTCCTTCTTTTCGCATCCATGCGTATGCCGCTTTTGGATCCATCTTCCCCTGATAAAATTTTTTTACTATCTCCAGTTTTTCTTCTTTGTACGATGTATTTTCATGGCCTACATACACACGCCTTCCTGTACGGGCTGGTATAAAATTTCCTGCCGTAATTTCAGTGAGTATTATTGATTGTTTATCAGTTGACGTGTCAATGAAAATAATAGCATCGATGAATCCTTTTGAGGGGTACACGATATAGTTATTCATGGGCAGTGCCGGCCATCCGGCAACAATTTTATGGTCAATAAAATCCTTTTGCCAAAGATATTGGTGATACATGGCGACAAGACCGTATAAAATAAGTATAAAGTATAAAGTATAAAGTATTATGTATAAATAATGCCGTATTTTATATACTTGATACTTGATACCTAATACCTGATACTTCTTCCAAAAACTAAACTGAGTGTTGAGATGTAAGATTATTTGATAGAACACATAGGCCGTCAGAAGTGAAAGTGGAATATATGCTGCCATTTCAGTGAATCGCAGCGGGTGCTGGAGCGGTTTAATGAGCATGAGAAGAACGACAAGCGGCACACCGATTGCCCATGCAACAATCGGGTACCACTTCTTGTCTTTTTTCCATAAAACAATCCCCGCTCCAAGAAATCCTAAAGGCAAACTTGCTCCAAGCGTTTTGAGATATTCAATGTAAGAAAAAGAAATTGGATGGAGAATCTCAAAATCAACGAGGCGTTTCCATGGATATTGAGATAATAACGGAAGAAAATACAGAATAGTCCACACGCTGATGAGCCCAATGAGCATTCGAGGAACAATCCCATCAGTTTTTTTCTCAAACACATATTCGATGACACTCAGAATTACATATATTCCATAGACAGTCATCAAAGCCTGCGGCATAGCAAGACCAACCCCCATCGCAAGAATACTTATTGGAATCCAGTTTTTCCTGGTTACCTTTGCCATAATAAGAAACAATAACCCTGCTTGAGCAGCTAAAATGTGGGGAATAAATGTGATGCGTTGCAACGACTCTAACACCGTCCACCACGGCATGTAATTATTAAACCGCCACGTATTCCCTGCTTGAACAATAAGCGGCAACCCGGAAGATGTTGCCACAAGAAAAAACGCAATCACTTGCCAAAAAATAGAATGAAATACTTGTTTTGCTGACCAGGCAATAAGAGCGAGAAGGAGCATTCCTAAAACAGCCCGCGCCACATGATACGCTGCCGGAATTGCAAAAGATACGTCAGGAATAAACCGCGCTGCTTGTCCCAGAAGCAAATACAGTTCGTGGATAATCGTTCCTTTATGCGGTTCATTTGTATAGATCTCATGAAGTAGCCACTTCCCGTCATACCCTTGTCGAATTCTCGACAGATAAAAATTGTAATCTGTGTAGTAGTTATGCACGAGTTCAAAGGAACGCGATGAGGTAAGTTTTTCGCTTTGATTTAATTCATAAAACGTAGGAGCAAAAGAAAAAAGAACAAAAGAAAGAATAATAATCGCCCACCAGAAACGCATAGATAAAAGTATTGTACAACAAAAGAGTCCTTACCTTGCAAAAACGCCTTTTTCGATATACTGCTTCATTAACGATTGATAAGGGATATTTATTGCGTTTGCTTTTTCCTTCACTCTATCAATAATATATTCCGGAATCCGCAGTGAAATCGGCCTGGTAGTCGGCTTCAAATTGGGAAAACTGACCGGAACGAAGTCTTTGGGTTCATAGTAGTCGGAAAGGTCAATTTTTGCCCAAAAATCTCTCTCATCGTCCTCATTTTTGAATTTTGGAACTACGAGCTTTTTTTTCATATAAAGACACCTCCTTTCTATTGACATCTCTTGCTAAAATAATCCTGATTTTTTTTCTTCTTTTCGTAAAAACGATGAACAATAATCTTTTCATCTTCGTTTCGCCCAACACAATATATCTTTCCTCTTTCATCGAGTGAAACGCATCTTTGTACATCACCTTACCCGCGTCGAAAAACGCTTCTTCTGCCTCCTTTTCAACTACCCCATGCTTTCTCTTGTTTTTCCCAATGTTCCCACTATCCCATTCAAATGCAACAGATGTTCTGATGACAACCATGTATATACTATCTTATACATTCCGTGTCTGCTTGTCAAGATCCTTGCAACAACATCAAAAACTTGATACTGTACAGTCAATGAAAAATCAATACTCTTCTCTTATTCCGCTAATCTGCATAAGCATCATCACAATTTTATGTATTGCAATTATTGCAAGTTACGTAAATACGGCAAACAGGGAAAGCGCTGTCATCATCCCCGGTGGAGTAACATACACGGGGAAGTAGTTTTCCTTGTCATCCTGAACTTGTTTCAGGATCCATCGGGAATGATAATAACTAGATGCTGAAATAAATTCAGCATGACAAATGTAAAAAAATATGTCATATAAGAAATGGTTTATTCCGTTTTTGTTTCTAGCAGCATTTCTCCTACGCATGGCGTTTGTTCCGAACCCTGGTTTTGAAGCAGATATGTCTTTTTGGAAATCCTGGGGGCTCGCACCCTATGATCACGGCATCGTCTGGAGTATGTTTAATACCAATAACAACTACCCTACCCCATTTGCCTATCTCTTGTGGCTTATTACCGGTATCTACAGTCTCTTTGCAAATCCGCATAACTACAATGAATTCTGGAGCAACACCAATTTGTTATTTTTAACCCTCATGAAACTCCCTGCGGTGTTAGCTGATCTTGGTATTGCTGGTGTTTTATTGTGGTACTCGAAGAGTTTGTCATCCCGAACTTGTTTCGGGATCCAGTCCGATTCAAAACAGATGCTGAAACGAGTTCAGCATGACAATATGTGGGATTTTCTTCTTCCTACTCTCTATCTTTTCTCCCCTCTTTCAATATTTGATAGCGCAGTCTGGGGGCAGGTCGATAGTTTGGGAGTATTTTTATTTCTTTGCGCCGTCGTACTAGTGATTACTAAAAAACCATTTTTTGCGGGAGCAATCTATATGGTTGCCCTGATGACCAAACTCCAAAACATGATCTATGGTCCACTTTTTTTTCTCTTCATCTGGCAAAGCCTTGGATTTCAACAACTTATCAAAGCCATTGCCGGATCAACGCTCTTGTTCTTTCTTCTGAACATTGAATTTCTCTTAACAGGCAATATGGCCCGTGTTATCACCTCTCTTACGGTTAACTATGACTATTTCCCTTATTTGTCCCTCAATTCGTACAACATCTGGTGGATGGTAGCAAAAGGAAATGGCATGGGGATATCAGACAAAATACTCACGATTGGCATCATCAACGCCAAAACCATGGGGCTTATTCTATTTGCAAGCACGTATCTTTTAACTGTTGTCAATCAACTGAAAAAAGGCGCATCATCGTTCTTTTTGTCTCTCACGCTTGTTGTCGGAGCATTTTTCTTTTTCCAAACAGAGTCTCATGACCGCTATCTATTCCCCGCATTCGTATTTGGATTATTTTGGATCATAGGTTTTGTAAACGAACGCCTGACAATTAAAGATAGGAAACATTTCTGGACTACTAGTATATTCCAAAATACAATTATTGGATACATTTTATTAACACTTTTATATTTTCTCAATCTTCATACTGCATTTATCGCAAACTACCCCAAAAACGGCATCCAAGCGCTGTTATTTCTCAACAACCCATCATGGACTATTCCCCTTGCTGTTCTTCTCACACTCGGATATATCTGGTTTCTCATATCCCGATGTTCTTATGTTATTCTGTATGGGTTAGTGATACTTCTTGCTGTTTTTGGCCTCAACACGCCGTTATTATTAAAAAAAACAATTTCTTTAACAACGCTCTCTCCTATCCACCAGGATCAGCAATACGGAAGACTATCAGTAAATATGCCGGTCAACGCTAAAGCTGAAGATTGGAAAACATGGGACCGGTTATCAAGCCAGTATTTTTTCTATCAAAAAGGTCTTGGAACGCACGCAAATAGCAAAATTGTGTATCATATTGGCAAACGCTTTACAAAATTTTCAACAGATTATGGAGTAGATACCGAAGCAGGGGGACAAGCATCTGTGATATTTGAAATCTATGGAGACAACACACTGTTATTTCGATCTAATATTATGAAACGCTATGAAAATCCCAAACATGCGGAAGCGGATATCACCGGATTTTCCTATCTTACGCTTGTGGTAACAGACAGCGAAAACGGCAATATCGATGACCATGCAGATTGGCTGAATCCGATACTTACTTCAAAATAAACGAGCGTAACTCTTTCGCTGTACCCTGATAAAAAGAAATCATCGACTTCTCATTAAATGGAATATGCATAATCGGCAGGTCAATACACTCACTAACCTTTAAAAAATTTTTCGCTACCTGTAATGGATCAATCTTTTCTCGAAACTTTTTGGCAACATCAGAAAACAATCGTTTGATTGGGTATTTCCTATGCTGAAAAATACAATAATAATCAACATAATCGCGGGTTCGCGGGATCGTTGCAATGGTACGAAGTTTATTCACTGTAATGTCATAGAGGCTATCAATCGCTAAACCTCGCCAGACAAGACCTTTTTGTAGCGTTATGGAAGCATAATTATGGAAATCAATTTTAAGCATCGTTTTTGGCGAAAAACGAAGAAAACACATGAGAAATCCATAATCTTCCTCGAACCGTATGGAGGTGTACCCAAGCGCGTGTTCATTTTGCCTAATCCATCGAATAATCTTATCGTAGTCAAATGGACGGTCGGTGAAAAAATCGAGATCATAGGACTCCCGATGCGAAAGATACCACGCACTAAGCGCCGTCCCGCCACTAAGATAAAAATTGTTGAGGAAGTATGGTTCCCCAATAATTACATTGAGAAATTGTTTTTGTTGGGTAGTAAGCCCGATTGGTTTTTCCATGGTTTGTCCCATATGAGCCATTCTATTGTTTTTCGTTTGTCCTGTGTCAGTCGATTTTTTATCTTGTCCCAATGCACTTTGAGAAATGTTGTATCAAGTTTTTCTCCCTCAAGACCATAATTAATAAGCTGCGTTATCCTCCACCGTTTATAGTCCTCCGGGTGTTCTTTCTGTAATCGTTTTTCATCTGTATTCCAGTTAATCATACTAGCGTTGTTATATCACGAGGAAGAGTTATTGTGCAAGATTCATATATTTTCCCATAACATAATTCAATGAAACCATTGACACCAAATTTTTCACGGAGTATTGTAAAAGGTATGAAAAAGAAAACTAATACGGTCACAAAATCTGATATCAAGATGCTTGCTCAAAAAATCGATCGGAATCAGAAAGCGTTGGATCAGATTGATGATGTAGCAAGAAAAATTGACGACGTATCTGCTAAAATCGATCGGAATCAGAAAGCGTTGGATCAGATTGATGATGTAGCAAGAATTCTTCGAGATAACGAACAAAATCTCAAAGATCTCGGTGGCTTGAAAGATCGATTAGATCTTCTCGATGTAATTGAAAAACATCTTCATCTTCCTGTTGCAAATTAAATAATTTTTCCATAAAAAAGCCCCGCTAGTTAGCGGGGGCTATTATTTCTCTCAATCTGCCCACAATGATTCTTCTAGCACTTCCCAATCAGAATACCATTGAAATGATTTTTCTCCTGTCTTTATTTGCGCGCCAGTATCTACTCCCATACTTCCATCGTACTCAACTTCTCGGACATTCGCAATTATCGAAAGAAATGCTATAGTAAAACGGACGTATGGATAGAATTCAAAAATGGATTGCGATCATTCTCCTTTGTTTTTCCATTGGCTTTAACCTCTGGCTGTACCGCGCAGAACCAACAGCGATGATTGATCCAAACGATAATGCATTTCAATTTGCCCTTGTTGAACGAACAAATCAAATGTGGGAGTATGCCGATCGAACCTGTCCCAAAAACCTGCTTTCTGCTTTCTGCTTTCTGTCTATCCTGACGGATCACTGGGTTCCAAACTGGGCAGAAGGATACAACCTCCCCTATTATTATTCCCACGTGCCACAAATACTCATTGTCGCATCATATCGTTTCATTACTCCAAATATATCGTTATTTCAGTATTATCATTGGATTATTTATTTATTATTGTGCTTTTTCCCATTATCACTATTTTTAGCCTTCCGTATTCTCAATCCGCCAGCTGGCGGATGGCTCACCGCAGGCATCGCAGCACTTCTTGCATCACAGATTTCAACAGACGGACTCTATGGTATTGATCAGTCATCATTTCTATGGCGCGGGTGGGGACTAAGCTCACAGTTATTTGCACTTATATGGTTCCCACTGGTCATTGCATCAATCATACAATTTACTAAAAATAATTCAAAAAATATATATATTCTTTCTATTCTATTTCTTGTTTTTACCACCGCCGGTCATCTCGGTATTGGCATGATGGCATTTTTAGCTATTCCCGTTATTTGTCTTTCTCAAACAGCTCTTTTCATTGCGGAAAAATCTGGCGAAGCCAGATCTCGCTCCGCGAGACAAACAATCTTGCTTGCAATTCCACCTCTCATTATCTTGTCATACTGGATCGTTCCAGCGTTTCTGAACAATAATTTTCATAATATTTCCGTCTGGGACCCGGTGTGGAAATTTAATTCATATGGCGCAAAAGAAGTTGTGACCATGTTTGTGAACGGACAACTGTTCGACTTCGGACGGTTTCCACTGTTTACCATGCTTATTTTTATTGGATTATTTGCGACAATGCAAAATAGTTTTTCTTCTATCGCGTTTCTCTTTCTCTTTTATCTTGTCTTGTTTTTCGGCCGCACCACCTGGGGAGGACTTTTAAACTTCATCCCCGGCATGAGTGAATTTCATGGACACAGGTTCATTGTGGGAGTTCATCTTGCTGGCTTATTTCTCGCGCCAATTGGAATCGAATGGATAGTTTCACGATTCCGACTTTTTATAAAATTTATAATAATTATAATCTTTATAATCATTATTTCTACAATGGTTTATCCTCAAACGATCAAATATGCTGAGTACAATACTGTTTTAATCAATCAGGCCAATGACGCATATGCAAAAGCAAAACCTGATTTTGATCTTCTCCTCTCTACCCTCTATTCTCTACAATCTACAAACCCCGGCCGCGTCTATGCGCTGCGGGGAAATGAAGGAAAAGCATTTCAAATTGCATCTACTCCGTACTATATGCAGCTTTCTACCTATGGGATTCCAACAGTCTTATGGCTTCCCCAAACATGGAGCATGAATTCAGATACGGAACAGTTTTTTGTTGAAGAAAATCTCAATCACTACAATTTATACAACATCCGTTATGTTGTCACTCCAACGACAAAAATTCCCATGCCGTTCTGGAAATTATACAAAGAAACAAAAAGTTGGAAATTATACAAGATCCTGAAACAAGTTCAGGATGACAATGCTGCAGGTTATATCACTGTTGGTACTGCCCCAAGTGTCGTAACCGCAAAAAAAACAGACATCATCAACCTTATCCATCTCTGGATTCAATCCGATTACCCAAAACAACAAATTTATCCTGAATTATCAACAAAAGATACATCTCTTCCCCATTTTCGCATGATCGACCCGGTAACATACGTGACTCCTGATGGCGCCACACACTCACTTTTTGCGGAAATTCCCAGGTACTTAAGTCCCTTAAGTACCTTAAGTGACTTAGTTAAAATTACTTCGCAATCACAAGATACAGATATGATTTTTAAAGCCCGTGTCGAAGTCACTGCTCCTTGTTCAACCTGTATTGTCATTCTGAAACAAACATATCATCCAAATTGGAAAGTTACAGTGAGTGGCAAAAAAATACAAACGATAAACGTCTTTCCATCTTTTGTTGGCATACGATTAGAGACACCGGGGACATATAATGTTACGTTTTCTTATTAGAACAACCCCTCTTCTCTCTTGACAGACTATGAGAACCATGTACACTTAAAGAAAGTATCGAGAAACACTATGCCATCACGACCGTCTGCCAAAAAAAAGTCTTCTTCCGTTGATACACTCATCTCTCCCGCTGGTATTGTTGCCCTTCTTGTTATTATTGTACTTATTTCCGGAGGGATATATTTCTATTCTCGCAAAAATACGTATACAAAAAAAACCACCATATCTGTAAAACCAACACCAAAACCGTATCCACTGCCGCAAGGACCGCAGACATATCCATTTAGCTATGGAAGCGCTGTACAGGGTCCGAAACCTTCACAAATAACCATTGCTCCGTATGATCCAAAAAAGGGTGAAAAGCAAACCTATACCGTCAAAGCAAAATATGACAAACCCATTACGTATGCAGCCATTGATTTGGAAACTGATCATGGAGCAAAAACATATCCAATGCAGCGCATTTCCGGAGTTGATACAGATGGCGTATGGGAAGTAACAATTACCACAACAGATACTCATGATTATATTTATAATGTTGGGTTGGATTTCCGCAGCGACACGATAAAAACATCAACAAAACCAGTATTGACATTGCGTGCATATTGATATGAAACGCCTTTCGATCATTCATTTTTTCTTCTTCATTATGATCAGTGCTGGTATCTATTCTATCAGTATGCCGGTATATGCAGTTACCTGTAGTCAGACACACACATCTGGAACATTTTCACAAACGACATCTTGCTCATTTGCAACTTCTCTTCCCGGGGTTGATTATGGAACAGGGACAACAAATACCGCTGTTCTCAGTGTTTCCAATAGCACATTGACAGTCGCTGCTGTAACAACAATTGCTACAGGAACAATCAGTATTGGTGCAAGTGGTATTGTGTCAATCGTAGGAACAGTCAAGCTGAATACCCCACTCTACTGGACAGATGCTGATGGCGATACCTATGCCGTCGATCCAGCAACGACAGGGGTATCACTTACCGGCGGAACCGGAAAAGTACGAATGTCATCATTAGCAAGCACCACAAATTACGATTGCAATGATGCAAATGCAACAACGTATGCAAATCTTACGTGTTATGCAGACGCAGATGGTGATACGGTATATTCAACAACATCCAATTCTGTGTGTGCTGGAGCATCCTGTGCAGCAGCCGGGCAATCTGCAACTGTGGGAACAGATTGTTGTGATACAGATGCAAATGCAAAACCAGGACAAACAATATATTATACAACCGCAAGAACGACCTGCGGCGGATATGACTATGACTGCGACACAGTTGAAACAAAGCAATATACTGATACTTTTACTGGAAGCACATGTGTTAACAACGGAAGCGCTTGTGTATATGGTGTTGTTGGACAAGGTGGTTTTACTGTAGCTGTCCCTAATTGCGGGGCTAGTGGTAATACACAACAAGCCGGTTGCTGTCCATATCATTCACAGGATTGTCCCTCCGCAGGTCAATACCCAGATTGTTTAATTGGAGGTCAATTCACTGGTAGTACAACACAAGCGTGTAGATAGCTTCTGTGAAAAAAAACGCCCTTATTCTGACATTTTTTCTCCTACTGGTTATCGGCGTATGGCTTGGAGACGGACAGCAATCATCAATTGATAGCGTTATGACTCTTGGAGCCGTTTGCATCGTCTTTGGACTTCCAAGGCTAGCCAAAAAACAACGATCCATGAACCAATGGCTTCTTGGTAGTGGCGCTGGGATATTGATATTTCTCGGAATTCATATCTTTCTCTCTGATGATATCGCAGTTTCCTTTTCTGAATGGATGCGTTACGCAACAGGCGCACTTGTATTTTGGATATTCTACTCCTACACAGAAAAAAAACACCTCAAACTATTTATCCATACACTCTTTGTGTTTGTTCTGTATATATTACTCGCGTGGATCATGTTTCCACATCTTCCAAACATGTGGACTCAATATCTTCCTTCGCATCATCTCCTACAGTCTGCATCCGGACATCACTTGGCGAGCATTCCTTTAATTTTTGCCTTCGCACCAAGCTTTCTATTATGGGTAAAAACACGGAAACTCACGTATGGAATTCTGACCCTTTGTTTTTTTGTTGGATCTGTCTGTACCCTCTCACGGGCAACCGTACTCATTGAGCTGGGAATGGCGTGTGGTATCGTTCTTATGCATAGACGGATGTGGATTCCTATAGTTTTAACAGCAATAATCAGCGCTATGACGTTTTGGTTTGCTTTTTCCCCACCGGGAGAGCAATTCTTTCAACGATTTCGAAATAAACAATTCAATCCGACGATATCCAGAATTCAATATTGGAACCAGGCTTTCAAAGCAATTGCGGATAAACCGTTGCTTGGACATGGTTTAGGAACATTTTTTATCCAGTCTACCCGTTTCCAATCAGCACCTATGACGCAAAGTTGGTTTGCCCATAACAGCATCTTGGAACTATTGGCTGAACTGGGATATGCGGGAACACTACTGATTATTGGATTTGTTCTATATCTTTGTATACGCATAAAAAAACAACTCCCTACTCTCAAAAAAGATCAACTCTACGGCGAAGCACTTATTACCGGACTGCTATCCCTTTTCTTCTATAGTCTTATTAATTATCCCCTCCATTTTTTCATCATATTTTTGTTGTTTTGGGCATCAATTGGTATCCTTGCCGGCATCTCTCAAAAACCGCAACAATCATATTATTGGGAAATGTTTGTGGTACGCGTTGTCTGTGGAATTTTTGTTTTTGGAATTCTCATAACACTCGTTGATACACTCCTCTTTCGGTATCATAAAATTCCATGTCCGTTTATCAATTACAATGCCATCCAGTCATGTCTGATACGTAAAAAATACGCAATACCTCCTTCCGCGTTGTATCTTCAATGGATGGAACGGCTTCATAAGCATAATCCCAACGTGCTCTATGCGCTTGGCTGGTATTATGAAGATATTCAAAATGAACAAACCGCAGCAGTGTATTATGCCAAAACGTTTTCATATGATCCTTTCGATCCATATTACACCTACCGCTATCTGGCAAGTGTAGCTCTATCAGCACAAAGTGATACGCTCGGACAAACGATGACGTTCATCGGATGTCATCGTTACACTAAAAAGATGTGTCAACAAATCAAACAGTTGCGTCTATCAGAAGCTAGTTATGAACCTGCATACAAAGAAATTTTTACACAAGCAGCAACACGGACTATATTCCAGGATTATCCGTTAATTTTGTATAAACTCGGACTGTTTTTTCTGCCAACAGACCCCGATCGGACAAAGGCATTGTGGCAGACATCGAAAGATCTCTGGCCAACATACGCCCCATTTTGGGCTGAACTAGCAAGTCTGGAACAGCACATCTTTCATAACCCGGATCAAGCACGCATGATCCTTACGGATTGCCTTCAATATAAAGATGCACAAAAAGAATGCGAGATGCGTTTACAAGAAGCGATCCCTTTACCCGGTTTTCTCTCTGATCCTATTACTAAATGGTGGGAATATATACTGCCATAATATGTTGCAGTTTTCCTTATTTTTGCTATTCCATCCGTAGATTCTTCCGGAATATACTCCACTCTCCAGAACATCTCGTCGCGGAAATACATACTTGACAAAAAGAATATTCTATCATACTATTAATTCATATATTTAACATTTATGTTTAAATAATGAATTTTCAAAAAATAAGGCAACAACTCAAACAACATAACCTCGAGGTCTTTACGACCCAAGAATTCATCAATATTTTTGGAGTTAAACGAAACATTGCAGCTATTACCTTAACACGCTATAAACAAGCCGGATATCTCGCGAGCCCTCGAAGAAGCGTATATTATCTCGTGGGCGAAGTTGAGGATACGTACAAGATAGCCAACAAAATCTATTACCCCTCGTATGTTTCCCTCGACAGTGCTCTTTCAAAATATAATTGTATCCCCGAAACTGTCTATACCATCACTTCCGTTACTACCAAAGCAACGAGAGAATTTACCGATGATCAGACAGTGTATCGGTATTACCGAATTAAAAAAGAAGCCTTTACAGGCTATCACAAAGAGGGAGATACACTCTGGGCCGATCCGGAAAAAGCAGTCGTAGACTATTTATACTTTGTGGCTCTAGGCAAAAGAAAGCTCAATGACAGATTGGATATGAGGAGAATTAATAAAAAGAAAGTCTTATTTTATACAAAAATTATTAATAATAAAAGATTAAGTAATCTCATTAAGAAAGTTTTTAAATAATATATTTCATATGTTCGAAATGGCTTCTTATCGTCTGTTCAAAAAAATCAATTGGTGCAAGTAAAACATATCCTTTCCACAAAAACCATCAAATTTGCCGATGAGTTATCACATTTTTTACCCAGAAGTATGAAAACAGTGGCCGATAGCTTTCCCCGACCTCTTTTGGCTGAATTGGATAAATATTTCTAGTTGAAGTACGGGAAATACAAAAGTTTATCTAATGCGTACCGCGTGTTCTCTTGTATTAAAATTATTATTTGCTTATACTAAAAACATGATTCAATCTATACCATCAGACGTCCAGTCGGTAGTCAATCAAATAATTGCCAACTACAAGCCGCAAAAAATCATTCTCTTCGGCTCTCAAGCGGAAGGACTTGCTTCACCTGATAGTGATTATGATCTTTTTATGGTAAAAGACACATCCGGTACTATCACACAAAGACAGTATGATGTATGGAAATCAATAAATGACTGGAGCATTCCGTTTGATTTTATTGTTTACACTCCCCGGGAAGTAGCGGAGGCGAAACACAATGGAAGTTGGTTTATGAAACAAATAGAAACGAAAGGGAAAACTCTCTATGCCAACTGATGCTGAACGCTGGCTTGCCAAAGCCAAACGCTCGATATAGCATTTGACCCTTCACCGGAAGATACCACGAAAGCGCTCAGCATCGCAGATAAGATGATTGATGTTTTTGAAAAACAGTTTTAATTTCTCCCGCAGCCTTCCTCCGGTATATACTCTTTGCCCTGAAAAATCTTATCGCGGAAGTACTCATAGCGCTCGGGAGTACCTATTTTTTTATCTCCTCCAGCCTCGCACGTATTTGCTGTTCATACTCTTTTGTCGTCTGCTCGTCCAAAAGAACAATAATCTTCTGTATATTTTCAGGTATTCTTTGACCGACAAAAACGCGCGGACGAATGAGAGCTGCTGCCGGATAAACGCAATTTGGCGGAGCATGAGGCTGATCCTCTGTTTTGCTTTATCCGTTTGACCGCTTGCGATGTACGAATCTAAAAATGAACGGTCAATCACATTGGTATTTAACTGTAAAAGAATGAGGCGGTTAATTGTTTCTCCCGCTTCCGGGTGCTCGGAAATGTAGTCCGTGAGCCTCGCCAGCGGCACGACAGCTGCTGTGTACACCCCACCGGAACCGGTAATTTCAACACTATCCGCTTCTCTCACGAGGTCCGGCAGAGTTTTCGTCAATTCTACCGTGTGTCCGGCATTGAAGAAGAACTGCGTCCCATCACGCGGAATATCGTATTGCGACGGGTACTGCCGTTTTGCACCGGAAATGGTCCCCCTCCCTCCTCCCTGCTGCCGTTCAAGTGACTTCCAAAACTGTATCAAATTATTTCGTAATGGCTCAAAAACATTTCCTATTCCCTGTACAACATGAATCTGGAACCACGAACCACTCATCCACTCTCGCATCCAACGGAACCCAAGTGAATCTACCATATGAGCCCAACGGGAATAATATATTCCTGGTAAATTCGATTGAATAGCCTCTCCAGTCACTGCTGCACCTATATACGTCGGTTTCTGTGGGATAAACGTATTTTTTGCATACGGAGACGATGGATTCCAATTAGCCTGAAGATAACTAATGGGCGTCAGATAAAACTTCGTATCTTTCCGCGGATACACATACTGCCAAATAAAGGGTAGCGGAAGACCAAATACCCTAACAATCCTTTTTTCAACCATCGATTTTAGCACTCGGAAATGTAATCGCACAGCAGGAAGCCCGCCGGGAGTGTCAAAGGTAGGAATGTTACTTACAAGGAAGGTTGGTCCGCGCTTTGTTCTATATCCGATATCATCATAATCAGTAAAATATACATGCGGAAAATCATTATTACTGGATAATGTAATGGCCTCCAGAAAAGACGTGAACCAATGCGCCTTCAGCGGGATGAGGTATCCAGATTCCATGATGCTTTTGTATCCTTCTACTGTTGTGTAGTGATAGATATCAATAAATTGTTCTCTAGCTGACAATGCTTTCTTCTCATATGCTTCCTGCCGCGCCGTCTCACGCAATAAATTGGTTTGTGTAGTTGTTTGATGAATAATCTGGGGATTTGTAGTAATTATTTCAGTAGCAATAGCGGTAATAAGGGTTTGTTTTTGTTCTAGTGTGGGCGGCGCAAGATCAGAGTGCTGGGCAATATATTCCTCAACCAGCCTTCGAACCTCCGTTTCTAAAGCCTCCTGCGAGTCGAAAACACGTCCTGCAAGTTGCAGCTGAATGTCTTGAAGGATAGCAAATTGGAATTGTTGAATTTGTTGCTGATCACCTTGCATGCCAATCTGTCTGACGCTCCATACTTGCTGCCAATGAGAAACAATATGTGAAATGACACGAGCCGGCATGCGGGCGAGAATCGCTTTCCACCTCTTTACCTGTACCGAACACGGGCCGCCGGAGGCGTAGACGGGTTTAATCAGCCGGAAACCTTCGCAACCGTCGTGATCGTCAAGAAGCCTCTTCGCTGCATCTTCAACCGCTTTGACAGCCGGAATACCGCTATCGGGAGTTTGGGCGGCAACAGTTGCAAGATCGTCAAGTACTTTTTGCAAATCTTTATGTTGTATTTCTATAATCTCGTTTGGTCTTGCGTTGAGATCATATAATAAATACACTGCCGCTTGTTTCACAGCATCAGCAAATGGGCCGTCGCCTGAATGAGAGAATCTTCGAGTAAAAAGCGTTTCTGGTATTCCCAATTTTACTTTTTCCAATAAATGTCCAAATTCGTGGACAATAATTTTTACCATGTTACCTACATCCATGCCGAATATATCTGTAATACCCGTATTAATAAGCATGATATTTGCTGCAGGCACGTATGCACCCGCAAAAAATCCTACTTTAACTGGGATGACTGCGTTCAATTTCAATACTTTACCAAACCTATTTGCTACAGTCATAAAGGTCCGGGAATCTCGGGACGAGATATCAATGCCAACGGTCGACAGTATTTTGTCTACTGCAGCATATGCCAATTGGAATGGAAACGTCGCCGCAAGAACAGGTGTTAATAATAAATGTGCAATATTTGCTCGCAGTGATTGCACTTGGGCTTGTTGAAATTCATCTATGATCTTCCCGAATCCCAATGCTTTGGGGAATAATCGGTCTTTTTCCAACTTGAGCGACGTAACTCCAAAATTTTCTGTCGGCGTCTTTAACAGCACCATGAGCTGCGCGAGCTTGCTGGAACGGTCAATACCAGAATCAAATTCTGACAATAATGAAAAATCCTTTTCGCTTGATAATTTCCCTTGATTTATACGCACGGCCATTGTGGTTGTCCTTGGGTCAAGGCTTAAAATGTTGTATCCTTGTTCAGACCACCAATCCTCAGGGAATCCTCGAAATCTGTATTCATGGTTATCTATCGTCTTCCCGGCAATTACTTTCATGATCATGATCGCTATATGTCTGGCTAATGCGTCGTCGTAGACATCCGCGTCAGAGATACTGGATCGGTCTTTTGTCAAATCGAATTTCGGTAATTGAATAACGAGATTTAGCTCCCTGACTCGATCCATAAGCTGCATTGGAATATATTTTGAGTACTTGCTATAAGGATTATTTTCCGATACCAGTAAAGACAGGGGTGCCAATCGTAATCCGTTCGATGTAATGATCTGCCGCGGAATATCGCTTGATGAAATGAGGCGGAGTTTGCCTTGTACGGGTTTCCCTTTGAAATCTTTTGCGTCAAACCGTAAATCTTCTTCTAGTAATACGGTGTGATTTACAACAACACGCTCAAGAGATCCGTCGCGCGATTCAAAATACATATGAATGGGCACAACGTTGCCTGCCAGGTTAGTCACTGTCCTGCCGCTCACCATTCCTGCAAAAACGATATACGACGACCGTGTAATGCTGCTGGTCAATTCGGGTATAAATGTTCCATCTATCGTCTTTATCCTGCGAATAATAGTACCTGTATGATCAGATAATCGCGGATCTGATTGGTCAAGCTCCTTAACGCTCATTATTTCTTCTCCAACAACTTTTCCATTTTCACGAACTGGCACTATGACATAAACAAGTCGTGTTTTCCCATTATTTCTGATAACTTCAACACGGTCTATCCCGTTATACATCGTATATTTGCCGCTTCCGAAATACCCCTCACTAGCCGTATTTCCAGTCCGTTTCTCTGTGCCGCTCAAGCGGGTTACGATCATTGATAAATCATCCTGAATACCGATGCCGTTATCTTCCAATTCTTCAACATATTCTGATGTTCCGTCTGGTAAATCCTGAAAATAATTTCGTACGATTACTTTCCCTTCGGTGATTGACGATGATTTGTTCGATTGTGCCGCGCTAGAAGGGGCTATCTTTTCCGCTATTGCATCGGCTGCGTTTTGAGCAAGCTCACGAGCAACCACACCTGCTTCATTTGCTTGCGAAGTCATTTCTTTTAATACTTCCTGTTGTATTTCCGCTGGGACAGGAACACTGTTCTGACCTTGCACGTAAACAATTATGTCTGTGAATGATTTCATGCCTTTATTTCGGAATAAATCAATAACGGTGGCAAAATTAATTTTGCGGTTGTTTGTAAGCAACTCTCTTCCCGAATATTGATAGGCTGGCTTATGCGCTAAGAGGTCACTTTCCTGGGTTAAAAACGTCACATATCCAACTAACTGTTGGGGTAATGCAACTTGTTTTCCTTGGATATACGCTTCAATTGTCAATTGATTATCCTGTGCAAGCTCGTCTAATATCTTAACCAGTGGATTTGCCCCGTTTTCTTTTTGAAGAAGAGCGAGTTTGCGAGTTTGAGAAAGAAATGCATTCCGGTTTGAACGGTTTGCTCTTGATAAATATGCTAATCCGTACCGAAGCGCCTGCCTTCGTCGAATCGGATTTGCTACGCCAGCTCGGTTCAATTCCGTTACCACATCAAGCATGTCAGCTAGATTTGTTCCTTCTCCGAAAACAGCGACATCGTCCGTTGATGTTAATAGTTCTATAAGTCGAGGGTCGGTATATTGTAATGAGGTAAGTATGGGTAATTGTATTAAATTGGCAATAATTCGCTGGGTAGACAAGCGCGTTTGGCGCTCGCCTTCCTGCGCCGTAAGATAAAGCTCCAAAGACCGAATATATTGCTGAATATTGGTTTGCATTGATGCAATAGTAGAATCATTAAGTTGTTCCACGAGTTGGACAAGAACTGTATTACGTTGCGACATCTGTGTGTTGCCTATTATCTGTTGTTCCTGTCGAGTTAATAATTGTTTAAAAATCTCGTATTTATTCACAGCTGCGCGGCTGTCGTTATCCAATTGCAGTAATTTTACCCGTGCCGTTATTGCTGCACGGAGTAATTCGGTGCGATAGTCTGAGGATATTGGTTCTCGTTGTTGTGTACGAGGCTCAAGTTGATAATATGTCCGTTCTAACGTCTGCGTGTTATACATAACCACTAACTTCGCTTTGGTATCATAATCCACTGCAAAATTTTCCGGCGCTTCGAGCAATATTTCATCTGTATTAATATCAATAATTCTGTTTCCGACTTTCGCAAGTGTTGTATCACGAATTAAATCCATCTCAATTGAATAAGAATTCTTTCTTGTTCGAAGATATTCGGCCGAAGACAACACCCTGCGCTGCATCAGGTCAAAAAAGTAGCTGTTTTTAGCAGTGTGAAAACCAACGAGTTGATCCTTATATTTTTGATAATTCCTTACGGTGGTTATCCGTTTTATTTTAAGTCCATCACTGGCAACGGTTTGGAAAATAACTGCACCAGAGAAATCTTGCACGACAATCTCGTTATTTGTATTAATATATGCAATATATTGTTGACCATCTGGTGCATTTAACACTTCTGTCCCTCTTTCAATCGTATGAAGAGTCGATACAATTATCCCATTCTCTAAATTAACAACTGTATCTCGATAAAAGGGTTCTTTTTTATATTTATTTGTGATAACACCTAGGTTGGTCCCGAATATTCGGCGAACCCCCTTGCGGTTTTTTTTGAACTGTTTTTTTACTAGTCGGTCGAGAACGTTATCCCGCGCGTCTCTAGCAGCGTCAACTGCTCTACTTTCCTGACGTAGTTGCCGAAGCGTTTCGTCTGTTTCCGGCACAACTCTTCCTTTGTCAGTAAAAGCAATTGAATTTCTTTTTCCTAAAATATGATATCGGAATTCATAATATGGTCCGATTGTATTTATCTGATTCCATTGACTGAATCTGCTTAAGAACGGAAGTGAAATAATATATTTACGTTGTGACAATGAGTATATTTTTCCTGCTTTCTTATCAAGAACATAATCATTATCTCCATAATGTGGACCATCCTTACTGAATGGAAAAATCATTTGTCCTGATCGTAAATCCGTCCACATGTAATAATATTCATCTTTTACATGAAACTGGACGTAAAGAATATCAGAAATGATTCTGGGATTTACCGATATATTTTTTCTTCGCTTTAATTCGTTGGGAATGGGAATATCCTGTATTGCCCCTGTGTCAAGATCAAGGATGACCTTACCTTCTCTTCCGGAAACTAATAAAAATCGGTTTGTGCTGATTGGTTTCTCCGAATAGTAATCAATATCCCATTGTACGCCAAAACGCTCGTTAGCCTTTCTTGCAACATCTGCATATTCTGGTAACGTCGGTATTACGCGATATCCATGAATACCTACCTCTACAGTAACGGCTTTACCTTTTGAAATCACATTTGAGGTATTAAGCGGTATCAGATCATGTTTATCACGTTGGTCAAGAAACGTTGATGCAATCCTTTGTTCTGCGGCGTCAAGACCAGCTTCATTTCCCGTGGTATCAATCTCAGCAACAGCTTCTGGTTGTTCAACCTTAACAAATTCGCGAGTATCTGTTGAGTTTTCATAATGCGTCTGTACATAATGTCGGCTTAATGCATATTCTAATAATGCTTTATGAACCTGAAATTCTTCTTCTTCTTTTGGCGAACGTGCGGCTATTGCTAGTAATTCTTCAAATCTCTTAGTCAATCGGGAATCAACAATAACCCGTCCCGCTTGATCGTAAAATACGGGTATCCTATTTGGATCAGTATCCCAATCCCTACGATAACCGTTAATACTTGTATTATCGTTATCTTGAAATGGCACTGTCCATAATTGAACTGGTTCTTTTTCTACTGTTAGCTGAACAGGAATATGTCTTGCCCCTATTTGTTTTAACCAAGTACTACTTCTCCAACTGATCAATGACTCGTGCGCGTAGACAACATTATCTTTCACTGCATCAGCCGGTTTTATTCTTGTCCATTGTTTTTCTGTTGGAGAAAGTATTGCATTGTGAGAGTTTGGTATAGGTATTCGTCCGGATTGAATAAGTCTATCTACAAAAGGTTTTGCCAATTTATTTGCTTCAATATATATCGTATTTAACCGTACTTCAGTTTCTGTTGATCCAACAACGTCCTGATCGGTTTCTTTACTAAATATTGCTTTCATAGCGTCAATAGAAGCTAATATGCTATTCACAAATGTTAATTTTTCGCCATCTGTCTTTGTGCTAGTTAATACATCTTGAAGAATGTATAAAATTCCTTCTTGCCATCGTTCATCTACAAGAATACTAGCCCGTCCATACCCAACTGATGCTAGTCTTCCTAATTCAATAGCAATTCCACCTGGATAGATATTTGCCATGCCTTCGGGTAAAGGATATGTTGCAACAACTTCACTATTACGAGAAAAAGATATTAGCGTTGGGCCATTGGGATTATGAATGACTTTAATTTTTTTCATTTCTTCACGTGCTTCTTGATCGTTTAATTGAACAAATTCTTTACTCCCTAACCCGGCTACCATCATACGAGCGGATGTCTGTGCATCCATGCCTTTTCCTGTATCATGTATAACGATAGAATTTTTTGAAATAGTTACATCGATACGACCCAATGGGTTAAACCCTTCTGCACGGCGTTGTCTGTCTTCATCTGTCTCACCAAAAAGGATAAATTTATCATGATATCCATTTATTTCTTTACCATTTGCCACAATTAACGCTCGTGGCGTATATGCATACCGGAGTGAAGCTTCACTTATGATTTTCTCTATTCGTTCTTGTGATATTGATTGATCTTTTTGAATAACAAATTCAACTCCTTTTGGCACCTCTGTAGTGGAAATTTGCTTATTTGTGCCAATTGACACTCGCCCCTTCTTGTCTTTTTTCATTTCTATCGTGTAAACAGATTTTCCGTCCGCAGATGCTGTCACACGTACCAAATCTTTATCAGTATCCAGCCACATCTCACTTTGTTTAATACCCATCCCGAACTGTCCGATTTGTGAACCAGGAATAATTGCATCAATACTGTTTGCAATTGCTTCAAATACTGTCTGTTTTCTTGCGTCTCCCGCTTGTCTATTTGCTTCAATATTCCGACGCGGATCTTCAAATTCATTTCCTAACACCAAACGGGCAGTCTGCTCATCAATTCCATGTTCCATCCAATATTCATAATAATCATTCGATGTCTGACCCTGTGTGTAACCAAAAATATGATCGTGTAACAAACTCGGAATGGAATTTGTCGATTCCATGCTTGCAAAAGCCTTATGGAATGCAATATAGACATCAAAATCTATTGTGTTATCGGTATGAAATTGATCAGGAACAATTTTAATTCTTGTAGAGGAAGCCGAAAGAGCCTGGGCATCTTGTTCATTCTCGGAATACATATCCTGAGATTGATTTTGAGTTAATCTTGACTCACTCAAGCCTTTTCGTAACCTATTAAACCATTGTTTGAATAAATTCGGCCCTATTTGCACTAAATTGCCAACGCTTTTTACGGAAGATTCATAAACAGTGAGGTGAGAAGTTTGAAGAGGACTTTGAAGTGTCTCTACTGTACTGCGTATCGTTGCGTCAATTTTGGCTTGTTCCATCTCTGTCGGGCTCCTCCCTGCCATGAGCGCTTTATACTTCTTTGATTGCTTTACAAGTTCAATGAAATCCCCTATCCGTTCTGGCTTGGTAAGATCGCTTCCGGCCTGCGCATCCCACACGTCCTTTACAATTGCCGGAAGTTGGGAGAAATCTATAGTTATTTGCTGCACCTGGCGTTCCTGCCAATCCGCTTGTGCGTTTACATTCAAACCACCCATGGAAATATTAAATTCCAGCATCGCTTTCTTCCTCTCCACATCAATTGAATTTGTTATTATCGGCAAAATTTCTCTTGCCTCTTCCGGCACTTCTTCTTGTTTCTTCTGTTGTGTTTGGATTCTCGGCAGTAAATACTTCGCAATATCCGGAAGCCAGGATTCTGTTTCTGTGAGGTTGTTATCCGTGAGGACTTTGAGGATGGTGCCGCGGTACACACCGAAGAATTGTTCAGCATTCATCCCCTCCACACTTCCCCATGTACCTTTTTCCAAAGCATCCAACGCCTTTTGAAGATCACTTATTGCTTTCGGCGCTTCGGTCACCGGGCTCACGGTGCCGACAACTTTCACAATCACCGGAATGAGGCGCCAATAATTTTCGACTTTATCTGCAGTGAAACCGACGGCTGACCGCAGAGAAACGAGACTGGTTTGTACATCCTGATTGTTTACCGCTTTTACGGCGCTGTCGTAAAAAGCCAGAGTCGGTGCAATTCCCTCCATAACTCCGGAAACAATCTGCTCTACGCGCGCCTGCGCCTCCGGCGGCAATGTGTCCGGCGTCAATTTCCCGGCTATGGTTTTATTTGCCGCCGTCTGTATTTCGGCTTTCAGATCCTCAAGCGGCCACGTGGTTCGTTTGGTAAAATCCCACGCATAATTTGCTTTCTTTGCAAACCGGATCCATGCCGCTATTTCCTTCTGCAGCGCATCTGTTTGCTGTTGCTGAACATTATCCTTCTCAACATCAAAGGTGCTTCCGTCCAGCAGTTTATACATGTGCTGCGGCTTTGACGTATTCAGTAGTTTTCGATATTCAGTGTGCGGCACACGATATCCTTGTTTTGTCCAATATTCAAATGAAAGCTGAGTGGAATTTTTCCAGATACCTATTCCGCCGTAACCGGCATTTCTGACAGCTTCTTCAAATATGTTCAATGCCATGGTTCCCACTTTACCTCCGGGAGCTTTTGCATAAATCCCTTCAATAACCGGTATTAAGGACGATTGAACGGTTCCGAGCATTTTTTTCGATAATTCCTCATTTCCTCCTGCATAGTCTGACGGCTGGTTTAACTGAATGATAAATTCCGTAAGAGGGCTTTGGTCGCTTTCTATTGCGCGGATCTGCGTATAATAGGCATTTCCAGAGGTCCTATAAAAATCTTCAGCTTTATACTCAAGCTTGATTTCCATTGTTATTGCCTTGGTTTCCGGTTTTTTTGCAAATGCCGCGTTCATCTCCTCAACAATGTGCTGCATGAGCACTATCTGCTTAAAATCCTGTTCATTTTTGACGGGGTTCACGTATCGGTATTTTTCCAAATAGTCTTTCACGCTTACCTTGTTTTCCGCTAAAATATCCAGCATTTCCTGTGTTGCCGGACGGTTCTCTGCTTCCAGTTTGAGCTGATCGGGTGTTTTATTAAACTTTTGGACTATTGTAGTCTTTATTGCTGTTATTAATTGAGCTAATTCTTCTTGCGGTTGTTGTAATGTATCAAATAATGCATACAATCGCGCTGCGTTGCTTATTTCGAGATCAATTGGTTGTTGTTGTACTTGTTGTCGTTTTTCACTCTTCTCATAAATATCACGTGCTATCGAAAGCAAATCCCGAGCTATAGCATCTTGTGTAAATCCGTATTTTTTTGCCTGAAAGAGATCATCAATGATCCCATTATTTGTTAAAATGGTCTTGATAATGGTAAGTTCATGTTCTTCTGTTTGATTTTGTGTAAATGCTCGAAGTAAATCGCCGGAAGTTAAAACTTCTGCTTCCACAGTAATCATTGTTTCTGTCATTTTCGCGTCATTCCATTGCGCACCCAACTGCTGCAACCGCAGCAATGCTGCGTATTCGACTTGTCTCCTTTTTGCTTCCTTTGCAATTGCGCTTAATCGCGCCTTTGTGCGAGCGGCTTTTCGTTCATCAATTGCCTGACGGATCGGTTCTGCCACCTTGCGAATCCGCGTAACCGCGCGCACTGCCGCAACCGGCGGGACAACACCCACTGTTAGCGCATCCTGTTTTTCTAATGCATCCGTAAGCGCAGCATCATAGATGTCATCTACTAATTTTTGTAATTTTTGAGGAACGAAAGCTACATCCAAAATTCGTTGATTTTGATTTTCCTCAAACAGTACTAAAAGAATACTTTGGATTCCTGTTTTGACAATCGCTTCATCTTGCTTTTCTATTACCGCCGCCGCGGCATTAAATGCTTCCTGATACGTTTTTGTTCCCGGAACAACCGTCTTAAAAAATGCATCTGCTTTCTCTTGCACTGTTTGTGGTTGTTGGATAGGTTTAATAATTTTTCCTACTGGCTGAACCGGCTTTGGAGCAGCTGGTTTTACAATTGTTGCTAGTTTACCCTGTGCAAGTCGCGTTAATACAACATCATTTTTTACATCAATTGTTACTTGGAAACCGATTTGTTTTTTGCTGTCTTGCGGATCGCCGATGAGAAGGAAATCGCCATTTACGATCTGCTGCATGGCGTTGATCGGTGTTTTCCAATTGTTTTTGTACAGTGATGCCCCACTCACCCACCATCCTTTAAATCCTTTGTTGAGATATATAATCGCTGCTTTTCCTGTAAATATCTCATCAAGAACACGAATATCAGCTCCATCGTCGCGGTTGATAGTAAATGGTTTACCTGTATAGTCAGCCTGATTAACACGATAGGTATCCTGCGTCGGATGTATTGCTGGACCAAACGCACTACTTGGTTGCACTGCCACTTCCGCTTGTTTTTCCACCGGAGCAGGAAGCAATTTATTTGCCAATAATTGCGCATGACTTATCTCGGCATATGTTAATGCAGTATTGAGCGCTTTTTGAACTTCTGTTTCAACGGCGGCCGACTCTAATGGCTGGATAGGTTGAATCGCAATCTGTTTTACCGGTTGTTCAACAAACACTCCGTTTGTCTTTGTGAGCGAACCGGCGTGCTGTTGACCATTCTTTCCTTCAAAAAATACCGTAATGGTATCACCATCAGCGAGGTTATTTAACGTATAATTTACATCTTCAAATGCTTGCAAGAGCGGATCTCTTTTTACGCCATCAACCATCAATGGTTGTGTTTCAATAAAATATGACTGTGCAAGTGAAATTCGTTTTTCACCTGCGCGCGTAACGAGCACAACCAATGAACCATCTAGACCTTCCAATTCTTTCAGCATTCCCAAAAACGTCACCGTCGAATCGGCAGACTTGGGAGACGTAGGTTTATTCAACGCCTCCACCGCTTTTTGTATCTCATCAAGGACTTTCTGAAGCGGTTGCACTTTGTCAACTGCCTGGAATACCGCTCCAAAACCCGTGCCGGATAAAATTGCATCACGGAGACGATCAAGCAGTGTTTGTTCTTGTTGGTGTGCTTTAACTGCACCAAGAAGCCGTTGGGTAACTGTACGGGCAAGGGCTGCCATATCTATTGCCCGTGTAGAAAATATTTTCGGAAGCTCGGTAATCCCACTTGTTCGAAGCTCATTAAATGCCGCTTGTACCTCTTGTATCGCATCCCGCAGGGCTTGATTCTCCGCCTCTTCCCGACCGACTGCTTTTCCTGCCTCGGCAGTGGCAGGTTGTTTCACTACCGTATTATGTGCCACGATGTTGTTTCCAAGGAAATTGTGTGTGCCTTCGACTTCGATATCGTAGACCTGTTCAGCTTTCTGGCGCCTGATGGATACAATTTTTTCGTATATTGGTTTGCCGTTTGCCCCGGCTACGGTAATCATCTGACCTTTGTTGAGCTGACTTACTTTCATCCATGTCCCCTTGACAAACGGCGCAATCTGCTCTAATATAGGCATACCGTTGATGAAACGGTTTTGAGAGGCCCTTCGGGGCCTTTTTCTATTGAGATGAGAAACAAACGGCATACGGTATAAATCTAAATAGAGATCGGCAGAGCTTCGCAATTCCCTGGCTGTCGTTCTCCACGGAGCGATCACAACCACCTTTTTACCAAATGATTGCAATTGAGATGCTAAATAGGTGAAATCAGAATCGCCGGAAAACAGAACAAATGTATCAAAATCTTGTTTTCTCAAAGCAGCATCAACAGAAATTTCTACATCAAAGTTTGCTTTATGATAATCCGCTTCGCCGCTCGCCTGAATGAGCTTGCTTTGTTTTGTGATCATTTTCATTCCCAAAGAATCTAAATATCCCATGAATGACCTCTGCTTCTTTGTCGCAAAATCCACGGAATAATACCGGATCGGAATATGTTTTTTATCCCTCGGGGAAAAGAATGCGGCTGATATGTCCCGATAATCAAATTTCAAACCTGAATTCTTCGCGCTAATCTCCAAATTGGCCGCGTCAATATAGACGGCGACTCTGCCGCTCTCTGGTTTTGCGGCGACAAGATACGGATGCGTGCCGGTTGTCCGGATCGTTTTTCCGGAAACGGTCGTCAATTCATAAATCTGCTGTATTCCTTTTTTGAGAAGCTTGTTCACCCGCGCCGACTCAAAACGGCCGGTGGCTTCGTTCAGTGAAAGTATTTCATCGCCTTCTTTAATTTCGTCAATCCGCACGTCTTCCCAGTATTCTTCAATAATTCCCTTTTTCTTTCTCCGTTTTCTGCGCTTAAGAAGCGTATCCCCGGTCACACACTCGGGGAGTTGCGCAGCATCTCTCACCGGCGCCCCGCCTTGACTCGGCGTCTCCGGCGAGGCAGGCGCGCCTCGCTTCGACGCCTTTTGTTCCGATTTTGCCACCACGCCAGGCGGGACGTGAAGGTCTATCTTTGTATCATGTTCATGTGTTGATTGTATTGCATCCAGATGTTTTGTTCTCCACCATGTTGGATCCTTTTCCCATTTTTTATATTCATACCAATCATAAACTGAATTAAGCATCTTTTTACTTACCTCCATCAAAGAAACACCGATAGAATCCAATGATAAAGGAATGGAACCAATATATGCTTCAAACTCAGACTGTTCAATGGACATTCCTACATTCTCTATCCCCAATGTAGAAGTCCCCCATTTATCGCCTTGAAGAACGTGTATGAGTTCATGTTCCAAAGACACTGCAAAAGAATCCTTATCATTCTGTGACGCTTGGGATATTCTAATAGTCCTTGTTTTATCAAGATATTCTGACACTGTTCCTGGATTATTATTTTTTTTTATAGTGACATTATTTTTTGCAGCTAACGCATACAACTCCTGAATATACCCATCAATATCCGTATCCCATAAAACGTCTGACGGCAAATTATAAAAAGTTTTAATTTTTGCATGAGCATCCCTCACTGCTGCTACTAACTCACTCTCCGCTTCTGTTGCCAAAGGTATTCCCAAAATATATTCCATTAATTGACTTGCTTCTGTTTGCGTATTTCTAAAAGATTGATATGCAGATTCATTTGTTTGTAGTTGAGTAAGATATGCACTTGTTTTTCTGAAATTCAATGGTTTTATTTGCGTGGCCGGGGCGGGTTGTTGCTGATCAGAAGGATTCGGATTGTAATTATCTGAATATTCAATCTTAAGCGGATTAGTGATAGTTCCATCAAATATCGCATTTGGTAGAATATCCAACGTTTTTCCTAATTTTATTTTCATCGCATTTCTTTTTACGTCTCGAAGCGCATTTCCGCCATTGACCTCGCGGATGAGGGAGAAAACCAATGTCGGATCGAGTTGAACTGCTTCAAGGAATGCTTGTGCATCCGCATTTGACATCAAGAAAATAAATGAAGTATCCATTGGACGGCCACCAGCGTACTCGAAAGAAGAAGTGCGAACAACAACGGCTGTCAATTTTTTTGCTTCACTCTCATCAAGTTTTACCTTAGCTACAGCATCAGAATTAGAAAGAGGAACAAGGGTCATAGCGGAAAAACCTTCATACATTAATCCATCGTATTGTTCAAAAACTCCTTGAGTAAGCGATGTTAGCGTAAAAAGGTTTTGTCGTATTTTTCCTTCTCTCCCCGTCCGAATAAAGCCACCGTCGTCGTATTGGGTAATAAGTTCATATCGAACATTTTCAGCTAGTTGTTTTATATCTAGTGCCACAGCGGTGGCGGGGGGCTGAGCTTTCAATGCATTTTGTGCTTTTTGAATTTGATCAAAAATATCTTGAAATGGTTTGGTGTCTTCAATGCTTTTGAATATGATGCCAATGCCGCCGGTTGTGGATTTGAGTGCATCTTGGATTCTTTCCAGATATGGTTTGTTCT
>CAYMYO010000007.1:0-42854 GCA_964394685.1 uncultured Gammaproteobacteria bacterium
ATTGTACCTTTCATAGCTTCCTATGTGTACGGTATGTATGTGAACTAGCTCAATACAAATGCTGGTTGCGTTTAGAAAATATTCGCTGTAGGATAAGAATATAAATCAAGAGTGATGGGTAGTGATCTAGCACAATAACCCATCCAGCAACCGATTCCTTCGACTACGCTCAGGACCGCGGTGCTCCAACTAGTCCGCCAGCTGGCGGAGATTAGCCTAATTAAGAATTAGGAAACATATGATAACGTATTTTACTTCTGAATCTGTTGCCTCTGGACACCCGGACAAAATTTGCGATCAGGTATCTGATGCCATTGTCGATGCAGCATTATCCGTATATCCCAAGTCACGCGTTGCTATTGAAACGCTCGTTACAAAAAATAGAATTGTCCTAGCTGGAGAGGTGACATGTCCAAAGAAACTTGATTACGAAAAAATCACAAGAAAAACTATCAAACGATTAGGATATACAAAACCAGCGTATGGATTTACGTATCAATCTCCACTATCAATATATATTCATGAACAATCTCCTGATATTTCTGCAGGTGTTGATGACGGCGGAGCCGGTGACCAGGGTATGATGTTTGGGTTTGCAACTAATGAAACACCAGAGTGTATGCCTCTTCCTATCATGCTTGCCCATAAACTCGTTGAAGGGTTAGATATCGCAAGAACATCAAAAAAAATACCGTATTTACGACCAGATGGCAAAGCAGAAGTGAAATGTGCATATGAAAACGGAGTTCCTAAAAAAATAGAGGCAATTATTATTGCTGTTCCTCATGATCCTAAAATCACAAGTGATGATGCGCAAAGGGCAATACTGACATATGTAATTATCCCTATCTGTGAGTTGTATCACATGGCAATCCCCGAAACTATTATTCTAAATGGAACCGGAAAATGGGTTATCGGAGGACCAGCTTCCGATACCGGAGTAACTGGCAGAAAAATTATTGTTGATACATATGGATCATTTGCCCGTCATGGCGGCGGATGCTTTTCCGGTAAAGATCCAACAAAAGTTGATCGTAGTGCTGCATATGCGTGCCGCTTTATCGCAAAACACATTGTTGAAGCAAATCTCGCAAAAAGAGTGGAAGTGCGTGTTGCATACGTTATTGGACAGAGGCAACCAATTGACCGCGAAATAGAATGCTTTGGAACTGAAAAAAAGTCATTTGCAACCATTGCAGATTTTGCATGGAAGGAACTTGATTTATCTGTACCAGGTATCCTTGAAGGATTACATCTTCGAAGACCAATATATGAAAAAACAGCTGCCTACGGACATTTTGGACGCGATGGATTCCCTTGGGAAAAAAGTATAAAATAAGACCGTGACCAAACCCACACCGTTTGAATCAAGACCTCTCGCGCAAATTCTCAGGCCTTCAACGCTTGATGATGTTATTGGCCAATCGCATCTCGTTGGCAAATCGGGGATTATAACAAAAATGCTTGCATCTCAATTTGTTCCTTCGATGATTTTCTGGGGCCCGCCTGGGTGTGGAAAAACAACACTCGCGGAACTAGTCAGCACCTTAACGAAATCAGTTTTTGTCTCAAGATCTGCTGTGACAACAAACCCAGCTGATGTCCGGCAGATTATTGATCTGGCAGCAAAAAGGCTTATAGAGTCTCAAACGCGAACTGTGCTCTTTATAGATGAAATACACAGGTTTAACAAAGCACAGCAGGACGCACTTCTTCCTCATGTTGAACGGGGAACCGTTATTTTTATTGGAGCTACTACTGAAAATCCATCGTTTGAGGTGATTTCTCCACTATTATCCCGCTGTCGTGTTCTTGTTCTTAAGCCGCTCTCTCAAGAGGAATTGACTGCAATTCTTCATCGAGGATTACGATATGTGAAAAAAACAATAACAAAAGATGCGCAGGACGCATTACTTTCATTTAGTAATGGTGATGCACGACAGCTATTAACGGTTGTTGAGATTGCCTCATCCTTATCAGCGAAAAAGGAGTTAGATAAAAAAGATATTGAGGAAGCAGCTCAAAAGAAAATGCTTCAATATGATCAAGCAGGAGATGAACACTACAATACTATCAGTGCATTTATCAAATCAATGAGGGCCAGTGATGTCGATGCAGCGCTTTATTATCTTGCGCGAATGGTAGCTGCCGGTGAAGATCCCTTATTTATCGCCCGCAGGATGGTAGTGTTTGCCTCTGAGGATATAGGTATGGCACAGCCAACAGCACTCGTTGTTGCAAATAGCGTATTTGCCGCATGTCAGCAAATAGGACTTCCTGAATGTCAGGAAAATCTCGCGCATGGAGTCGTCTATTTATCCCTAGCAAAAAAAGATAGACGTGCGTATGATGCGTACATGAAAGCCTTGTCTGATGTACAAACATATGGAAATTTACCCATTCCTCTGTCAATGAGAAACGCGCCAACAGCCCTCATGAAAGATTTAGGGTATGGTAAGGGCTATATTAAATATTCTAACGAAAGTTTTTTACCGGATCAAATTAAGAACAAGAAATATTATTAATCTATGACTACAGAACTTGCTCCAGATACTCATTCTATTGTCCGAACCGTTGTAAAAAAATTACCTTTTTCTTACGTTGATCCGAAACGCATTGTGTGCATGCGCAGTCACGGAGCCACAAGCAGAGCGCGGGCCCGCATTTGGAGTTTTCCAAAGATATGGCAGATGGCGTTGGGTAAGCCTGCGTATTATATTATTGAAGTACTTTCCCAACATTTCGATCATTTATCAAAAGATGACAAAACACGGGTGATTATTCATGAACTCATGCATATTCCTAAAAACTTTTCAGGAGCTCTTGTTCCGCATCGGGGCATTCATAAGCGTATTGATAGCCGTCATGTAGAACAATTGTTTCAGTTATACAAAAAAGCTATATGATAACACTGTTACACGGAGATAACATTGAAGCATCCAGAAATGAATTAACAGCTATCATAGCTTTAGGGAAAGACAAGGAAATACGCAGACTTGATGGAAAACATCTCGATGAAACAACGTTTATTCAGGCAATGGAGTCAAACTCGCTCTTTGGAACGAATGTCATTGTTGTCATTGAAAATCTTTTTGCGCCTCTTGGAAGAAAAACAAAGCAAATAAAGGGGTTTACAAAAATATTAGACAACAATACTCAAGTTAATTGCATCTGCTGGGAACCAAAGGAGCTGTCTAAGGAAGTGCTCTCCTGCTTTGCCACAAAAATAATCTCGAAAGTTTTTTCGATTCCAAAAACGATTTTTTTCTTTCTTGACGGAATAAAGCCGAATAATGTAAAAATGCTCATTCAAACATTTGATGAACTTATAAAAAATAATGCACCGGAACTTGCGTGGAGCATGATGATTACAAGAATGAGGCAGTTAATTCAAATTCAATCGGGCGTTGTGCCCGCAAAACTCCAATCCTGGCAAGCATCCCGTTTGACAAACCAATCTCGCTCATTTACGATGGATAAACTGTTGAAAAGTTATAAAAACATGCTTGAAATGGAATATGCCCTCAAAACCGGCATGTCTCCATTTTCAATGGCTGACATGATTAAGCAATGGATACTCGAGCTCTAAAGGAGGAATATGGACATAGATCTTTCGATATTTAAAGATTATGACGTGAGGGGGATTTGTCCAAAGCAGTTAAATAAAGCTGTCGCGCAAAAAATTGCACACGCAATTGTGAGAAAGTTTGCTCCAAAATCGATCGCGATGTGTCGTGATATGCGTTTGTATGGAAAAGAATTACGGGATGCATTCGTTGAAGTATTTCTCTCATTAGGGGTTGACGTCTATGATGCAGGCATTGTTGGCACTGAAATACAATATTTTATTGCAGGTACGCGTAATTACGATTTAGTCATGATGATCAGCGCTTCCCATAATCCTCCTGAATATAACGGATTTAAAATGGTCAAAAAAGGCCCGATAGCAGTAACCAGTGAGAGCGGTATGTATGATGTGCGTGATTTAATTAAAGAGGGATCATTACCAAAAGCAAGTAAACCAGGAAATTTAACAATGATTGATGTATGGAAAGAATGGAAAGATAAGATTCTGTCTCTTATTGACGTTTCAACGCTGAAACCGATGAAAGTAGTCATAGATGGTGGAAATGGGATGGCTGGCACGATCATATCAACCATTTTTAAAGAACTTCCCTTTGTGATTACTCCGTTATATTTTGAACAGGATGGCTCATTTCCAAACCATACCCCCAATCCGCTTATTGAAAAAAACAATCAAGTTTTGCAACAAACAATAGTATCTGAAAACGCTGATGTAGGATTAACGTTTGACGGAGATGCAGACAGAATGTTTCTGATAGACAACAAAGGGAGATTTGTTTCCGGAACTATAACAACGGCGTTATTAAGCGAATTTATATTAAAAAAACATAAAAACGAGTTAATTTTATACAACGCAATATGCGGTCGAATAGTACCCCAAATAATTAAGAAATTTGGCGGTACGTCAAAGCGTGTACGTGTCGGACATAGTTATATCAAAACATATATGCGTGAAACAGGTGCAATCTTTGCTGGTGAGCATTCCGGTCATTATTATTACCGTGATTTTTATGCAGCAGAAAGTGGTGTGCTGACAGCTCTCCTCGTATTATCGTTATTATCACAAATGAATGCACCGTTATCGGATATCGTTGATGAATTAGACATATATCCGGCGAGCGGTGAAATAAATTTTTCGGTAAAAGACATCCCCGCATTTATTGATAAGATCAAATCTGGGTATGAGGATGCTACTTCCAAAGATGAAATCGATGGAATAACAGTTTGGTATCCAACATACTGGTTTAATGTAAGGGCTTCAAAAACAGAACCTGTTATTCGTTTAAACGTTGAAGCAGATACAAAAGAAATCCTTGCGACAAAGACAAAAGAATTTATGGACTTTATGGAATCTATGGGAGGAATTGTTAAATGAATGATTCAACCTTCTATTTAGAATTACAACATCAGGCAGAACGTATTGTTGAAGAAGCTGTCAAAATCCTCATCTCCCATGAGCATTCATTTACCATAGCTAAACACAAAGATGCGGTTGATGTGGCTACAAACGCAGACATAGAAGTAGAGCAATATATCAAATCGGAAGTACATAAACTATACCCTGACCATGGATTTTTAGGTGAAGAATTTGGTGAAGAAAACGTTGACCGTGAATATATTTGGATTATAGATCCGCTTGACAATACAAAAGAATATATACGGGGAATAGGCGAATACAATTGTTTGTTGGCAATTGAGCACAACGAAAAATTAGTTGTCGGTGTCACGAGACGCATGGGTCATAATGTCCATTATGCATGTTCACTTGCCAATGGTTCGTATTGTGATAATAAACCAATTCACGTATCAACAGCATCTTCATTAAATACTGCTTTCATTGGAACAAACATGCCTAACAAAAAATCCCATTCACCTGAAATTACACATACATACATGTCGCTTTTAGAAAAAGTTATCAATGCCTCATATCGGTTGCGACCCAGTTTTGATGATGCGAGAACACTCGGTTGGGTTGCCCAAGGAGGATTCGATGGTTGTATATTATTACCGCATACTGATAAATGGGTCGATGTTGCATCAGGAATACTTCTTGTTGAAGAAGCAGGTGGAAAGGTAACGGACTGGCAAGGAAACCCATTAAAAAACCGTGATTTATCAAAAGGAATACTCGTATCCAATGGCATAGTGCATGAACAATTACTAACCATTGTTAAGGAGGCGATATGATACTTGATGATATAGAAGCTCAAAAAAAATTAGATGCTTCACAAACATATGAATCTATTATATCTGGTCCACAGCAATGCCAGGACGCGTTTGATGCAACAGCAAATCTTAATATTCCGCCTTCATACAAGGATATAAATAAAATCCTTATGACCGGTATGGGTGGATCAGGATTGGGAGCACGTATTATTGAGTCCGTCTATGCAAATACTCTTAAATATCCGGTTATTCGATATAACGGGTACGATTTACCGTCTTGGGTTGATGAAAAGACGTTGATTGTCTGTTCAAGTTTTTCCGGTACGACAGAAGAAACAGTATCTAACGCTAAGAAAGCTATAGAAAAAAAGTTCAAATGGATGGCGATTGGAAGCGGAGAAGCGTTAATTGATCTTGCAAAACAAGAGAGAGTTCCATTTTATCAGATTGATCCTGTCCATAACCCTTCCAAACAGCCACGCCTGGCTATTGGATATTCGGTTGTTGGTCAATTACGGCTTGTTTCTGCAGCAGGGCTAATTGATTTCGGGCAAAAGCAGATAGATGATTGTATAGCACGGATGAATACGATAATTGACGCCAATACGAGAGATATTTTGTATGAAAAGAACAATTGTAAACAGCTTGCACAATCTATTTCGGAACAACAGGTTATATTCGTTGGAGCACAACATTTAATCGGCGCTATTCATACAACCAAAAATCAAATGAATGAAAACGCAAAACATCTTTCGTACATTCATGAAATACCAGAACTAAACCATCATTTGATGGAGGGTTTGACTTTTCCTACATCAAATTCACAAAGCGTTATTTTTTTCTTAATAATTTCCGATTCATATGCAGATTCCATAAAGAAACGCTTTGCTATCACAAAAGATGTTATACAGAAAAATAAAATAGAGGTCGTCGAATACCATGTTGCCAAAGCAGATCCCTTGGTTGAATCATTTGATGTCATACAATTTGGGGGTTTAGTTAATTATTATCTCGGAATGCTTCATAGTATTGATCCTGCTCCTATTCGCTGGGTTGATTATTTTAAAACTCAACTTGGTCAATCACTCGGACAGTGGAAGTAACCCCCTTGCACGAATTAAAATAATTCTCCATACTAACTATATGGTCAAAAAGTTTGTTGTATGGTTTAAAGATGTTGATAAGGAAGATATTCCGCTTGTCGGCGGCAAAGGAGCAAATTTAGGTGAAATGACAAAAGCAGGATTTCCCGTCCCAAACGGATTTATCGTCACCTCAGAAGCGTATTACCATTTTATCGAAGTTAATAAACTCAAAGATAAAATCAGATCCTCTCTTCACAATCTTGATGTTTCTCATTCAAAACATCTTGAACAGGCGTCCATAAAGGTAAAGAGGCTCATCATCTCTTCACCAATCCCAAAAGAAATCGCACAAGAGATTTTCAAAGCGTATTTTCATCTCGAACACAAACTCCTTCGACATCCGCTTGTCGCAGTCCGCTCATCAGCAACAGCAGAAGATTTGCCAACTGCTTCGTTTGCCGGCCAGCAAGAAACGTTTCTTAATGTGCAGGGAGAAGCAAATGTTCTTGAAAAAATCCGCGAGTGCTGGGCATCCCTGTTTACGCCACGGGCAATCTTTTACAGAGAAACAAGCAAATTCGATCATTTTAAAGTTGGTATTGCCGTGCCAGTCCAAAAAATGGTTGAGTCGGATAAATCAGGAATCATGTTTTCCATCGACCCGTTGACCAATGACAAAAAACGCATCATTATTGAAGCTATTTACGGATTAGGGGAACTCATCGTTCAGGGAATGGTCACTCCAGACCATTATGAGGTTGATAAAGAGCATTTGAAAATCATAAGTATTATTCCCCGTACGCAGGAAAAAATGATGTTGATAGAAAAATTGAAGAACAAGATTATTCCTCTTACGAAACAAAAAGGGAGTAAAACAAAACTGTCTGAAAAAGAAATACTCGCGCTCGCTAAACTTGGGAAACAATTGGAATCTCATTACTATTTTCCCCAGGACAGCGAATGGGCAATAGAAGGAAAGCATGTATATATCGTTCAAACAAGACCAATAACGACTATTGTTGCTACCAGCAAAAAAACTTCTACGTATGCAATCAACCAAAAAGATATTCTTCTGACCGGTGACCCAGCAAGTCCGGGTATGGCTTCAGGAATTGTAAAAAAGTTGTTCAGTCCTTCTGAAATCGGAAAAATCGTTCATGGAGATGTTCTCGTTGCTGAACAAACCAGCCCAGATTACGTTCCTGCCATGAAAAAGGCAGCTGCGATAGTCACTGAACGCGGTGGACGAACATCACATGCAGCTATTGTTTCAAGAGAGCTCGGTATACCAGCAGTTGTTGGAGCAGAAGGAGCGTTAAAGATCCTCAAAGACAACATGGTTATTACTGTTAATGGTGCGACTGGAGTAATTTCCAAAGGCGGTATTCCACACAATCAATTACCTCAGAAACCAGTTATGCATACGCATGTAAAAACAGCGACAAAAGTCTATGTGAATTTGGCTGAGCCGGAACGAGCACTTGCTATTTCAAAGCTGAACGTTGATGGTGTAGGACTGTTGCGGGGTGAATTTATGATGGCAGGTATTGGTACGCACCCGAAAAAACTTATTGCAGATCACAAGGAGCACATATTTATTAATACGATGAGCGACCAAATTACTCAGTTTTGTAAGGCGTTCTCTCCACGACCGGTTATTTACCGAACAAGTGATTTTAAAACCAATGAATATCGAAATTTAACGGGCGGTAAATTATATGAACCGATTGAACCAAATCCCATGCTCGGATTTCGTGGAGCAGCCCGATATATTGCAGATCCAGCCGTGTTTTCCTTAGAGTTGGAAGCAATAAAAAAGGTACGAAATAAAAACGGGTGTAAAAACTTACACATTATGATTCCATTTATCAGATCCCCACAGGAGCTATTAGCCGTAAAGAAAATTATGACTGCCAACGGATTAACCCGATCCGCCACATTTAAGTTGTTCATGATGGTAGAAATCCCAACAAACGTTATCAGGCTTGATGATTTTCTTGATGTCGGTGTTGATGGAGTTTCAATTGGCTCCAATGACTTAACCATGCTCGTCATGGGAACAGACAGGGATAATAGTGAAGTGGCAAATGAATTTAACGAGCGTGACCCATCTGTTTTATGGGCTCTCGAAAAAATTGTTAAAACATGTGTTAAGCGCGATGTAACCGTCTCCATTTGCGGGCAGGCTCCTTCTGATTACCCGGATCTTGTTGAACAGCTTGTTTCCTGGGGTGTAACGAGTGTATCAGTAAATGCGGATGCTGTAGACCACGTTCGCGATACCATAGCGCATGCTGAAAAACGGTTAGTGTCAAAAAAGTAACGTAGAAATGAAACCACTAGTGCTTATTATTCTTGACGGTTGGGGAATTGCCCCTCCCGGACCGGGAAATGCAATTTCCCAAATAACGACGCACAATATTGCTTCATATTGGAATACATTTCCTCATACAGAACTTCGCTCTGCGGGTACTTCTGTAGGATTACCCGAAACTGAAGCCGGAAATTCGGAAACAGGACATATGAATATTGGTGCAGGCAGAATAGTTGATCAGGATTTAACTCGAATCAACAGATCTATTACGGATGGATCTTTTTATGAAAATCAGACATTTATTGGTGCAATCGAACATAGTAAAAACAATAATTCCAACATACATATCATGGGGCTTTTATCTGATGAAGGTGTTCATGCAAGCATGGGCCATTTGATAGCCCTGCTAACGCTCATGGAAAAACAGAGAATTAATTCAGTCTATGTTCATCTTTTTACTGATGGTCGCGACTCACCGCCAAGATCTTCTATCGAAATATTTTCTAAATTAACTAAACAAAACCCCGTTCTTAAAAAATATCCCATTGCTACTGTCATGGGTCGGTATTACGCTATGGATCGCGACAATCGTTCTGAGCGGACAAAACTAGCATATACGTCACTCACGGATACAACAGAATATACGGCAACCTCCCTTGAAGAAGCAGTCACCCATGCGTATGAACGATCTGAAACGGATGAGTTCATTAAACCAGTTCGTATTTGTACATATCCACGAATACAAGAACATGATAGTGTTATATTTTTTAATTACCGGATCGATCGCACGAGACAACTTACCAAAGAATTCATGTCGCGCATGCCCGAAATTTATTTTGTTACGATGACTGAATACGAAACAGGAATGAATTGTCACAAAGCGTTTGAACCAATGAAACTTGCTGGTACGCTAGGAGAAGCCGTATCAAAGCACGGCTTTAAACAACTTCATGCAGCTGAATCTGAAAAAGAAAGGTTTGTTACATACTATTTTAACGGGATGCATGAAAAACCATATGGTAATGAAGACAGAATCATTGTTCATTCTCCGAACGTAGCTACTTATGATCTAGAACCTGCAATGTCGGCGGTTGAACTCACTGATAAAATTATTGAAGCAATCAATCAAAGTAAATATGATTTTATTGTGATGAACTATGCCAATCCGGATATGGTTGGCCATAGCGGGAATGTTAACGCAGCTAAAAAAGCGTGTGAAATTGTCGATGGTCAGGTCAGACGGATAGTTGATGCAGTTATTGCCCAAAACGGAACGGCAATAATTACTGCTGATCACGGTCATGCGGAAGAAATGCTTTCACCAACGAATGAAATTCAAACAGAACATACAAGAAATCCCGTTCCATTGATTATTTGTAATACTATATATAAAAATAAAAACATGTCTCTTCCAGCAGGTGTTCTTGGAGATATAGCTCCGACAATCCTTCATATTATGAATATTTCTGCTCCTGTTGAGATGGCCGGTCATAATTTACTGAGCGGTGTTGTATGATATAAGCACTATGAACACAAACAAAATTTTGGTTATTGGAGATGTATCTTTTGATGTGTTTTTAACGCCATGCCCTTTAGATACCTTTTGCAGAAAGCAGGAGGAAGAAAGTTATATCTGTTTTACCTATGGCGATAAAATTCCTGTTGATGCCGTATCATACTATCCGGGCGGATGTGCTGCAAATGTTTCTATCGGTCTAAAAAGACTGGGGGTCGATGCATCTTTATTAACAACATTTGGAGATGACAGTTTAAGTGCTCTTGTGCAAAAACATCTTACCGATGAATGTCTTGATATGTCATTGTCGGAAGTGAAAAAAAATGTACCATGTAATTACGCCACAATCGTATCATATAACGAAGAGCGAACCATTTTCACCTATCATGCGCCAAGAACTTACACCTTTCCGGTGACCATTAATGACTTCCCTCTTATCTATTTAACATCGATGGGGGAGGGGTTTGAATCATTTTACGAATCGACCGTTCAATTTATTAAAAAACATCCTTCAGTAAAACTATGTTTCAATCCGGGAAGTGTCCAACTTCATTGCGATAAAAAAATTGTTCAAAATATTTTCTCAGTTGCCTCCTACGTGTTTATTAATCGTAAAGAAGCTGAATATTTTACAAATATCACTAATTCTCAAGGCAAAGAACAAGATATCATAAACGCTCTTCGCCAGTTTGGCGTATCAACAATCGTCATAACTGATGGAAACAACGGATCATATGTCTACGCTGATTCGTCCTTATACAAGGCATCCTGCTTCCCCACAACGGTCGTTGAAAAGACCGGTGCAGGTGACGCATACAATGCGGGATTTTTAGCTGCAACAATGAAAGGGCTTCCCATCACTGATGTAATTCTTCTTGCCGCAAGTAATTCCGCCTCCGTCATCCAATCCGTCGGTGCTCAGCAGAACCTTCTCTATGAAAAAGACATTACTTCTTTTTTACAGAAAGCCCGTCAAGTTGTAACAATACAAAAACTTACCTAGAATTGAGCTCCCTATCAATCTATTTACTTATTAAAACCCATAGTATTTAATTGACTTTTATGCTATAATTAGCCCGTTACCATCATCAGTCTTGGCAATCGCGCCATATTCAAAAAGGAGAGTGTAAGATGTTTGATCGGGTGAAGTGGTTTACCCAACGGACGACAGGGCTGCTGTTGTTCGCAATTGGGGTGTTCGTCATACCGTTTATGCTAGCCAAGATCGTCCAGGTCACTGGACTTCTAAAGCTCATTGACGGGATGTTCAGCAGCAGCAGCTACCTTCTGCTTTGGTTCTGGGTCTGGATCGTCTTAAGTCGAGCAGTATATGGAGTAGGCTGGTATTGGCTCTTTGATAAAGTGTGGGATTTGGGAAAGGACCATGGGTTCTGGTGGTTCAAAAAGGACTACTGGTCATCTCGTGACGAAGAAAAGCGCGATAAAAGCGGTATGATTCTCGGCATCATCGCCATAATCATATGCGTCTTATTCGTTGCCGAATTCGCCATCCGGGTCTACACCGGCACCTTCCCTCCTTATCTTCCGCCTCGTTAAGAGTCAACTTCAATTGAGGTAGGCCTCGCTTTTACCCAGACAAAGCGAGGCTTTTTTTTAAAAAATTTTGATCTAATTAGCGTATAATTGTGATTGCTATTCAACTACATGTTGGTTATAGTAAAAGAAGTAAAATATGACTCTCAAAGATAGATTTTATAAGATATACGGAAATTTACCTCTCATCACCAGGGAAGAAATAATTTTAGTTGTCAATGGTGAAGGAATATCGTGGAAGGTAGCAAAACTTTACATCGATCAAGACTCTCCACTTGCCAAAGAAATTCTTGAAAAACTCGCAGAATTAGGGGTCATATGAATAGAACTACAATTTCACCCATAGTAACAGACGAAGAAATAAAACAATTGGTTATTGAACGACTGAGACGAATTCCTGTCGGCAAAAAAATTTCTATTGGAGCAGATGGTGATTTTACGGGCGACGAATTAATTAAATTCGTTGAAACAAATGATAAAGTCGGGGACAAAATAATCAAAATGCAGCTTGAATATCTTCGGTCGCTAAAGGATTTACTTAATCAAGACAATTAATGATAATCACTCGGCCTAACCACGATTACGCCACTCATTATCTTTTCAAGTGGTCAAAATTTATTCTTGATGCCGCTCGCAGGGCAAAAATTCCTATAGTAGATCTTGCTGGAAAAAAAGCAACGAGAAATAATTTTGAGAGCTATGTTAAAAAGCTAAAACCAAATTTTATTATGATAAACGGTCATGGAAATAACAATTTCGTTTGCGGTCAAAAAAATGAGATATTAGTTAAAAAGGGTGATAATGATGGTATTTTAAATAACACGGTCGTATATGCTCGTTCCTGTAGTTCTGCATCTGGATTAGGAAAAGCTTGTATAAAAAATGTCAATACTACGTACATTGGATACAATGCAGATTATTTCTTTATGTTTGACGAAGATAAATTATTCCATCCACTAGAAGATAATTCTGCAAAAATGTTTCTTGAACCATCAAACTATGTCGCACTATCACTCCTTAAAGGACATACTGCTCGGGAAGCTAACCAAAGATCAAAGAATGAAATTAGAAAAAATATATTAAAATTATTAGCAAATACAGCTACAGATGGAGATCAAAGTATGCTGCCATTGATGATTTCGAATTATAATCATCAGGTTTGCCTTGGAGACGGTCATGCGAGAATATTATGATGCCGTATAAATTTATAGGAAAATTAATAAATTATGAAAATTGATCAAAAACTTATTGATGACGCTATTAAACTGTTAGAAAACAGGTATAAATCTGGAGAATTGGCTGGTGCTTCTGCTGCATATACGAGTGATGGGGAAATACTAACAAGCACCTACAATAAAAATACTCATGCTGCTCTTTGTTATGAAACTGGTATTATTTGTGAAGCTCACAAAAGAAATATTCAAATTACCTCAATTATTACTATTTTACGACGAACAGATTCTGACAAAATTTTAATTATTACTCCTTGTGGAATTTGTCAGGAACGATTGTATTATTGGGGAGATGAAATGGAAGTAGCAGTTCCCAATCCACAGGATCCTACAAAGTGGAATGTTAAAACCTTAAAAGAAGTTCAACCGTTTTATTGGGGTAAAGTACTAGAAACGAAAACCTTTCAAAAAGAACCTCAGGTATAAATTTCCGAGGCTTTGTCATGGCGAGCGGTTTCCATTTTTTGCTATCATGTTCCGTTACATGATAGCAGATTGACAACGTAAGTAATGTCAGTAGTTAGGCTATTTGAATATATTGCCTCAGAGGGTAAATAATAAAACGTATTCGCCTTTGATTGGTTGAAGAAGAGCTTCTTCGATGGTGCCTTTCCAATAGGATTCATGAATTTTTGTGAGCTCTTTAGCTAAGCAGACGATCTGATTTTTTCCAAAACATTCCAGTAAGCCTTCAAGCGTTCCTTTCATTTTATGAGGAGCTACGTACACAATGTACGTTGATGTGAATGGAACTTGCGTAAGAGAGCGTAACAATGTCATTCTATGTCCTTGTTTTTCAGGCAAAAATCCAATGAATGTAAATTTATCGATGGGTAATCCGCTCCCAACAAGCACCTGGATGCTGGCTGTTATCCCACCAACTACAGTAATGGGAATTGCGTGATGTTGACAATACGCGACAATTCTATATCCGGGATCGGAAATCAAGGGAGTTCCTGCATCGCTTACTAAAGCGACGTCCATATTTTGTTGTAAATACGTCACGATTTCACATGCAACAGTTTCTTCGTTTTGGTTTCGATAGGAAAGCAGTTTTGGATGCTTAACTGGTAGTTCAAATTTTTGTGCATATCGATTCCGCAATAATTGTAAAAGTTGACCAGTTTGCCGTGTGTCTTCACAGGCAATGACAGGAACACTAAAAAGCGTTTCTAGCGCATGGATCGTTATATCAGCAAGATTTCCAATGGGAGTAGATACAATATACAGTGTTCCCATGTTATGCAATACTTTTACTTCGTTTGTGCTGAATATATTCATACACAATCGGCACGAGTGATAGTCCAATGATGACAAATACAACATAATGGAAATTTTGTTTCACAAAGGGAAAATTACCGAAAAAGAATCCGGCAAGAGTAAACAAAGAAATCCATATGATGCCGCCTATGACATTAAAACTAATAAATTGTTTATAGTCCATACTTCCGACACCAGCTACAAATGGGGCAAACGTACGGATGATCGGAACAAAACGAGCAAGAATAATAGTTTTTCCTCCATACTTTTTATAAAACTTTTCGGTTTTGTCAATATGTTCTTGATTAATAAAAGGAATCTTCGGATTATTCACAATAGCTTTTCCAAAAAAATGGCCTATCCAGTAATTCACGGTATCTCCAAGTATTGCGGCTGTGATGAGCAATAAAATAACCGTCTCTATTTGAAGGGCTCCGAGCGCTGCGATTGCACCTGCGGCAAATAAGAGCGAATCTCCGGGCAGAAACGGCGTAATGACGAGTCCGGTTTCTGCAAAAATAATAAAAAACAATATGCCATAGGAAACAACACCGTATTGAGCAACTAACTGGGATAGATGCACATCAAGATGAAGAACAAAATCAGCAAAAGATCGAATCAATTCCATAGATATGTATCATATCATACAGGAGCTTTACGCGGTAAAACGACGAATTACGCCAACGACCTTCCCTTGTATCTTGACATGGGTCGCAAATATCGGAGACATTTGTGAATTTGCCGGCATGAGCTTAATGCGGTCTTTCTCAAAGTATATCCGTTTGAGTGTCGCCATACCGTTTGGAAGAAGTGCTACAACTATGTCTCCATTCTTTGCATCTTGTTGATGTTGAATAACCACATAATCTCCATCGAGAATTCCGTCATCAATCATAGACGTTCCTTTTACCTGAAGCACGTAGTTGGGTTTATCTTGTGAAATCATACTGGGTGCAACTGACATATATTGATTTGGATCGAGATACGGTTCCAGTGGACGGCCTGCAGCAATATAACCAAGAACCGGTAACTCCACAGATGCCTCAGTTGAACCCGATCGATACTTATCTTTCAGTATTTCAATTCCTCGTGCAGTACCATCAAGTTTTTTGACGAATCCTTTTTGACGTAGTCTATCGATATGTTCATGAACAGTTGCAACAGAACTCATTCCTGCAGCAGCTCCCATTTCCTTGAGTGTCGGTGCATACCCATAGCGCTGGATAAATTGCGTGATAAAATCAAGTAGTTGACGCTCTTTTGGATATAGGGTTGGTGGCATAGTATAATTGTAGTTAACCAAAATATAACCGAAATGTCAATAGACCGAATGTATATCATTGAAGATCAAAAATAATAAATAACCGAATATGCAACCATTTGAACTCATATCAACAATGAAGCCAACTGGAGATCAACCAGAGGCCATACAGTCATTAATAGACAAAATTAATCATAATACGAAAGCAACGGTTCTCGTGGGCGTTACCGGAAGCGGTAAAACATTTACTATTGCTAATGTGATTGCTGCATGTCAATTACCTACGCTCGTCATTTCTCATAATAAAACGCTGGCGGCTCAACTCTACCAGGAATTCAGGGATTTTTTTCCAAAAAATGCCGTATCCTATTTTGTTTCCTATTATGATTACTATCAGCCGGAATCATATCTTCCGCAATCGGATACGTATATCGAAAAAGAAACGCAAATTAACGAGGAAATAGATAAACTTAGGCTCGCTGCGACAACAAATATTTTAACGCGTTCGGATACAATCGTTGTCGCATCGGTATCATGCATCTATAATATTGGCTCACCACGTGAATATGGTCACTTTATTCTTGAACTGGCAATCGGCACAAACATCCGAACTCAAGATGTGATAAAGCGACTTGTACAACTTCACTATAGTCGTAATCAATGGAACTTAGAACGTGGATCGTTTCGGTTTCACGGTGATTCCGTTGATATATATCCAGCCTATGAAGATACCTATATTCATATTGAGATAACGAATGATTTTGTAAAAACAATCGAAGTCTGTAATCCAACCTCCGGAAAAATTATCAGATCTGAAAAGTCATGTGTCATCTATCCGGCCAAACACTATATGACAGACGCGTCAACATACAAGCCGATATTTAAACAAATCCAAGAAGACGCGGAAGCGCAGGTAAAAAAATTTAGAGCAAATAATCAGCTCATCGAAGCACAAAGAATCAAGGAACGTGTAACTCATGATTTAGAAATGATGCAGGAAATCGGATACATCAATGGTATTGAAAATTACTCCAGATATTTTGACGGCAGAAAACCAGGCGATGCTCCATTTACCTTATTTGACTATTTTGAGGACGCTACAAAAGGAAAACCGTGGCTCCTTGTTATTGATGAATCTCACATGACCATTCCACAAATTCGAGGTATGTACAATGGCGACAGGTCAAGAAAACAAACACTCATTGACTATGGGTTCAGGCTTCCCTCTGCTCTTGATAATAGGCCACTTCAATTTGATGAATTCATACGGAGAATTCCTCAGACAGTGTTTGTTTCAGCAACTCCTGATGAGTGGGAATTGTCTTATGCGAGCGGTGTTGTCGAACAACTCGTCCGTCCAACTGGTCTTATTGATCCGGCCATAACCATCAGACCTGTCAAAGGACAGATAGATGATTTGATGAAAGAAATCTCAATACGTGTAGAAAAACACCAGCGTGTTCTTGTGACAACGCTCACGAAACAAATGGCAGAAGATTTAACTGCCTACCTAAAAGAGAAAAATTACCGCGTTAGCTATCTGCATTCAGATATCCTTACGCTTGATAGAACTGCTATCTTAGCTAAGCTTCGCAAAGGTGATGTTGATATTATTATCGGAGTCAATTTATTACGAGAAGGTCTCGATTTGCCTGAAGTGTCCCTTGTAGCCATTCTTGATGCGGATAAAGAGGGATTTTTGAGAAGCAAAGTAAGTCTCATTCAAACGATGGGAAGGGCGGCGCGCCATGAGGAAGGAACTGTCATTCTGTATGCAGATACGATAACAAAATCAATAAAACATGCAATAGCCGAGGTTAAGCGAAGGAGATCGATTCAACTTTCGTATAATAAAAAAAATAATATTACCCCAAAGGGAATACAAAAACCAATACGTGAGGAGCTTGTTCAAGCTGCTGTTCCATTACCGGATTTACAAATTGCCTCAATGACTTCTCTGGATAAACAAAAAGAAATAAAGAAACTTCAAATTCTGATGAAACGCGCAATAAAGTCTTTATATTTTGAACAAGCAGCAGTGTATCGAGATAGAATTAAGGAGTTACATGGATAATACAATTCAAATATTAGGAGCAAGACAGCATAATTTAAAAAATATTTCCATAACGCTTCCCAAAAACAAGTTAATTGTGTTTACCGGGGTTTCCGGTTCAGGCAAGTCGTCACTTGCGATGGATACGATCTATGCAGAGGGACAGAGGCGGTATGTTGAATCACTTTCCTCTTACGCGCGGCAATTTTTGGGAGTGATGGACAAACCTGATGTTGACAATATCATTGGTCTCTCTCCATCGATTGCCATTGATCAAAAATCAACCTCTCATAATCCAAGATCAACAGTTGGAACGGTGACGGAAATTTATGATTACTTACGACTTTTGTTTGCTCGAATTGGCCATCCACATTGCCCTCAGTGTAACCGAGAAATTTCAAAATTATCCGTGCAACAAATTGTTCATATGATCGTTGAAAAAGCTCCGAGTCGCTTCATGATACTCGCGCCTATCGTTCGCGACCGGAAAGGGGAATTTACAGGACTTATTGAAAATATTCAAAAAAAAGGTTATCGAAAGCTTCGCATAGACGGCGTCGTGTACGATATCACAGAGGATATTTATTTAATTAAAACAACAGCGCATACGCTGGAGGTTGTTATTGATATATTCTCTTTTGAACAAAAAATGCTGCGAGATGAAAAAAAGAAAAGCATTCTTCTTACCAGACTAACGGACTCAGTGGAACAGGCAATAACACTTACCGGCGGCTATGTCACCCTTGGCGAAATTCAGGATGGTGGCTTTTCTATCCCAGAAAAACCAAAAAAATGCAAACAACTATGTATTCTGAACATTTTTCTTGTCCGTACTGCTCTCTATCCTTACCTGAAATAGAACCAAGAATTTTTTCTTTTAATTCACCTCACGGTGCATGTCCTACATGCAGCGGCATCGGTACAGTCATAACTGTTGATCCAACGACGCTTCTATCTGATGAATTATCAATTAATGAAGGTGGTATTCTTCCCTTTTCACGCCTTTTTCTTCATGATACATGGTATGCACGAATTATTGCTGCTGTTTGTAAAATTCATGATATTAATCCGCAACTCCCTATCAAAAAAATACCGAATGATAAGCTGGATATGCTCCTTTATGGTACTGGTGATGTTGTCTACGAAGTGGTTGGACCAAACAGATTTGGTAAAGAAACGACTATCTATGAGCCGTTTCATGGTCTTATCCATGAATTAAAAAAACGGCATAAGGAAACGCAGTCTGAATTCGTTCGCGAAGAAATACAGAAATACATGAGAGAGGAAATTTGTTCTTTGTGTCATGGAACACGACTGAAACAAGAATCTTTAAAAATAACAATTGATGCTTTCTCAATAGCAGAAGTCGCAAATCTATCCATTATCGAATGTAAATCATGGCTAGATACCATGAACACACGCACACAACAAGAGATACTCATTTCTACTCCAATTATTAAGGAGATTGCCACACGACTTCAATTTCTTGTTGATGTAGGGCTCATATATTTAACGCTTCATAGATCAGCAACGAGCCTTTCGGGTGGTGAAGCGCAGCGAATACGGCTTGCTTCACAAATAGGATCTGGGCTCTCGGGAGTACTCTATGTTCTTGATGAACCGTCAATAGGGCTTCATCAGCGCGATAATAAAAAACTCATTCATACACTCGATCACCTGAGAGATCTCGGTAATACTGTTATTGTTGTGGAACACGACAGGGAAATGATGCAATCGGCGGATATGATTGTTGACTTCGGACCGGGTGCAGGAGAATACGGAGGACATATTGTTGCTCAAGGTACCTATGCGTCACTGCTGACATCAAAAACGCTCACCGCTCAGTATTTATCTCACAAAAAGGTAATAACAAGAAAAATCAACACTGCTCATGCCATCGAGACTCTTACTCTTATTGGAGCACGGCACAACAACTTAAAAAACATCACGCTTGATATTCCCTTAGGAAAATTTATTTGCATTACCGGAGTATCAGGATCCGGTAAATCATCGCTTGTCGTTGATACATTATATCGGATAGTACAACAGCACTATAATCCACGTTCAAAGGAAAAATCTGGATCATATGAAAAAATTATTGGAATTGAAAAACTAGATAAAGCAATACTCATCGATCAAGGACCAATCGGACGAACTCCTCGGAGTAACCCTGCAACATATACAGGGGTTTTTACCTATATTCGGGAACTATACGCACTTCTTCCTGAATCCAAATTACGCGGGTATACCAGTGGACGATTTTCTTTCAATGTAAAAGGAGGAAGATGTGAAACCTGTGAGGGACAAGGTCAAAAACGGATAGAAATGCAATTTTTGTCCGATGTTTTTGTCACCTGCAAATCTTGTCATGGAACAAGATATAATGATGAAACACTGGAGATTTTATTTCATGAGAAAACGATAGCGGATATTTTGGCTATGAGTGTTGATGAAAGTGTTTTGTTTTTTCAAAATCATTATCATATGGTAAACAAGCTAAAAACAATTCAAGACGTAGGCCTTGGTTACATCAAGCTTGGACAAGCTGCAACGATGTTATCGGGAGGAGAAGCGCAACGAATCAAATTGGCTACGGAACTTTCACGGAAAGCGACCGGTAAAACACTCTACATTCTTGATGAGCCAACAACGGGTCTCCATTTCTCTGATTTAGAAAAATTACTTCATGTTCTTGATAGGCTTACAGTGTTTGGAAATACGGTTATCGTGATTGAACATAATTTGGATATCATTAAAAATGCAGACTGGATTATTGATATGGGTCCTGAAGGAGGAGATAATGGAGGAGAGATTATAGGAATGGGAACTCCAGAACAACTCTGTGCGCTTGAGCGTTCCTATACCGGTACCTATTTAAAACACGCTCTATGAAATTTTTGAATCGATGTTGTTTACTTATTCTGTCATTTTTATTTGGCGCAGTACCAATTTACGCAAGTGATTTTCAGGCGGATTACGATACACAATATGCTATTTCTCCCAGCGGTACAACCATTGTCACTCAAAACGTAACGCTCACCAATAAACAGTCGAATCTCTATCCAAAGCAATACACGGTTACTATAGACAGCGATCAGATAAAGAATGTTATTGCATATGACTCAAAGGGCATAATCACGCCAAAAGTATTTCAAAAAGATAAAAAAACTGAAATTGCTGTTTCTTTTAATGATCAGGTCGTTGGAATAGATAAAAAGTTACTGTTTACTCTTCGGTATGAAAACGGTGATATTGCTAAAAAACTCGGAAATATTTGGGAAGTCCGCATCCCTGGCGTAACTGCCGATTCGACGCTCGGAGAATACTCTGTATCTCTCCAAACTCCTTTGACGTTCCCGCAAAACGCGTATATGACACCGCTTCCATCATCCGGATCTCGATGGACAAAATCACAGTTAATCAATGGCGGAATTAATGCAGCATATGGGGAATATCAATCGTATATCGTTGATATTATTTACCCATTAGAGAACGAGTCACTGAGCCCAGCGGTTGCAAAAGTCGCAATTCCCCCTGACACAACCTATCAAGGTGTCACGATAGGAGAAATAACGCCAAAACCCACTGAAATAAATAAAGACGGAGATGGAAATTGGATTGCGTCATTCACACTTGCTTCTAAAGAGCGCATAGATGTGAAAGCCCAATTACTCATTAAGACCTATATAAAACCACTTCCACAATCCCAAGCGTCATTATCTGACGTAAATCTTTACGTACGTGAACAAGCGTATTGGGAAACGAAAAACGTAAAAATTCAGGAATACGCAAAAAAATATACGACTCCCCGAGCAATTTATGATTTTGTTATGCAGGCACTTTCCTATAATTACGGCCAAATATCATCAACACCAATTCGTAAAGGCGCTCTTGGTGCACTTGCAAATCCTACAAGTAGCCTTTGTACGGAATTTACTGATCTTTTTATCGCTATTGCTCGTGCAGCCGGCATACCCGCCCGTGAGGTAGTTGGATATGCGTATACAAGCGATACTCGACTTCGGCCACTACTCATTGGATCTGATATTCTTCACGCTTGGCCAGAATATTTTGATAAAAAATCTTCTCGTTGGATTCCTATTGATCCTACGTGGGGAAATACAACGGGTGGAATCAATTATTTTGACGTTTTTGATTTTAACCATATTGCGTTTGTCATTCATGGTGTGTCCAGTGAATTACCGTACCCAGCCGGTTCTTTTAAAGAAGGGTCACTACCGCAAAAAAATATTAGTGTTCGATTTTCCGAAAAAACGACAATGGTAACAAAGGATACATTTAGTACAGTATTCGAACTTCCAAAGAAAATAACAGCGGGAAAAGTTTTAAAGGGTACTGTACAGGTGACAAACATCGGTGGAAAACAAATTGAAAAGCTAGATGTAAACGTTGCTGCGACACCGTATAGATTTCAAGCGAAAGAAACGGCACAACAAATACCGCCGTTTGGATCAATCACGATACCTATTTCTCTCAAAATACCAATTCTTCTCTACAAAAGCAGGGGTATCATTGATGTGTCGATCAATGGAGAACAGTCGACATTTCAATATGAAATACTTCCAACGTATTGGATTTACGGAGTCATTGCATGCTTTGTATTGGCTTTTGTATTGATTGTATGGACATTCATTCGAAAACCATAGCCTCTCTTCCCCATACCTGTGGTGTGTATCTGTATAAAGATAGTCATGGAGTAATCATATATGTCGGGAAAGCAATTGATATTCAAAAACGCGTAAAACAATATTTTGTACATAGCTCTCAATTATCACCCAAAACAAATCAGCTCGTGAAGGCAATTACCGCGATTGATCATATCAAAACGATCTCTGAATTCGACGCAATATTGCTCGAAGCCAAGCTCATTTCAACACATCAACCAAAATACAACATGATAGCCAAAGACGATAAAAGTCCAATGTATATCAAAATTCCTCTTGAGAATTCGCTACCTATTATATCTTTAGTTCGGAAATCGAAGGATAACATTGGTCCATTTCAATCGGCACGCGTTGCTAAACGAATTTTAGCTACAGTTCGCACAATCATTCCTTTTTGCAGTCAAAAAATTCATAAAGGAAAACCGTGTTTTTATACGCATCTCGGATTATGCAATCCTTGTCCTTCAGAAATCGTTGCACTCGATGAACAAAAACAAAATAAATTCATGAAAATCTATCGAGGTAATATTCTCATGCTAAAAAATTTGCTTCTTGGAAAATCGGTAGCTATTCGCAAAAAGCTGGAAAGAAGCATGGTATGTTATGCGAAAACGAGTAATTTTGAACAAGCTGCATATGTTCGTAATCAAATACGGAATCTTGATAATATTTTACAAACACATTTTGACCCATCTATCTATACAGCAACTTCAAACGATATCGGAGAAACAATCGAAAACGAACTCAATGACTTGAAGCAAATACTTATACAGTATTATCCAAACATACAACATCTTCATCGAATTGAATGCATTGATATATCTGAAACTTCAGGAACCAATGCTGTTGGATCACTTGTAGTACTTGACCACGGCATAATCAATACAAGCCTTTACAGAAAATTCGCCATACAACATATCGTTGGTCAAAACGATACTGAAATGATTCGACAGGTCATCACAAGACGTCTCAAACATCCGGAATGGAATTATCCTGATTTATTGATTGTTGATGGCGGCAAGGCGCAAGTAGCCGCAGCTGCTGATTGTACGTCCTCAATTCCAGTCATCGGACTTGCAAAAAGATTTGAACATATTATTGTACTTGACTCGCAAATACCAAAAGAACTACATATCTCTGTAACCAGACCTGGAATTCATGTGATTCAACGAATACGGGATGAATCACATCGATTTGCACATATCTATCATGTGCTAAAACGAAAGAAAGCATTTTTGCCCGAAATTTGATATACTGAAACACAATTCAGAAGTGTTCCAGCATAAACCATAGCTCTATGAAATATTTTATAAAGAGTTGGATGTTTTACATGGTTGCCATCTGGCTCATTAAAGAATGGATTCCAGCTTTTGCTGTTGTCGGTAGTTGGGTAAACATACTTACTGCGGGTGGTATCCTGGCAATTCTTATGTTATTTGTTAAACCAATTATTAAAATTCTATTTATTCCTATTAATTTTTTGACACTGGGCCTTGTTTCCTGGGTCGTGAACGTCATTGTTATGTATTTATTAACACTCCTTGCTCCAAATGTTTCAATTGTTCCATGGGTTTACCCTGGTTTGTCCTGGCAAGGTTTTAGTATTCCACAAACCACTATTTCTTATGTTCCTACTCTTATTATTGTTACATTTGCATTAACGTTTGTTACGCAATTTTTGGAAAATATTACCAATTAATATGAATACAGCTGGAAAAGTACACAATGTTGTTTGTATTGGCGGCGGAACAGGAACATTCGTTGTTCTTAAAGGTCTAAAAAAGCATCATCTCAAATTATCAGCAATTGTTTCAATGAGTGATAGCGGCGGAAGCAATAAAAGGATTATTGACGAATTTGGCTTACTTCCTACAAGCGACATCCGGCAGTGCCTCGTTGCACTTTCGGACGAACAAAAGGAAAAAGGACTACTCCGGAAACTCTTTATGTATAGATTTGATAAGGGTGAGGGGATATCGGGTATGACATTTGGCAATCTTTTTATGGCAGCATTAACTGATATTGTCGGATCACAGCAGGAAGCGATCAAGCAAACAGGGAAGGTGTTACGAATTCACGGTTCAGTCATCCCTGTCACTCTTACCAATGCTAATCTTGTAGCTACTTACGAAGATGGAACCATTCTTGAAGAGGAACATTTTATTGACATGCCAAAGCATGATGGCAACCTAAAAATTCGTTCCATAACGCTAAAACCTGTTGCAATTGCTAATGTCGAAGCGATCAAAGCTATTTTGCAGGCCGATGTCGTTATTTTAGGTCCTGGTGATTTATACACAAGCGTCGTACCGAATTTACTTGTGAGCGGTATCGCAGACGCCTTATCAACCACGAAAGCAAAAATACTATATATTATGAATCTCATGACTAAATACGGACAAACATTAGGATATTCTGCTATGGATCACATACATGTTCTTGAGCAATATATCGACCATAAAATAAGTACTATTCTCATAAACCAAACTCAATTGCCATCTGAAGCACTCACTGTATACAAAAAAACACAAGAATTCCCAGTCATTGACGATATATCGGAGTCGTCAGCATATGAAGTTATCCGTGATGATCTTATTGCGAACGAAATTGTGAAAAAGTCTGCATCTGACATGCTTGTCCGCAGTCTTATTCGTCATGATAGCGACAAATTAGCAAACGTGATAGTATCAATAATCAATCCATCTTTATGAAACAATTGTTCCTTGTCATTCAACTTATTAGTTCCATTGCACTCATCGGCCTTATCCTTCTACAAAGCAGTAAGGGGGGATTATCTGGAGGTGTTGGCGGTGAACCGTATAGAACAAAAAGAGGGGCTGAAAAAATTGTATTCAAATTAACAATCGGCTTCGCATTTATATTTTTCATTATCTCCATTTTCAATCTTCTGGTAAAATAATTATATGAGTCTTTTTCGGCGAGGTAGATTTCTTTTTTGGGCTATACGTGAATTAAGTCAGAAATATACAAAATCCCTCATTGTGGGTATTGTTCTTGGATTTGGTGTCATGATTGGATTCTATACCGCCTATCCTTTTGTTAGCGCTCTCACACTTTCAAAAATTGATCGAATCGGATACATCGGTGAATATACACCAAGTACGCTTCCACTACCATTACAAGAACAATTATCGTATGGTTTAACTACGATTGCTTCTGATGGATCAGCTCTTCCCGGCATTGCTTCATCCTGGGAGGCAACAGAGGGCGGAAAACAGTATACATTTCATCTCCGTGGCGACGTTATATGGCACACCGGCAAAAAAGTCATCGCATCGGATTTGAATTATAATATTCGTAGCGTCACCTTTAAAGCCGTAAATAATCACACCATCGTTGCAACTCTTCAAAATCCGTACAGTCCGTTTCTCACACTCGTATCCAAACCAATATTTCAATCGAATCTCACGGGTTTTGGACCGTATAAGATTAACTCAATACGACTTAAAGGAGACAAAATTGTATTTTTACGCTTGGTTACCGCGACAAAAAAAGAATTACCGATTATTGAATATCGATTTTACAAATCAGAAATGCAAGCCATCGTTGCGTACAAATTAGGAGAAATTGATCGTATTGAAGGTTTAACCTCAATGGAAACAAGTCTTGTATCATGGAAAAATACTAAAGTTAAGGACATAACAAATCAAAACAGATTTATAGCATTATACTTTAATTTAAAAGACCAATTGCTTCGTGAAAAAACACTTCGACAGGCTCTCGTGTATGCCGTACCGATGACAACACCTAAACGTGTCTATTCACCAATTTCTCCACTATCCTGGGCGTATACGGATACAACAAAGCATTACGATTTTGACATGAAGCAAGCTTCTAAACTATTCGAATCAATCAAAATCGCAACAAATGCAAGTGAAATAACCATCCATACCTTTTCTCAATATCTGTCCATTGCTCAAGAAATCGCAAAAAACTGGAATATTCTAGGAATGAAAACTAATATAAGAGTTGAAAATGTCGTACCAGAACAATATCAGGTATTACTATCAGCTCAAGATATACCCATTGACCCGGATCAATATATATTCTGGCATTCTACGCAAGTTAATACAAATATTACCGGCCTTTCCAACGCTAAAATAGATCTTCTTCTTGAAGATGGACGAATGGAACAAGACCAGGAAAAACGAAAAAAAATATACATCGATTTCCAAAAACGTCTTGTAGAAGAACTTCCAGCATTATTTCTCTATTACCCAACTTCTTATACAGTAACAAGAACGACAAAATAATTTATTCTGCTGGAGCAGTACCATAGATAGTAATCATAGTTTGCGGATTGTCACTTGCCCATGAATACAGAAGTGCAACTTCTTCTGTTTTCATGTTCACACATCCATGACTCATGGGGTAACCAAAGTTACTATGCCAATATGTTCCATGAAGACCGTATCCTGACTGTTTTGGTACTTCATCGTTATAGAAAAACATCACATAGGGAACGTTCGGTAAATTGTAATACGTTCCAATTGCCGGATTTCCTCCGCTCATGCGTGTGTATCGCAGTTTAATCCAAATTCTAAAATCTCCCGTTGGTGTACGACCCCACAATCCTGTTGACACAAGAAAGGAATACACTAACTTAGTCCCTTCGAATGCATAAAGACGTTGTTTTGAAAGATCAATATAAATATGCTTTTGTGAAGGATCCGTATCGCCAAGAACAGACAAAAGAAGATTACGCGATAGTTGCTGAGGCGGAACGGTAACAACCTGACCATGAAACTCACCTGTTATGGATTTAATGTCATAGAATTCAGTTAAATCCTTTGCACATGTTATTGAGTTAGCACATGGGTATTTGTACGTAAAACGAGCGATCCATTTATATCCAAGAGTGAAAATTAACGTTATGGCACTTAAAATAATAAATATGCGAAAGAACGATGATGGTTGTGTTGTTTTATGTTTCACAGGCTGCCGGGCTAGGGATCGGACCTAGGAACTTCTGCTCCAAAGGCAGACGTGTTACCACTACACCACCCGGCAAAAAACTTTTGAGCGGCGTAGCGGATTTGGACCGCTGACCTTCTCCTTGGCAAGGAGACATTCTACCACTGAACTAACGCCGCAGAATAATTTTGATGACAAAATTTTCTGCGTAAACGCCTCATTGGTGTTTACACCGAAAAAATTGCACCAATTTTATTCGGTGCCGAGACTAGGACTTGCACCCAGATAACATGTTTTTCAGACATGCGCCTTGACTATCTCGGCCATCTCGGCAGATTCGACTCTGCTCACTGCTATAGCAAACATGTATCATTATAAAAGTTTCTTGGGATTCTAACAATAGTGGACCCGAGGGGTTTCGAACCTCTAACCTTTCGGATGTAAACCGAACGCTCTACCATTGAGCTACGGGTCCCAATACTCGAGCTAATTATACAACAAATGAAGGCTTTAACTTATTCCGGTTTATATTTTCCTGAAGAATTTTTACACCGATTATTCTTTTCATCACATTTATTTTGGCAGGTTTCGTCATTGGGAAATACAAACGGACACAAACTTCGGTCCGGATCATCAAATATTTCACACGTACCGATTTGCCCGCCACCCGGCGCACAAACATATTTATAATACGCTGGTGTGGGTGCTACACTAGCTTGTGGAGTCGGCTGGAGACTTACGTATGGGGTAATTGTCGGTTCGATTGTCAGAATTGGTATGATATGCGGTCCAGACCACAAACAGGCGGTAACAGAAATATTTGAACTTGCTACGCCAAAATTATATGCGCATTCAGGACCGCATCCTTCAGAACAGCCAATAAGGTCGATGGATAGATCTGAATTTCTTTCCAAATGCGTATAAATTTTGTACCACTGATATTTCGTTAGCTCATCGGTAAGATATGTATACGGTTCATTCGTTATCGGATCGCATGGAAACGAATCAAGTATGACTCTGTCGTTATACATGAGAGGTTTACCACATGAAGGTATGGTAGATGGATACGCTGACGCCGCATCATAATAATATTCCATCACTACCTCAAGATCTTTTATGTCCTTTTTTCTATGATAATCACGAGCTTGAGCGAAATATGAAGATACACCCACATAGGTAGTCGGCGCAATTACCCCAATGATCGCAACGACTAATAGAATTTCAATCAGCGTGAAAGCTAAACGATGTTTGAGTGCAATATTCTGAATGAATTTCGTAAATTTTCTCGTATAGTTTCAGTATACGATATTTGTGCAGACGAGAGGACTTGAACCTCCACCCCTTTCGGGATACGCACCTCAAGCGTACGCGTATACCAATTCCGCCACGTCTGCGTTCTCACTAGATTTCAATTGTACCTGAATGATGGAGTATAATTCAACAGATATGAAATGGAAAATAATAATTGCTTGTACTGTTCTTGTTTTAGCAACCACTTTCTATTATTTTTTCCGTTCTCAACGTAACGTAACACCAGCTTCAAAAATTGTCATAACTCCTTTAAAAGATATAGTCGGACAGAGGTTTATCTGGGGAATTACAGGACCAGATCTTTCCAGTGAATCAGCTAAACTTATCACAACAACACATGCAGGAGGCGTCATACTTATGGAAGAGTTAGCAAGCACGGACATCGCATCAATGACAACACAAATTCAAGCACTTCCGCATACACTTCCATTTATTATCGCTATCGATCAGGAAGGAGGAACAGTCAAACGAATGATTGATGATAAAAATCCAGGAGGATATGAGTTGGGTAAATTGGACGATAAAAAATTTTGTTCGATCATTTCTCAAACAAGCACAAAACTAATCAATGCAGGTATTAATACAAATTTTGGTATTATCGGTGATATCGGATGGTATCCAAATGCATACATAAGTAATCGTACCTATGGAAACACTCTTGCATCTGTTCTTCAAAAAACGTCGCTTGCCTTACAATGCTCCAAACCAATGTTAACAACAATGAAGCATTTTCCCGGCCACGGAAGAACACTTCTCAATTCCCATGTAACGATTCCCTCTATTCAAACATCATTTGATGAATGGTTAAATACGGATGCACGACCGTTTCTGAAATCAATTAGTCAAAGCGTTGATATTATCATGTTTGGTCATTTACGCTATGAATCGATGGCATCTGAGCCAGCTAGTCTATCAACATTTTTTCATGCATTTTTGCAAAATCAAGGTTTCACCGGACTAACTATTACTGATGATTTGGGAATGCTAGAAAATTCTGGTTTAGATCCTATACATAGCATGAAACAAGCATTTGATTCAGGAAACGACCTACTTCTCTACGTCACGTCAAAAGTTAGTCCTCAAGATCTATTTCGAGAAGCTATTCTATACGCAACATCCTCATCAGAAACATATAATTCTTTTATTCAAAATTATGACCATATTAAAAAATTTAAGCAGCTTAAACTTACCAACTGATTGCTTTTTCTCTAACTCTTCTTTACACTTACATATGTATATCTGCCTATGAATGGAACCGACAAAAAGAATGTTGTTGTAAAATTTGAAGGCTCATCTGAAGCAAAAAAAACAGAACCTGAAAAAATTGAGCTTGCCATTGACAGAGATGCCTTAAAAAAATTTAAGCTTATTGCTGTTGCGTATTCTCATGTTGAACGGGACTGGTTTCCCAATGAACAATCCTATCTTGCAGAAGTGGAAGTAGAAGAGCGCGCCGCAGAGGTCATTAAAGAGATAGAGAAACTCGGAATGAAAGCAAAAGGATATCCGGGTGATCAGTATTTCCTCACCAATTTACTTGTTGATCATCCAGATCTCGTACTTAATCTCGTCGATACACTAAGGGGACGAGATGCACTTCAAACATCAATACCAGCGGCTCTAGAGCTTGCAAATGTTCCGTACACTGGAGCTGAAATGCAAGGACTCGTAATCGGTAATGACCGGCATCTTATTAAGCAGCTTCTTATTGCGTATCAAATTCCAACTCCTCAATTTCAATACATCCGATACGCAGGAACAAAGATTCAAGAAACATTGAAACCTCCTCTTATTGTAAAACTCAACGAAAGCGGAGGCAGTGTTGGCATTGATAACCACGCAGTCAAAGAAACACTAAAAGACGCAGAAATAAAAGTTGATGACATGATAGGCGCTTATAAACTGGGTGTTATTGTCGAACAATTCATCAGTGGACCTGAATTTACGGTTGTTGTCTATGATGATAGAACAAAAAAACATGTATTTATGGGAGAAAAAATCTTTCGCACAAAAGCTGACGGAAAGCACTATTTTACGAGCATTGAAAGTTATGACGACAGTAAGGCATACAAATATAGAAAAGTACCGGAAGAAATAGCCTCAAAAATTGCAAAACTTGCAGTTCGAGCTTTTAATGGGCTACGACACAAAGACTATGCTAAATTCGATATTCGTTATGATGAGGAATCAGGTACTCCGTATTTTACCGACTGCAATCCAAATACTGCGTTTGGCCCGGATAAAGGCCTTCCACTAACCGAAGTAATCGGGCTGTATGGAATTAAATTTGAAGATATTCTTGCAAGTTTGCTTTCTAAATACGCAAAAACAATATTTCAATAAGTGCCAACGGGGAGACTCGAACTCCCAAGGGTTCCCCCATACGCTCCTGAAGCGTACGCGTGTACCACCCCAACCACGTTGGGTTTGGGGTAGCCGTGCACCTTACGTGGTGCGCGGCAATTTCGCTACTGTGCTCCCGAGAGGATTTGAACCTCTAAGCCTTACGGCATACACTCCTGAAGCGTACGCGTGTACCAATTCCGCCACGGGAGCGGATTAAAATAAACTATCTCTAATAATTTGTTTTAAAGAACTATTTCCTTTTGTTGTTTTAAAATAATGTTCTCGTCTCATCGCATCTTCTTTACTTTTAAAAGCTTCATAGAATATCAGTTCATGGATATTTCTATCTTTGGTTGTTCTTGTATTTCCACGATTATGTCCAGCAATTCGTTCTTTTAAATTACCTGTGTATCCAATGTAACTGGCTTTTGTTTCACTATTATACAAAACATATACGTAAAACATATACGCGTATACCACCCCAACCACGTTGGGTTTGGGGTAGCCGTGCACCTTACGTGGTGCGCGGCAATTGCGCCACGGAGGCGTAGCAAAATTATAGTACAATACAGGATATGTCACAAACATGGAGAAGTCTGCCGAAAGATTTCCTCAAACGACTGGAACGTATTGTTCCTTCCGAAAAACTTCATGATATTCTTGATGCATACACAATAGCAAGACCCACAACGCTTCGTGTTAATACATTAAAAACAACCGTTTCAGACCTTCTTTCAATGTTTAATGAACAACATATTGCCTATGAACCGTCGATTATTTCACCACTTGCCTTTATTATTAGAAGCGACAAACGCATAATTTGTGATCTAGATGCCTACAAAAACGGATTATTTTATATCCAAAGCCTCTCCAGCATGCTTCCTATACTTACCTTGAATCCGCAAGAAAATGAAAAAATACTCGACATTGCAGCCGCACCGGGAAGTAAAACAACGCAAATGGCGGCAATCATGCATAATACCGGACAAATTGTAGCAAATGATAATAGTAGAATTCGGGGCTATAAATTGCAGGCAAATCTGAAAACTCAAGGAGTAACAAACACTACAGTCGTTATTTCAGCGGGTCAAACGTTATGGCAGCAATATCCTGAATATTTCGATCGCGCTCTTGTTGATGCACCCTGCAGCATGGAGGGAACATTCACAACGTCAAATCCAAAAACATACGAACATTGGGAAGTGAAAGCTATTAAGGAATTAGTACAACGGCAAAAATGGCTTCTTCGATCGGCGATAAGTGCAACAAAACCAGGAGGAACCATTGTGTATTCCACCTGCACACTAGAACCAGAGGAAAATGAAAAGATAATCGAATGGATACTCAAAAAAGAGCAGGGAAAACTTGAACTTGTTGAATCACCAACAACAATTTATCCGACTCCAATTATGGAAGGCTTTTTCATTGCAAAGTTAAAAAAAACACACTCAACCATTCCCAAAGTTCTTCGCATGGGATAAAATACAAGATAAGGGCGTGTGCTGGAATTGGTAGACAGCCAACACTTAAAATGTTGTGGTGATTTTTCACCGTATCGGTTCGAGTCCGATCACGCCCACCATATAAATTTGAAACCTGCCTATGGTAAAAACTTTTCCTTATTTAGAAATGACTGGTTCCCATAAAGAATTAGGCAAGGCTATTGGAGAAATGTTCCGAGGAAAAATTCAAGAGGTCATTGAAGACAGAAAACATTATATCCGATCCTATCAGGAAAAACTTTCGCAAACCCTTCCGTTCGTTACTGAAACGAAAAAAATTTTTCCTCAATATGTTGACGAGTTACAGGGAATGGCAGATGGAGCTGATGTTCCTTTTATTGATCTATTTTTTCATAACACTCCCGAGCTGTACGACAGAACGAGCGATTGGGATAGGGAACAAGCCCAAACTGAAGATCATTGCACAATCGCAGTTAGTTTTACTAAAACAGGTCCGATAATTGGTCATAATGAAGATTGGGCAATAGAAAGTTTGGACGAGCTTTATGTTTTAAAGGCAACGATTGGTAATGTAACCTATCTTGGTTTAAATTATTCCACATTTCTTGTTGGTTGCTCTGCAACTCTTACGTCATATGGCCTAGCGCAATGCATAAATGAACTTCATCAGGATTCCCATCTAGGAGTAGGAAAATATTTTGTTGCACGAGCAGTACTTGATGCACAAAATCTTGAAGAAGCTGAAGCGATTATCCGAAATACGAAACGAGCTTCGGGATATAACCATGTACTTGTTCAGAGAAATACTATTTTTGATATCGAAACAGCAGGAGCAAGTATTGATGTGGAAAAACGCATTGGTATTCCGTATGCACATACAAATCATTTTCTTTCAACAAGAATGCAACAATATGAACAAGGCGAGGCGACGCATCACAAAAACTCTTATGAACGACTAGAACGAGCACAAGAACTAACGCGTAATGACATGACAATTGAGGATATGAAGCTCCTTTTATCTGATTCAAAAAACACGCTCTATCCAATATGCCGTGACGATGCGACCATCGGATCGGTCATTATCGAACCAGCAGAACAAAAAATGCATATTTGCTATGGTCCACCTAACCGTGGTACATTTATCCCTTACACGTTATAATAGACCAACGGGACGTAGTTCAGTTGGTAGAACGCTCGGTTTGGGACCGAGAGGTCGAGAGTTCGAGTCTCTCCGTCCCGACACAGGCAGACATCGAGAGTTTCGAAAGTTGGACAAAAATATGATAATCAATAAAAAACAAAAAGGAGTGGCAATTATTGGAGCTGGAGAAATCGGCAGTGCGCTTGAATTTGTTTTGAACAATAAAGGTATCACACCAGATGTATGGGACAGAGATACTAAAAAATTAAAAAAAACCGCAAGCTTCACTAAAGTAATTAATAATGCCCAAATTATCTTTTTATGTGTTCCCTCATGGGCAAATAGAGAAATAGCAAGAAAAATCTACGATAATATTAAAAATCATCATAAAAAGATAGTCATTACTCTTTCTAAGGGGATAGAAGATAAAACGTTAAAAACAATGGAAGTGGTCTTAAAAGAAGAATTGAAAAACAAGATTGATTATGGAATTTTAGTGGGGCCAATGATAGCTAAGGAAATAAAATCAGGGCAACTGGCAACAGGAATAATTGGTTTATCTCATAAAAAATGGCAGGCAAAAATTGAAGAACTGTTTCATGGTAGTAATTTAAAAATCAGATTTTCTGATGATTTTCACGGTTTGGCTATTTGCTCGGTTTTAAAAAATATTTATAGTCTTGCCCTTGGTATGGCTGATGGTTATAGTTTTGGAGTTAATGTCAAAAGTTATCTTACGGTTGAGTCCTATCAAGAAATGAAAGAGATAACAGAAGTTTTGGGTGGAAAAAAAGAAACGGTTGAAGGTTTAGCTGGCTTAGGAGATTTGTTGGCTACGGGCTGGAGCAATTTTTCTCATAACTTCACCACCGGCAAAAATATTATTTTAAAAAATGAAAAAAATCCTCAGAGTGAAGGTTATGTTTCGATTTCACCAATATCTAAACTTTTAGGTAGTAATCTTAAAAAATTTAAAATTCTTTATTCCCTTAAACAAATAATTTTAGAGAAAGAAGATGCCAAAAAAACACTCTTTAAAATTGGGATATTCAAAAATGATTAACCCCCTTGTTCTAATAATTGATGCCGGGACAACCAATGTCAAAGCTTTTTTGATCGACGAAAGGCTAAATATATTATCCAAGGAAATTGTTAGATTAAAGAAAAATTTTCCCAAAAAAGGATGGGTCGAACAAAACCCAGAAGAAATCTTTATATCCGCAGTACGTTTGCTACGGAAAATAATTAAACAAAATAAAAACCAACTCAAACAAATTATTGGTTTAGGTATTACGAATCAGCGGGAGACTACCATTTGTTGGGATAAAAAAACAGCTATTGCTATTTATCCGGCGATTGTTTGGGAAGATAAGCGAACCCTAAAATTGTGCACAGTTTTAAGTAAAAAGACTTCCGCCCAAACTATCAAGATAAAAACCGGCCTTAATCTTACTCCCTATTTTTCTGCCTCGAAAGTTAATTGGATTCTTAAAAATGTCCGCAAAGCAAAAACTCTTATTCTTAAAAACCGTTTGGCTTTTGGTACGGTAGACAGCTGGCTGATTTTTAAATTAACTGGCGGAAAAAACCACTTGACAGATTATACTAATGCCTCGAGAACCTTATTATTTGATATCAAAACTTTGAAATGGGACAAAGAACTTTTATCTTTATTTAAAATTCCTCAAAACGTTTTGCCGGAAGCAAAAAGCAGCTTTTCTTTTTTTGGGCATCTAAATAAAAATATTATTGGTTTTGATATCCCAATTTTAGCAGTTATTGGAGATCAACAAGCTAGCTTATATGCGGCTGGTAATCAGATTGGTACCACAAAAATAACGTACGGGACAGGGGCATTTATTTTACAAAATTTAGGAAAAAATATTTATCTTGATAAATATTTATTTACCACCTTGGCAGTTGGTATTAAAAATAAGCCAATCTATGCTCTTGAGGGAAAAGTAGCTGAATGCGGAGATTTGATAACACCAACCTTGGGTAATGATAAAAAAATGGAAAAGGCGATTAAAGAAATTGCCCTTAAGGTCAATATGCTTCTTCATTATTTTCCTCAAAATTATGATAAAATTGTTGTAGACGGTGGTATTAGCCAGGCAGAATTTTTGATTACTGAGCAAGAGAGAATTTCTCAAATAAAAATTCGAAGACAAAAGTCTTTTGAAGGAACGGCAATAGGAACAGCAAAACTAATATTTGACAGTCTAAAATAAGCCGGCGGAAAAATCGGAATCGGAAGCCGAGGGTTCAGTTTCTGCCAGGGTAGTGATGTTATTCATTATGTATAATATATTTCTTTATAACATCCGCTGTGTCAAATACATGAAGTTTTTCCATTAAAAAAGCAAATTGCTTGTACAGTTGTGTACGAATTGGCGCTTTTTCAGCGTCACTTAATTGCCATAATTTTTGTTTAAACGGTCCGAACGCCTTTTTTCTGGTCGTGTATATAAATTGTTCTTCCGTTTGCCCTTCTTTTCTTTCTTTCGCACAGTTTATTTTAATCCATTCGTACATCTCGTTTTTTAGAGAGATTGGTAGATGTTCATAGACAATATTTTGAAACCCGGTAGCTAAATGAATTTCCAATGTATTCACTTTTGGAAATTTATCAAACAAATCATTGGGAAGAGTGGAAGCGCCGTGTTGAACAGATCCGCCAATATGATATTTTTCCCGGGCGATGCTGCTAATTGATTCCAAAACGCCAAAATCAAGATTTATTTTTGCAATCGTTCCATCGGGCATCGGCACGCCTCCGTGACTGGTTCCGGTTTGCACGCTGACTTTACTGATTCCTGATATTGCTTTCTTCTGAAGTTTCTGTTGGTATCCGGTCATAAACGCTTCAAATTCTTCCACCGTACTATTTTTTCCGCCAATATGACCAATTTCACCGCCAATGGAAATAGTGACTCCTTTTGGCTCAAGCGACCGGATATATTGAGTCATGAGCGCTGTCATTTCATAATTTTCTTTTTGCTGCTCAAGGAGATTAAGTTTGTTTAAATCAACCAATGTCGAGGCGTCAATATCGATATTGTAAAATTGTCCGTCAACTGATTCCTTAATTAATTTCTTTATATTCTCAATTTCTGTTTGAGGATCTGCTGCATATTTGGATGCGCTGAACTGATAATGATCTCCCTGAATAAAAACAGGTCCAGAATAGCCTTCTTTGATAGCAGCAGCAAGAATGGCACACGTATATTCGTCGGGTTTTTGATCGGTGTATCCGATTTCAGAACGGGCAAGTTCAAATATAAAAGCCCCGATATGTTTTTCAAGGGCAATTTTGAAAATGATTCGGGCGGTGTCATAGGTAAGCGTGCGAATGTTGATCGCTGGCACAGTAAACCCGCTGACTTTACCATTTCCGATTGCCATGTACAGATTATGAATTGAAGCTGAATAAATCCCGTTTTTTTTGGCTAATTCTTTTATTTTCAAGCAACTGGATTTTCTCGCCTCATCATCAGGAGAAAATATTGAAGAATAGACTAATGCATCAATATCCATACAGTATTTAATACTATATGAAGTACTTATTCATCTGTCAAATAACATGATACAATTTCAATAACAGCAACATATATGTTTTTAACTTACCTTCAGGAAAAGAAAAAATTCATGACTACATGCCTTCATGAATTTTTTACAGCGCAAAAACCACTTGCCATTAACAGATGGGGGAACGACGCAATAGAACGGTTGGAACTATTCATGCAAAACGGAAAAATGATCAGAGGGGCTCTTGTTTATTTAGGGTATGACCTATCCGGAAAGAAAGAACATCCGGATCTTATAAAAATTGCAACAGCCATGGAACTATTCCAGGCAGGACTGTTAATCCATGATGACATCATGGATCATGATGATTTACGGCGTGGTAAACCAAGCATGCACAACCAGTACGAACAAATACTCCAAAAACATGCGAGCAATTCCCCAAAAGACAGTGCAGTTAGTTTTGCGCTCTGCGTTGGTGATTTGGCATTTTTTTATGCGTATGAGTTATTGGCTAGCATTCAAGATCAGGAAATTGCCAACATTACTTCTCAAAGTCTATCGCGTGTTGCACAAGCGCAAATGCAGGATGTCTATTTTGGCTCTTCAAATAAACTACCGACAAAAGAAGAAATACTAACGCTCTATCATTATAAAACAGGAGATTACTCAATCACTCTTCCGATGACTCTCGGTGCAGTGCTGGGAGGAACATCAAAAGAAACAATTCACCACATCAATCTGTTTGGGAAAAATCTAGGCATTGCATTCCAACTCGTTGATGATAGATTAAATTTATTCGGTGATCCGTCTGTTTCTGGTAAACCAGTAGGATCTGATATTATTGAAGAGAAGAAAACGCTATATTATTATCTGTTATCTCAAACGAAACAGGGCAGAAATCTTCTTAAATCAAAAAATGTTGACCAAATAAAAGCATATTGTTTGGATAATGGTATTGATGCACAGATAACAACATATATAGAACAATATACTCATGAGGCAAAAGAGACAATTTTCCATATTCCAATTCCTGATACAATAAAAGAAGTCATTACTGATTTCATTGGGTATGTAACAAACCGCACTAAATAACTATGAACAAAAAAATTCTTATCGCGTGCATTGGATCTATCCTTCTTTTTTCCTTCTGGTTTTATACGAAACACCCTTTATCTGCAAAAGTAACGATTAATAAGACCGAATTTATTGTCGATCTTGCAATAACGCAAAAAGAAAAATCAACTGGCTTGAGTTTTCGAAAACCGCTTCAACCCAGGCGCGGGATGCTGTTTGTGTACGAACATAAAGATATATACCCTTTTTGGATGAAAGACATGAACTTTCCGCTTGATTTCATATGGATAGACGGGGCTGTCATTGTTGATATAACAAAAAACGTACCTCCTGCAGATGCGATGGATATGCACGTGGTAAAACCTAATGTGCCTGTTAATAAAATTCTTGAAATTAACGCAGGGGAAATAGATAAATACAATATCCAAATAGGCGATTCGGTGAAATTTAATAAATAGCGTCAGCCACGTTTATCTCAGCAGCGTTGAGCGTAATGCCGCCTTGTAGCAAACGCTCTTACGCTGCGCTCCCGGGGGGAATCGAACCTCCATTTAACCCTTAGAAGGGGCTTGTTCTATCCGTTGAACTACAGGAGCATTGATATATTATACTACGAAGCTTAGTGGAGTTCTGCACGACGTTCTTTGAGATATTGACTCCAATTACCAATAAAATCCAAAACGACTATCATCGGTGTTTCAATAAGAAACGTAAAAAGAATTGCAATGATGTTATATTCCTTCCATTTTCTTGCCAAAAATTCTCCCACTTTAGCAATAGGAACAGAAATCATGTCCAATAGAAATTCCCATACGCCGGTTCGATCATCAACTGATAGTTCTTTTGATTTATTTCGTATTCCAACAGCCGCAAAAAACGTTAAAGCAATGGTAAATGTATCAAATACAACCGATGTTATGGGAAGTTTCGCGATATAAAACACATACCCAACCACACCCAACACACCAAACATCATGGTTAAATACATAACTACCATAATGAAAGCAAAGATCCTGTTGCTTTTGGGCTTCATAAAAACATCGTACAATTTCACTTTTTCATCACTGTAGACAGATTGATAAACCAAAGACAGAACACGGTCCCTATTTGACTCAGGAGGAGGTTTAATGATAGAAACAAGCGCAAACATGACAGCCGTCGGTACAACGAAATCGATCATAGCGGTAAATAGATTAAAGCCTTCATAAAACCATGACGCCATCGGAACCTCAATGATGAAAAAAGTCACCCAATTAGAAAGAAAGACTGAAAGCGTAGAAAATATCGCGAGTCGAATAAGACGGGATTTTAATGAAAGATATCGTTTATTATATGCCTCAGTAACAATGTCAGTGAGCTGAATCTTATCGCTTATGACCTTTGTAATCTTTTCCGGAGATTCTTTATATGTATCTATAACATCACCAATAAGCATAAAAACCGTGTCAATACGTTCGCAAATAGAATACAGCTGATGACTCAGTGGATGCTCAAAAAGCGTATCTTTCGTCACCCATACATTTGGGATGCTTGTTGCAAGTGTCTCGAGAAGCGTTTGTGATGGTGCGTACCAATCAGCATGGGAATACCGAAGAAGTTGCACTAAAATATATCCATCATCGAGGTCAAAAAGAGTCCGACACACGCCAATAAATACATGTGTTTTTTTATCTGAATCACTGACCGCTCCTTCCGGAAGAACGCGAATTCGATTGGTGAGCATATCTGTCATAGCCTCGATTAAAATTCGCTCTTTAATGGGATTGGAAAGTATTTCTTCGATATCAACCGCAGCAAGTTCAATAACAAACGAAGTAAAGTTAACTTGCCGTTTAATAGGAATGAGTTCTGGGGAGGGAAATACTGCATGTTCAAGAATATAGAGATATTTCTTCAATATCACCTCTACTTTCGTGACTTTCTCCTGCGCAATGTCATCATTGGGTAAATGCCCACCGCGAATTAAATCAGCCGTAATGGTATAGGCAACTCGATAGGTATCAATACCTTCTCTTCTTGTAAAACCTGTTAATTTAGTAAATAGCGTTCGCTTTAATGCGCGTTCAATTGCACTCCTCCTGAGAACTGAATCCTCTTTCCAATCAATAACTTTTCGAATCATTTCATAAAATTTTGCGATTCGTGAAGCTATTTCATCAACGTGGATCGGAGTAGAAGGCTTTTTCGCATCCTCAATATTTGCTATATACGTGTCAATTAAATGACTGATTTCCTTTGAAAGCGGATGAATTTCTTCAGGCTTTTGAATAACTTCAGGTTCTTCCATACAAATACCATGCTAGAGCATTGAACAACATTCGTCAAAAGATTAAGAGCGGCATAGGGGAATCGGACCCCTTACATCAACTTTGGAAAAGTTGCGTTCTACCAGTGAACTAATGCCGCGGTAATGCCGCGGTTCCTTATCTATTATATAATGCGGGCATGCTATTTGCCATACTGTTTTTAATCTATCTTCTCTTTCAACCATTTCCAACTTATGCGTTATATGATCCGCTTTCAACCCCAAATAACCGGTACGGTGTCCACATAGCCGATACGAATGACATAGAAGAAGCTTCCACGCTCATAAATTCTTCAGGCGGCCAGTGGGGATATGTCACCCTCGTAATCCCCGACACAGATATGAATCGCGATAAATGGCAGGAAATATTCAATCGCATGCGTCGAACCAATCTCATACCACTTGTTCGGATTGCCACGCATGTCGAAGGAGGCTCATGGGTAAAACCGCAAGAACACAACATCGCGAAATGGGTGGATTTTCTTGATTCTCTTAACTGGCCTGTTGAAAATAGGTATGTCATTCTTTTTAATGAGCCAAACCATGCAAAAGAATGGGGAAATACCATTGATCCAGAGGGGTATGCGACAATCCTCGTTACATTTAGTAATGCCTTAAAAGCAAAATCAAAGGACTTTTTTATCCTTCCTGCGGGACTTGACGCATCAGCTACGTCAAATGGAACAACCATTGATGAAGAAACATATCTAAAACGGATGCTTGTGTCACAACCAAATGTGCTCCATACTATCGACGGTTGGACTTCACACTCATATCCAAATCCAGGATTTTCCGGTAATCCGTATGCATATGGCAAAGGAACGCTCGCAACATTTCTCTGGGAACAAGAACTACTTCAAATGCTTGGACTAACAAAAGCATTGCCTGTGTTTATAACAGAGACTGGGTGGCAGCATTCTGGTGGAAAATACTATGATTACAGGTTATTGTCGCCCGAAGCAGTATCTGCAAATATCACAGCTGCCTCTTTATCTATTTGGCAAAATCCGAGAATCGTTGCGATCACTCCATTTGTTTTTAACTACCAAGATTATCCATTTGATCATTTTTCATTTAGAAAATTAGGGACCTCAGACTTTTATCCGCATTACTATGGTTATCAGCAAATCCCAAAAACTATTGGAATTCCCCATCAGAGAGAGTCAATTCAAATCAATGCGCAATTTCTCCCGAATTCCATGGTCACTCAATCGACATACACTGTCGAAACAACGATACAAAATACCGGACAAAGCATATTTACCGCCCATAACGGATATACAATACGTCTCCGTGATATCAAAAATACATTTGAATCCATCTGTGATCCAGTACCACGACTTGAACCAAAAGAACAAGGAACTATTAGATGTACGATAAAAACACCACAAATTGAAGGAGAATATAAAGTTCAATCATCCCTATTACACGGTTCAAAAGACATTCCAATAGAATATAAAATGGTCCGTATTATTCCGCCACCGTCAACCCAGCTTCAAGTAACCCTTGGATTTAATGCAACTGTTTCAAATCCATCAGCTACTGTTCTTGTGTATGATATACACAATACGCTTCTTCATAAATTTACTAATGTTCCGATTCAAAAAGGACGTATGAATATAACAGGTCTGTATCAAGTCATCCCCGGAAGACGGTATCGTATTGTTGTTTTGGTACCGTATTATTTACCCAGGCAGGAGTATATAACCATGAACGAACAAAAAAATAACTGGCTCATCAGAAGGTTATATCCGTTTGATTTTAACAAGGATGGTGCATTTACACTCGCTGATATTCTATCTATGCTTCTCTTATCGCCAAAAAAGGTTTTTGATTTAGTCTTTTAATACGGTATACTTACACTATTGGTGACCGTAGCACAATGGTAGTGCACCAGCTTGTGGAGCTGGGCGTTGCGGGTTCGAGTCCCGTCGGTCACCCAAGATATTTTGAGCAAATAGAGTATTATAGCAGCCTAGAATAATATGAGCTAGTTCACATACATACCGTACACATAGGAAGCTATGAAAGGTACAATTG
>CAYMYO010000008.1:0-39930 GCA_964394685.1 uncultured Gammaproteobacteria bacterium
CAATTGTACCTTTCATAGCTTCCTATGTGTACGGTATGTATGTGAACTAGCTCAACAGATCACTTACGGGGAAAAACATCGTGTCAGCAATATCGGTGACGTTTGCAAAGAGCATGACGAGCCGGTCAATACCAACGGCAATACCGCTTGCCTCTGGCATCCCCTCTTTCAAAGCATGAATAAAATCATGGTCATAGTCATAGGTTGTTTTCCCTAGTCGTTTTACTTCGGTAAGCTCAGCAGTAAATCGTGCTTCTTGTTCTTTCCAATCTGTTAGTTCTCCATAACAATCCCCCAACTCCAGTCCTGCAATATAAAATTCAAACCGCTCCGCGAATCTTGGATCACCCGATTTTTTCCGAGCCAGTGCCGCCATGCTTCCAGGGAATTCATAAATAATAGTGGGTGTATCAACACCTAGGTGCGGTTCAATCTCATTGAGATATATCTGATTATAGAGCTCTCCCCACGTATTATTTGGAGTTACGGCATATCCTTTATTTACACACGTTTCTCTTGCTTTTTTTATGTCAAAAAATGTGAGCAAATCAACCTGTGCCCACTTCATAAAAGCGTCTTTAACAGATATTCGATTCCATTTTTTTGATAAATCAAACGATTTACCTTGATATTTCAAGATAGGTCCATGTTCAAGTGTTTTGTTGATATAGAGAATCAGCGTCTCGCAGTCATCCATTATTGTTTTGTATTGCGTGTTTACCCTATACCATTCAAGAATTGTAAATTCCGGATTATGGGTTGTACTCTGCATTTCCGTATTTCTGAAACTTTTTGTAATGCTGTAACAATTTCCAATGCCGGCAACCATAAGTTTTTTGAGCGGCACTTCCGGAGAAGTGGATAGATACGCTGGCGTTGGGTTTCTTTTTCTGTCAAGAAGCGTTGTCTCGAAGACGTCTAGATACGATTCTGCCGGAGGGTTTCCAATGAGAATGGGCGTTTCCACTTCATGAAACCCTTTTTCATCAAAAAACAAGCGAATAGCTTTGATTACCTGTTCTCGTACAAAATACCGTTGCCACAAAGAAGAATCTCTTTTCAGTTTCTGCCAGGTTTTCATTTGGCAAACGTAAATATTTTTGCTTTGCTTCGAAGCTCCGTAAACCAAGGTTGGATTTTTTCTCCAACTTTTTGTGTCAAGATTGCTTCCCGTGCTTCAGCCTGAAGGCTGGCTTCTTCTGTCGCTACAAGTGATGTGTTGTTATTGGTTCGATACGTTGCAATTTCTTCATCCGTAATTTTGATGTCTTTCCCAATAATTCTGGTAAGAAGCATTTGGAGCTTGATTTGTTCATCAAAATCAGCTTTCGTCATCCCTTGAAACTTTAATACCTCATCAAGCGTGACATTTCCGCCAAAGCTTTTGAGAACTTCCTGCTCTTTTGCATCAATTTCCTTTTGTGTTATCATTATATTTGCTTTTTTAGCTTCATCTGCAATGAGTCTTTCTGTGATCATATTATCAAGCGTTTGTTTACCAAAGCGTGACATGAGGGTAGCGTTTACGGTCGACCTGAAAATTGGTCTTCCATTGACAATTGCTGAAATAATCCAACCGCGGTTAAGAGCAACAAGAAATAAAATAACGATGCCAAGAATAAGCGCAATCTTTGTCGTTTTTGACATGCCACAGGATTTATATTGCATTTTCGGAAGCTCTTTTGGAAGTTCAATTGTTTTTTTCATTTTTTTCGTTTTTGCTTTTGGCATAGGTCTCCTTTATTAAAGGCAGATTTACTCTCAACAGCCTATCATAAATATCTTTTTGAAACAAGGACAAAGTTTATTGAGTGGACAAATTCGACAACGCGGTTTCTTTGCGTTACATACTGCACGACCGTGATCTATTAATAAATATGTGATATTCCTCCATTCTGATTTTGGTATGATTTTCATCAGTTCTTGTTCAATTTTTACTGGATTTCCATAAGTATTTTTGGATACAAGCCGAAGCCGTTCGCTTAATCTTATAACATGCGTATCAACGGCAATACCAGCTATGACATTATATGCATTGGTTAAAACAACATTAGCAGTTTTCCTTGCTACACCAGGAAGCGTGAGTAGTTCTTCCATGGTTTTTGGGACTTCTCCTTGAAACTTTTCTTGTATGCGTTTTGCAGATTCAATAATGTGTTTGGCTTTATTGTGGTAAAACCCGGTTGATCGGATATCACCCTCAAATTCTTTGATGTTTGCATGAGTGTACTCTTCTATTGTTTTATACTTCCTAAAAAGGGTTTTTGTGACGATATTCACTCTTTTATCAGTGCATTGCGCCGAAAGAATGACTGCAACAAGCAATTCCCATGGATTATGAAACGTAAGTGCTATATGGGCTTTTGGGTATGCTTGTTGAAGCATGTGTAGTATGATAGATATATGTTTCAACAGTCTATTTTAACACGGTTTCAAAAAATAATATTACCGCATATTTTCCGTATATTGCCCGCACGAGTTATTTTTAGCTTTGTTTGCGTTGCTTTTTTTGTCGTCAATATCATCACTTCTCAACATTTGCCTCAATCGTACGATAACTATAGAAAAGAGTTGTTGCGTCATCCATTTTCCATTCATTCTTATATTCGATTTGGCCAAGCCCTGTATGCACAAGGCAATAGTGTTGCTGCGGCGAAACAGATAACTGTTGCCACAAATGTTTTGGGCGCAAAAACAGAACTTCAAAATGTGTTATCAGAGTGGGACTATAAATCCAGCGCGAACGAACGCTCATATGACTATTGGAAACAGATCACAACAAAATATCCTGAATATCGAGATGGATATGTGCAGCTTGCGCAAGCTTCTTATAGTCTCAAGCGTCTTGATGAGGCAAAAGCACATCTAAATCAAGCTATGACGCTCGATCCTAATAACACACTGATAGTTCAAATACAAAAAGAAATTGGGTTATGATTTTTTCTCTTGCGGTGGCTCCGTTGTTTGCGATGACTCTGGTTTTATTTCCCCTTCTTCTGTTGGCGCTACTGTTTCTGTTTCTTCAGCTGGAACAACTGGTTCAGGTTCTTTTTCAACGACAAATGCACCAATTTTGGCGATAATGAGAGTTTTGTCCGTAAGAACTGTTACATCTGTTGGAACAACGAGATTTTGAACCGTTATTTGTTCATCAACTTGAGAGAGGTGTGAAATGTCGATCGTAATTTTTTCAGGGAGATGCGTTGGTAGAGCTTCTACTTCAATATGGTCAATAAGGGTAAGAAGCACCCCAAGTCTGTCTTTTATTGCCTGTGGAACACCTATACACTCAACTGGTACTTCTGCATGCACCTTTTCTTTTAGATCTACTTCGTGGAATTCCACATGAAGAATGGCTCTGGTAACTGGGTGAAGCTGGACTGTATGGATGAGAACCGGATGAATGTGTTTATCGATAGTAAGCTCAATGAGCCCTGTTTCCCCTGCTTCTTTGAAGATCTTTTGAAAATCAGATAACGTTATTGTAATTGTGATTGGTGTGGTGGTTTTTCCATACACCGTTGCCGGAAGTAAGTTTTCAGCTCGTAGTAAGCGAACTTTTTTCCCAAGTAACGTTCTTTTTTGTCCTGACAACGTATATTTGCTCATGCTATTTATTAAAATTAACCTTTATATAAAAATCTTGCAGTAATGAGCTATTGTACTCGAGATATCCGTTGTTTGCAAGATCAAAAGTATGCCACGTAGGTGGAAATCGAAGTCGAATGAGCGTTGGTACACTATCAACCCCAGCTTGTTTTTGTTCATAAAGTTCGAGTGTAACACGATTGGCATTTTGTACTCCAAAAAACGTTCTATCATACGTGATACGAATGGTGTGTTCTTTTCCAACTGGCACATCTATGGCTCCCGCAAGCACGGAATAACTGGGAAAGCTTGTTGTATCTAATTCTCCATACGGAAGGATTAACTGTTTTCCCATCCGAACATTTTTTGTTGTAATGGGTTCGCCATCAAGCATAAATGATGTAATATGTGCGTCTTTTGGGATAAAAATTCGTACGTACGTTCGATAAGTTCCGGTTCCCGGTTCACCCGCTGACGCATTCATGATAGTTCGAGTTACCACCTCTGTTACTTTTCCAGACTCTTCAATTGTGATGTCTCGCCTGTCTTGCCTTTTAATAAAATAGTTTACTTTATTAACCCCCATATTCGCTTCATTGATATGAACATAATGAGTTAGGCATGGGGTAGATGTTGTTGTGTCTGTACATAATGTTCGTGAAGGTAAATTCCCACTCCAGGCAAATTGGGTTACGAGTTGTTGCGCTTCGGTATTTGTAAAATAGAGTTGAATATCGCGTTGTTGTAGTCCTGATTGAAGTAGTTCAAAGAGATTGATTCCGGATAGGTATCTATTTGCTATTAAAGAATTTGTCAGAGCTGTAAAAAGGCTTCCCAGGAAATCTTTTTTTTGGGTAGAACCCGGGAAAAAGTTTTCTTGTGTATAAAATATTGCTTTTGCATAAAAGTTCGATGCGGTGATTTGATCATTGAAATCGATAAGTTTAATTGGACCGGTCAGTTCCAATAATTTAACAATCATGGAAGTAGTTATTCCAACTACTCCTTGTGGAATTTTCCCTGTTTCTTTTTCGTAAAACCATAAGGCGCGCCTAGCGCTTTCCGCAAAGTCCGGATTCCAATTGCTGTCCCGAAGATACCAATGCTCTTGGTTTAATAGATCAACAATCGGTATTGGCGGATCGATATGACCACGTAATTGCCCATCTACCGTGTAGACGTCTTCAATAGCGCTGTTAGATATCTTGCCATCAGTAATTGTGACATTCATGAGTGATCCAATAAATCCGCCCGTTGGTCGCAGTTCTGCACTATTTTGGAGAAGTACGAGTATAGTCATCGGTTCTTTATATCCCGAGACGTAGGGATATACCATAAGTAACTTATTGGCGGTATTCATACTGTCTCGAAGTTTGGTAATATACGCGGCACCCCGTAAAAGGATTGGAAATGGGTGTGTTTGTATGATGTTGGTGAGCGTTATGTGAGCAAGGTCAAGATCTGTTTGTAAAGCAAATAATTTCGTTTTCATTTTTTCAACTTCAACAACTGTCGCCACGTTCGATGGTGTTGTTACTGTTGATGGGAAAAATGATAGAGCAAATGTATTTGCACTATCCCCTATTTCAGCAATCGATGTTTCGATAGTAATAAGTTTGTCAATAAATACATAGAAAAGCTCATATGGTTTTGTCATTGGAGAGGAAATAAGTTGAAATAGTTGATGACTCTGATTCAGCCAAGCGCGTGATGAAGATGCTGTGTTAACAACACACTCTTTTTTCATAGAACGCAGACATAAAGTTCCTTTATAGAGATATCCAAGACTTCCGATGAAGGACAATCCGGAGTAAATGATAGGAAGGGCTATAAGTAAAAAGAATAGAAGAAATATAGAAATGTATTTGTTCACAACAAATTTATTTCGAGAAACAGATTTTTTTGTTGATTTTGTCTCGGGTGAAAATATAGAAGTTATTGTGTGAGAGATTCTTGCCGAATCTTGGACATGTTTGACTGCATGAAGTTCCTCACGTAGTTTTTGGAATTTTATAGGAACTTTTTTTTGAAAATTTTTGAGATTCGATTGCTCAACGAAAAAGAATGCTAACACGGATGAAAGTAATTCAGGAGTTAATGTTGCGACATCAACAAGAGCAATTTTACTATTTGTATGTGTGAATATGACAGCGTCATCAGGATGCGTTTCCCACAGAAGTATTAATGATTTTTGCGCATTGATGCGAACGCTATCGGTAATGCGTTTCACAAAATTCCAATCACCAATAATTATTTGATACGAAACTTGTGGCGATGGTGAGGAACCCATAAATACCTGGCAACCATTTACGACAAAGAATTCCCGCAGAGGTAAACAATAATTTTCATCGAGCGTGTCAATACGAACAATCGGAAGAGAAATTGTTTCGCGTTCATATGCATACGTTGACTTTGTGTTCATAAAATTTGTTGAAAACTAGTCTCATTATGTCAAACAAAAAAAACGAAAACAACAGAAAAAAATCTTACCGCACATTAGATTGATTGAATACACCAACATGAGGAAAATTAGACTCTGTCAAGTGCTTGGTTTACAAGAAAATCAGCTTGGCGATTTTGTTCGCGCGGAACCGTAGTGTATCGAATCATTCCCCCAAGTTCTTGTTCAAGAAGTTTCACCTGAAGATTTAGTTCTCGTAAATGCGGTTCTTTTATTTTAAAAATACCATTGAGTTGATTGACAATAAGCATGGAGTCTAAAATGAATAAAAGTTCATGGTTGTGATTTTTAAAAATAGTTCGAAGATATTTTAATGCTTCAATAACTCCCCTATATTCAGCAACGTTATTTGTCGTTTCTCCAATGGCAAGTCCAAACTGATGAAGAAGAATGCTATTTTTATGAATAACTACCCCCACCGCAGCTGGGCCCGGATTACCTCGTGCTCCCCCATCGGTGTGAATGTGGTAGATATCTTTCATGTAATTTTTTTATCGAGAATAATTATTATATACGAACTTATCACAATACAAAACTCTGAAATAACGGTTATCCATGCAGCTGCAATATATCCATAAGTAGGAATGAAATATACATTCAAAATAACGTTGGCTATCATTGAGATTCCGTAAATACTCAAAAGTTGAACTCGCAGTTTTTTAATGACAAGTATCCACATGGTAATGTTTGAAACATAAAAAAACGGTAATCCCAATAGAAGTATTTTAAGTGGAATAGTGCTTTGGGTAAATTCCGGACGTATATATTGAAGAAGTGGTGCCGCGATCCAGCCAAGTGATGCAATAACGATTGAGGAAAAACTAAGAAGCCATAATGATTTTGCTATACGAGCATGAAACACATGAGCGTTCTTTTGGGAATATGCTTGGAATAAAAGTGGAAGGGCAGCGTTCATAAAGAACGTTGGCAAGACAAGCGTAAACTCAAAAAATTTATACGCAAGTCCATAAATACCGACCTCAGTAGTTGAGCGAGTGATGGTAAGAATAAAGCTGTCAGCATGAAAATAGATGACGTTGAAAATAAGCGTTATTCCGAGTGGAAGAGCTGTAAAAAACAACTGTCTCATTTCTGTTGTTTTCCATAAAAGTTTTACCGTGCCAATTGTTTTTTTTACGAGAACTAGTGCAACGAATGCAGTTGTCGCAATGCCAAGGAGATTTGCAGTAACGAATGCAAAGAGAAATTGTGTTGAAGAGAAAAAAAGTGAAGATATATACACCAAGAGTAACGTGAGTAGTGAGCCTGCAATAAGCGCATATGTTGCGAGCTCATATTTCAGGCGTTCCTGAAAAAACACATTCGTCGTCGTAATTAACGATTGACACAGAATAGATGGAATAAAGAGAATAATCCCCATTTTCACAACAAGCGAATATCCTTGCGTCATTGATCCAGGAAGAACAATAAGAAGTGACATGGTGAGAAACATGAGAATGAGTCCCATAAGCGTGCGAAGAGTAAACAGAGAATGCCGAAGTCCAGGCGACGCATGTTCGGCAGAAAGTTGCAAATACGCAACGTTTAGACCGAAATCACAAAATAAATAGAAAAATGCAACATACGTCGTTATTTTGGTAAAGTTCCCATAACCGTCTACCCCTAATGCTTTTGCAAGAATAATACTAATAACAAAGGTTATAATTCCACTCACGCCTTTGCCAATAAATTGACTTGCAGTATTGAGTGCAATTATTTTTTTATTTGACATATGAGAGATAACTTAGGGTGAGGACAAGCGTTGTTAATAGTTGTCCTTGTTGAACCGTCAATGGATAATGGTCAAAGGTTCCAAGCAGTCCATATAAAAGCAGTACGACAAGAGGAATTTTATTTGGCAACTGAAGTAGTTTTGTCATTAATTTATATAATAACCAACCGATACAGATAACGCCAATGATTCCAAGTTCAGATAATAGAAGAAGATAGATCGAATGAGGGGGTTGTAAAAAGAAAGTATATCGAGAAGAAAGAAACAATGGAAGTTGTGTGAGGAAAGCGTTAAATCCTACTCCGATGAGTGGATAACTTTTCCACATCGCTATTGCCGCCTGTGAAAGCTCGTTTCTTATTACGACACTTTCACTTTGTTGAAAAAGAGAATAAAAATAGGGGAATGCGACAATAATACAAACACCACTTGCAAAAATAATCCATGGTATTATTTGTGTAGTTGTTTTTTTATAACGCACCCCACGTAATGCAAGTATCCCAATGATACTCATAAGCCACACTCCGCGACTAAACGTAAGAATAAGTGCAATACTGCCAATGCCGATACTTAATAGTTGCCAGAAGGTAATTTTTTTATTGTAAAGACACATACAAATAGAAATAATAAGAAATCCGGCAAGAACATTGGGATGGGGGAATGTCCCATAAGGGCGAAGCAGCTCCGCACAATTGGTTGTTGTGAACCAACACCAATTTACCCGGGCAATTCCGGCAGTTGACGCATCAAATGTCCGTTCTCCAAGATACCAAAAAATACCTCCCAATGAACGCTGAAGAACAAATTGTGTTATTGCAATAAGAGAAGAGTAGATAGTGGCAATGGATAAAACGAAGGTTATTTTTTTAAACGATGGTTTTGTTTGCGTTATATAGTATCCAAAGAGACTAAATTCAATGATTTTAATCCATCGGAACAACACAACATATGGTGAAACACTGAAATATATATTGAAGACAATATATACAAGAAAAGCAACACACGGCACGATTATCTTTCGCGATACTTTATGTGGAGAACATATCCACAATAGGAGAGTACTGAGAATTGTTATATCTGTAAGAAACAGAGTGGGCGAGAGGTAATCAATGCGTCTTCCGAGTACAAGTGCCCAGTCCGGCCAAAGGTGTAGTCCTAATTGCGTCGGAAGTAAAAAAATAGTGAGATAAAAAAACAATTGGTGAAGAGCCATTGCCAACAGTTTATGCCATCTTTGGAGTGATGACAAGTTTGCGATCCGATCCCTCACCTGATGATTCAGTTGTTACCCGATCGTCTCCAGAGAGCGTGACGTGAATAACACGCCTTTCAGAAGAAGATAAATGAGATAATTCTACTGGTCGTCCTGTAGCAAGTGCTCGTTCTGATGCACGCTGTGCCATATACATAAGCGCTTCTTCCCGTTTTTCCCGATAATCTCCAACATTCACATAAACCCGTTGCCATGACCCAATTACTTTAGCTACAATCATTCCAAGTATCATTTGAAAACTTTCCAGCGTTCTACCATGAAATCCAATAAGAAGTCCTGTCTCTTCTGTTTGGATGTTGACTCGGTACGCCCCTGACTCATCCATGTCAACTGCTACTGATCCAACAATGTTGAGTCGTGATAGAAAGTCCTCGGAGATTTGTTGAATTTGTGTTGTGCTGTCCATAGTATTATTCCTCCCTACGTTCTCTTCACAATCGTTGTAAGCTTTTCTAATTGTGGCTTGAGTGATCCAAGGCCCGTTATTGGATATTGTTGAAAAATGGTGAGTATGCTGCTTACCGACCAGTAGAGTGCAAGTCCTGACGGCCAACTAGAGCCGAAAAACAGAAACATGAGCGGGAACATCCAAACTGTTGATTGCATGGATTCCATATAACTTGACGCAAAATCTTTTTTTTCTTCTTTTTCTTTTGGTTTATCAACTTTTAGTATTTTTGGAGCAGTAGGCATCATCATCATAGATTGAATATACTGTGCAATTGAGGAGATAAAAACGAGTACTCCAGGGATAGCGAATTTTAACCCATCAATTTTATACGCATCTGGTTTTGCCATGTCCCACCATAAAAATGTCGTATTGAGTCCCATGGTTAGTATTTTGTTCATTCCTCCCAACAAACCAATCATAATGATGATTTGGAGAATCATCGGTAAACAACCGGCTGCCGGATTAATGCTATGCTGTTTATATAATTCAAGTTGTGCTTGTTGGAGGGTCTGTTTGTTATCTTTATGTTTAGCACTCAGTGCATCAAGATGCGGTTTTAATTCTGCCATTTTTTGGGAACTGGATAGTTGTTGTTTGAGCATGGGATAGAAGAGAAGTCTCGTGAGAACGGCAATTTCAATAATAGTCAGTCCAAGGTTTTTGAACGCAAGGTTATTATAGAAAAATAAAATAATCTGCAAAAAGAATTCATTCATATTGGATCATAGCCCCCCTTGTTCCATGGATGACATCGAATAATGCGTTTCAGTCCCATCCACGATCCGGTTATTATACCATAGCGACTGATTGCCTGGTATGTATATTCGCTGCAGGTTGGTGTGAATCGGCAAATATGGTTGCCTAACAGAGGAGAAATATGCTTTTTATAAAAACGAATACAATGTAATACAAATAATTTCATAGAGATTTCAGTGTTTCTAATTCTTTTATCATATCTTGAGTCTTTTTCATGGAACAATCCTTTTTTACGACAATAAGACAATGAATTGGGGAAGTTAATGTTGGAAGTAATTGTTGCAGTGCTGCTCGAATAATTCTTTTTATCCGATTTCGTTTCACTGCGCTTTTTTGGACTTTGGTACTTACAGAAATAATGTACTCAGAAACAGCATTCTCATTTTTTGATACGAAACACAAAAGAGATGGGGTATATATGCGTTTAGAAACAGACATGACTTATATTATACAGTAAGTTTATTGCGTCCAGCAGCCCGTCTGCGTTTGAGGACAACACGACCCGCGTGAGTTTTCATCCGTTGCCTAAATCCGTGCTTACGGACTCTTTTAAGCTTTTTCGGTTGATAGGTATGCTTCATCGCCATAAGACTTTTATTATACGTGGTACAATAACCCCATGCAACTGACGAATATCTCACTCCTGCATTTTCGATCATTCCTCAAAGAACGAATTGAATTTTCTTCAACTGTCACTCTTATTATCGGTGGAAATACCATCGGTAAAACAAACATTCTTGAAGCAATTTCTCTGTGTTCAACGGGAAAAAGTTTTCGAGCAAAAAAAGATAGTGATATCGTTTCATGGGGAAATGAACTTGCTCGAGTCAAAGCAACGGGGACGAATACCCAGGAAGAATTTTTATTAGAGCTTGTCATAACAGTTGGAACAGTTAATGGACAAAAAGCTCCTTCTAAAAAATATCTTGTCAATAATGTTTCCCGAAGGCAAATTGATTTCATCGGCAACTTTAGGAGTGTTTTGTTTTCTCCAACGGATTTGGAACTTGTTACAGACAGTCCGACTCTTCGAAGAGAGTATTTAAATTACGTTTTGATGCAAGTAGACAGGGAATACAGACGAAATCTTGGGTCATACGAACGCGCACTCCGTCAGAGAAATTCTCTCCTTGACAGAATAAATGCTGGAACAGCATCCCGGTCGCAACTATTGTTTTGGGATCAACTGCTCATAAAAGCCGGTTCCTATATCACCGATTCACGCAAACAGTATATTGAAACGATTAATTCCTACTCATTTACCAATTTATCCTATCAGCTTGTATATGATCCAAGTGTGATTTCTGCCAGTCGTTTACAGGAATACGCGGATGAAGAAATTGCGGCAAAATCAACGCTTGTTGGGCCCCAACGGGACGATTTTTCGTTTTTAAAACAATCAATAGATATAGCGCGATTCGGTTCACGCGGAGAACAGCGCCTTGCTGTATTATGGTTAAAACTTGCAGAGCTTGAGTATATAGAAAAAGAAACAGGAGAACGGCCAACGCTCCTATTGGATGATATATTTTCAGAACTTGATGAGAACAGTCGCGCATTAGTATTGAATTTAACGAAGAGACAACAAACGATTATAACGTCAGCGGAAGAAGGTGTTGTACAATTAGTTGGAGATGTCGCCAAAATAATAAGACTATGAAGATTAATTTACCAAAGCCAAATTCTCATAAAGGACAAAACGGGAAACTTCTTCTTATTGGTGGATCAGAACTTTTTCATGCGGCAAGTTTGTGGTCACTCACTGTTGCATCGCGAATAGTCGATCTCGTGCACTATGCATCGGTTCCGGAAAATAATGAGATTGTGCAAAAAGCAAAGGAAGAATTTCGAAATGGGATTGTCATTCGGCGTGAAGATATTCATGATTATATAAATGAAGATGACGTGATTCTTATTGGTCCCGGCATGGAACGGACAAATGAAACAGAAGAATTGGTCAACACATTAATAACTCAATATCCAAATAAACAATGGGTGATCGATGCAGGCGCGTTACAGATGATTAATCCAGTTAATATTCCCAAGAATGCAATTTTAACACCCCATCATCAAGAGTTTGCGCGAGTTTTCGGAACAACACCTATTGCTGATGCAGCAAAAAAATATCATTGTATTATTTTGTTAAAAGGCGTTGTCGATATTATTACAAATGGTATTGAAACAAAAGAAGTGAGTGGAGGAAATGCGGGTATGACAAAAGGGGGAACTGGGGACGTCCTTGCAGGTCTCGTTGCAGCACTTGCATGTACAAATAATCCATTTGTTTCAGCGGTTGCAGGAAGCACGATTAATAAACAAGCAGGAGATGAACTTTACAAAACCGTAGGTCCCTTTTTTAATGCTACAGATTTAGCTAATCAGATACCTAAAACAATGAAGAAATTACTTTTATAACTATGGTTATTACCCAGAAGCAGACAATAAAAATCAAAGCAGGAAAACAGCACATTGTGTGGGATTATCCGATGACAAATAAAAATATTGGAATTTCATATCAGGAAATTAATGGAAAAAGCCCTGATAACGGATGGTGGAAGAATAGTGTTTGTGAAGAATGGTACTATGTTATGGGTGGAAAGGGGAAAGCTTTGATAGAAAATAAATCACACGATTTTTCTTCAGGAGATATTATCGTTTTACCTAAAATGAAGAAACATAAAATCATTGGAAAAAAACTTAAACTTCTCGCGATTACTACACCCGATTGGTATTATGAGCAATCAGAAATTATCCCTGATAAATAAATAAAGGAATTTAGAGGAGTTTAAGGGAGTATAAAGGAAACTAAATTATTTTCTCCAGTTTATATTTCCACGAATTCTGGCTTTTTCGATCTGATAATATTTTTGTTCTCGTGTCAGTTTATCTTCAAGAGAAGATACTAACTTTCGTAGGTTCCAGTCGGTTTTGTTTATCAGCTCAATGAAGATTTCATAGGTTAATGATTGAATCCGTAAATTATCTACGGGATTATAGAGGAATTTAAAGGAGTTTAGGGGAGAGAGATTGTTAGGTTCCTTTAAATTCCTATAGATTCCTTTAGTATCCGAGATGACTGTTCGTTTGAGTGCTGTATTCCAGTCATCAAGATGAATTCCAATTGATAATAAACTTGAATTGGAAATAGATTTCAGTATATTGTCCTGTCGACATCGTTGAATATCACCTTTCACTTCTACAAGACTCGCTTGTGAATACCCCAGAAACGTTAAGTACTCAATTGTTGTCGGTCGACGATATCCTTCTTCAATATTTGCAATAACTGATCGGGCGGCATCATCGAGCTGCATTTTCAGGCGGCGTTCGATGTTTGGAAGTGTTGATGTGAATTTCCTAATAAAAATTCTTAAGAGTGAAGCATTGCTCCATGCAATCAAATGAATATATCCGTTTGCAGTTTGTGACATGCGGGAACGCTCTTTCGGTTTATTTGCATCAGCGAGTTCTTTGTAAGTTTTCTTTACTAATTCGTCTACGATTGGATCCGTTGTCATAATTCAAGTCTAATTTTCTCTTAAAGGAAAGTAAAGCATTTTAGAGGAGGATAAGAAAATAAATCCTTTAAATTCCTATACATTTCTTTAGTTATAGAGCACCGCCTTTGAAGTTAGGACAATTTGCCTTGTACCACGCCATTGCTTCAGTTGAGCATTCCGGTTTTGCGTCCGGTCCCGGCATGCAGTTTACCCATTCACCAGAAGGACAAGTAAATGCGTTTGTTATTTTTACACAATTTCCTCCGGCGTCCGGATAATCTCCTTCAAGTTGGCATTCGTATCCATCTGGACATATCGCTCCGGCAAATCCGCCGCAAGGAATCTTTTCTTCTGATGTGTTTGGGGTTAGAGAGGAGGAATCTTCCGGAAGCGATTGCTTCGAAAAAGTTTTCATAATAATCAAGCCTGAAATAGTAAGAGAAGCAATTGATAAAACAATAAGAAGAATCGGCCAGAAAAGATGTCTCCTTGGTTGTGTTTTTGTCTCCATAAAAGTATTATATACTTAGTAATCCTATGTTTACACCAACCTACATTATTAGCAATAAAATTCTCAAACATATTGGTATTATTGAGGCAGCCAAGGAAGTCATTGAAAACGCTCCGCTTGTTCCTGCGTGGGAAGCAAAATTTCGGGAGGAAGCAATCATAAGAACCGTTCATCACGGAACGCACATTGAGGGAAATGAGCTCAATTTTACTGAAGCAGAAAAAGTCTTATCCGGAGCAAAAGTTGTTGGACGGGATCGGGATATCCAAGAGGTATTAAATTACCGGAATGTTTTGAAATTTATCGAAGGTTATGAGAACAACACTATTGCTGATGAGACAGTGAAACATATCCATAGTCTCACTACTGATAAACTCATGCCTGAGGTGGTCGTCGGGGAGTACCGCAAATCTCAAGTTGTTGTCAAAAATAGCCAAACAGGAGAAATTACCTTTCGGCCTCCAGCAGCAGTTGAAGTGCCGTTTCTTGTGTCTGACTTCCTTTTGTGGTTATCAAAAGCAAACAATGAAGAAGTGCACCCGACTCTGAAAGCTGGAATAACGCATTATGAACTTGTTCGCATCCATCCGTTTTTAGATGGCAACGGTCGTGTCGCGCGGGCAATCGCAACGCTATCACTTTTTAAAGACGGGTATGATATTAAACGGTTTTTTTCTCTGGAAGAATACTATGACCGTGAACCTATGAACTACTACCAAGCGTTACAAAGTGTCGCCACAGAAAACGGAAATATGACGCACTGGCTTGAATATTTTATAGAAGGGCTTGCCATAGAGCTCACCCGCATTAAGGAAAAGGTTAAGTCACTTTCAACGGATTTGAAGATTAAAAAATCCATGGGAGGACAACAATTGTCGCTCTCTGAAAGGAAGATAAAAATCGTTGAATTTATTCTGGAAAACGGATTTTTGCAAAACAAAGCATTTTTTGAGCTGTTCCCCATGATATCCGAGGACACGGTACTACGGGAAATTAAAGATCTCATGAAAAAAGGAATTCTTCAAAAACAAGGATCAACAAAAGGTGTGCGATACACGTTAAAAACAAATTAACCCTGCCTGCCGGCAGGCAGGAAATTAACTATATGCTGTTTTCTGAATTGGCAAAATTCTTCCAGAAGCTCGAACAGACTCCATCTCGAAATCAAATGACAGAGATTTTATCTGATTTATTTAAGAAAGCATCTGCACGTGAAATCGGAGAGATATGCTACTTATTACAAGGAAGGGTTGCGCCATTGTATGAAGCGATTGAATTCGGGATTGCGGACAAACTCATGATACGGGGAATCGCGAGCGCATATAAAATTCCTGATATTGAGGTGTTGAAACGATTCAAAAAGCACGGAGATCTTGGTGTTACTGCGGAAGAAGTATCAAGTATCAAGTATCAAGTATCAAGTATAAAAAAGAAGACAATTCATGAGGTATTTACCACATTAACAGAGCTTGCGCATTTAGGTGGTGAGGGATCGCAAGATAAAAAAATAAAACTTCTTTCTGATTTATTTTCAACAAGCGACGCACTATCTGTCCGGTATCTTGTTCGAATCCCACTCGATAAATTGCGTCTTGGTTTTTCTGATATGACCATGCTTGACGGCCTGTCATGGATGCTCACAGGAGATAAATCGTATCGGGACAGTCTTGAGGCAGCGTATGATGTTCGACCTGATTTAGCGTATATAGCGACACAAGTAAAAGAGCGTGGAATAACAGGAGTCTCTCATGTGCACGCTCGCGTTGGTGTGCCAATACTAGCAGCTTTGTGTCAGCGGCTCCCTAATGCCCAGGAGATGATTAAAAAAATGGGCGAAGTTGATGTGGAACCGAAATTTGATGGAGTCCGAACGCAAATTCATTTTAAGAAGAAAGACCATTGGATACAGAGTTACTCGAGAAATTTAGAAAATACAACAGCAATGTATCCGGAATTGGAACACATAACAAAACAGATTAAAGCACGTGAAGTCATTTTGGATAGTGAAGCAGTGGGATACGATGAAAAAAGCAATCGCATTATTCCATTTCAGGAAACCGTAACGCGGAAACGGAAACATGACGTAACGTTATTCAGTAAAAACGTACCATTACGGTTTTTTGTATTTGATATTCTTTCCAAAAATGGCGTTGATCTCATGGGTACTTCGCTTTCAGAAAGACGGGCAATACTTGAAAAAACAATTGTACGCGGACCGATCCTTACAATTTCTCCCCACATTGTAACTCATGATATTACGACCCTTCGGTCATATCATAATACACAAATTCAACAGGGACTTGAGGGAGTCGTTGTTAAAAAATGGGAAGGAATATATGAACCGGGAAGACGCGGGTATACGTGGGTAAAATTTAAAGAAGAAGGGAAAATCGGAAAACTTGCAGATACTGTTGACTGTGTGGTTATGGGGTATTACAAGGGAGAAGGAAAGCGGACATCCTTTGGCATCGGAGCACTGCTTGTTGGAGTAAAAAAGGGAGATACAATTGTTACAATCACAAAAATCGGAACAGGAGTATCGGATGAATTGTGGAAAGAATTAAAAAAAGAACTGAGTTTACAGTCGACAGTTAACAGACCAAAAGAATATGAAGAGATTGAAAAAACACTAGAACCGGATGTGTGGGTTACTCCATCAATGGTTGTTGAAATAGCTGCAGATGATATAACAAAATCGCCCATACACGGAGCGAAATATGCGTTACGATTTCCAAGACTTGTTCATATACGAACTGATAAATCGATTGATCAAATAACCACAACAAAGGAACTGGAAACAATGTACAATAATCAAAAATCTATTAAAAAATAAGGTGAACACTCATGATAGCGTTGTATATTCTTGCGTTTATCGTTCTTGGATATATTCTTGTCAGATGTGCTGATTGGGTTGTTAAGTCGGTAACATATTTTTCTCATTCCCTTCATGTAAAAAGCTTTTTATTTGGATTTTTGCTTCTTGGATTTGCAACCACCATTCCGGAAATGTTTGTCGCGTACCAATCCGTTCGAGATGGCGTTCCGCAATTATCCGTTGGGAATTTACTCGGAGGATCAATACTGCTTCTCTCACTTGTCATGGGGGTTAGCGCTATATTTCTCAAACGCATTATTTTAGACCACGGCATGTCGACGTTTGATATTGGCATGTCCGCGTTTGTTATAGGTGCTCCAGCCATTGTTATTTGGGATGGGAAATTAACACGAGTCGAAGGACTTGTTCTTATTGGTATATATCTTGTTCACCTACTACTCATTAATAAAGAACAGCATATTCTTAGCACGGTTGAACAGCATGCAAAACACGTCAAACACGTAGGTCATGCAATACTCCTCGGAGTCGGAGGTATTATTGGTATGGCTGTTGCGTCGCGATATATTGTTACCATTGGGGAAGCGGCAGCAACGATTTTGGGAATCCCAACGTTTGTTATAGGACTATTTTTTATTACTTTCGGAACCAACCTCCCAGAGCTAACACTCGCAGTTGAGGCAATTGTTAAGAAAAAGCATGATGTCGCGTTTGGAGACATTTTGGGATCGAGCGTGATTAATACGCCAATTCTCGGAGTTATTTGTCTCGTTAGCCCATTTGCCATGCCTGATTATGAACGTGTACGCATGACATTGCTTCTTTTAGCATTGGTTTCTGTATTTTTCTTCTGGGCAGCATCAACAAAAAAAGATATTACGCGCCGTGAAGGAATCGTACTTTTTACTATGTATATAGTATTTGTCTTGTTTGAAATGCTTCGTGTATAACCGTATAATGTGAACCAGTCTATGCAGAAACCGTTTTTTACTATTGTTATTCCAGCATTTAATGAGGAGAAATTTTTGCCCCACCTTCTTGAGAGTATTACTCATCAAACCGATCAAGAGTTCGAAGTCATTGTGGTTGACGGAAAATCAAAAGATAAAACAATACAGGTTGCAGAAAGCTATAAAGAAAAAATTCCAGCTTTACAAGTCATCAAAAGTCCTCGTACGAATCTTTCTTTCCAGCGGAATTATGGTGCTGAGCATGGGTCAGGAGCGTGGTTTATTTTTTTTGACGCAGACGATATATTACTTCCGTATTGTATTGAGCGGTGCAGATATTTTATTTCAACTCATCCAAAAACAACATTTTTTACTTCGTGGTTTATGCCGGATAGCGAAGTGTCTGGAGATGCTTTATTGACACTTTTATCTGTTATGTATGTTGAATCAGGAAAATTGGTAAAACGTCAAATTGCCCCAGGTCCTTTTGCGGCAATACGACGTGATATTTTTATTTCTTCAGGTGGATATGAAGCGGGTTGTGAGTACGGAGAGGATTATGAATATTCTAGGAGACTTTATGAGCATGGTATTCCTCTTGATGTGCTTCGGGAAACACTCTATGTGTATTCATTCCGCAGGTTTCGAAAAAAAGGAACATTGAAAATGTTCCAGACGTATGCTAAAAACGGACTCATTGCTCTTATTACCAAGCAGGCGCCGAAAACAGAGAAGGGATATGTCATGGGAGGACATATTTATACTAATAAAAAGAAAAAATCAAATCTATCGGTCTTGAATAAACTAGAGAAAATCATCAACAAATTTACGAAAGAGTTATTTGAATAAATTGCATGCAAATAATCGCTGATCTTCACCTTCATTCACATTTTTCGCGTGCGGTATCGCCGCAAATGACTCTTCCAACTATGGCCCTGTGGGCTAAGAAAAAAGGAATAGGGCTTGTCGCAACAGGGGATTGGACACATCCTATGTGGATGAGAGAAATAGAGCGGGATCTTGAAGAAATGGGAAACGGACTGTTGAAACTGAAAACAGATACTGCTCCTTTATTTTTATTATCTACAGAAATTTCCTGTATTTTTTCTCAGGGTGGAAAAGGGAGGCGAGTCCATGTTTTGATATGGGTGCCATCTATTTCTTCTGCAAAAAAAATTGGTCAAGAAATCACGAAGCGGGGAGGAAATGTGATGTCAGATGGAAGACCAATCCTCGGTTTTTCACTCATTCAGCTTTCTGAACTGGTGTTGTCGATTGAACCGGATGCACTCATCATCCCCGCACATGCCTGGACGCCATGGTTTTCTGCCATGGGCTCTATGGGTGGATTTACCAGTTTGAAAGAAGCGTTCGGACCGTATGAAAAATATGTGTATGCCATTGAAACTGGATTATCGAGTAGCCCAGACATGAATTGGCGCATCAGTGAATTTGATACCCGTTCGATTGTTTCGTTTTCTGATGCGCATAGTGCCCCAAAACTAGGGAGAGAAGCGACGGTGTTTGAATTACCGGAGATAACGTATACGAACATACGAGAAGCATTGAAAAATTATCAAAACGATTCAAAAAAACCTCAAATTGTCAAAACAATTGAATTTTATCCGGAAGAAGGGAAATATCATTTTACCGGACACCGCGATTGTCACATTCGGCTTACCCCTGATGAAGTGAAAGCAAAAGGAACTACATGTCCGGTATGTGGAAAACCGCTCACACAGGGAGTGATGCAGCGGGTCAGTCAACTGACTACCCGTCCGTATAAGAAAATAGTCGCAAATCGACCTCCTTTTACTATGCTTGTACCACTCGTTGAAATCATATCAGAGGCTATTGGAAGCCCGGTCACCAGTCCTAAGGTAGCAGTTTATTATGACAAGCTCATTGCAAATTGTCAGAATGAATTTTATGTTCTTATGGATGAAGATGAAAAAACTATTGCATCCCTTTCAACACCACAAATAGCAGATGGAATTAAAAAGGTTCGATCTGGGGATATTGTGATCGATCCCGGATACGATGGAGTATTTGGAGTTGTCAAAATTTGGAAAAGCGAAAAAGATAGAGAATCGGTTTCTTCGACAGGCGAGCAAATAGGAATTTTTTGAGTCTCCATATTGACCTTCAAAAACAAATCATGATACGCTTAGTAGTAAGCCCGCCTAAGCTTGCTTTGTGCCTTTTCACTACTATTCGTAGACGGCACAAAGAGCGCTTGAGCGGCGGGTAAAAAAGGAGGTGATATAACAATGGAAAAAAGCAATGGAGGAAATGAAAACTTAATGGCAGCTGCATCCTATCTACTCGGATTTATCACAGGAATTATATTTTTACTTGTTGAAAAAGACAGTAAATTCGTCCGGTTCAACGCAATGCAATCAACAATCGCATTCGGCGGTATGTTTGTTGCAAATATCGTCCTGGGATTTATTCCAATTTTAGGGTGGCTCATCGGACTTATCTTGTCTTTTGCAGCATTTATTTTCTGGATCGTCTGTATGTGGAAAGCGTTTCAAGGTGAAATGTATAAAGTTCCATATATTGGAGATCTTGCAGAGAAACAGCTTGCAAAAATGAAGTAATAGATGTCGGCCGATATCTATTCTATGACACCACTTGCCTCACAAGGTAGTGGTGTTTATAGTAGGGTAAGAAAGGGGTTATGTATGAAACTTATTGTTGGACTGGGAAACCCAGGAAGTGATTACCAGGATACACGGCACAACGTCGGATTTATGGTCATTGAAAAATTAGCAAAAGAACTTTCAAGAGAACAAGTTGCATGGAAAGAAGAAGAAAAATTTAAAGCACTGATTGTTAAAATAGGGGACGTTATTCTTGTTAAACCTATTACGTTTATGAACAGCTCAGGAGTGGCAGTATCAGCCATCATGCATTATTTTAAATGCACGCCATTTGATGTCTGGATTGTCCATGATGACATTGATCTTCCTTTGGGGAAAATTAGAATTAGGGAAAAAGGAGGCAGCGCGGGGCATCGCGGGGTAGAGTCCGTCATAGCTGAACTTAAAACTGATCAATTTGTGAGGTTTCGACTTGGTATTGGAAGAGGGAAATTATTTAGTACGGGAGATAGTGATACGTCAAATATTGAAAAAGGAAATGCCGGAAGAGCACAACACCAGCGACATAAATGGGATATTTCTTTTGTATTATCTCGATTTACGCGCGGGGAAGCGGGAACACTCAAACACCTCATCAAAAACGGCACGGAAGCAGTCCGGATAGCCCTTACCGAAGGGACAGATAAAGCCATGGATCGATTTAATTAATGTTATTTTTTTGTCATCCTGAACTTGTTTCAGGATCCACGGGTAAATCGGAAAACTGGATGCTGAAATGAATTCAGCATGACAAGGGGAAAATTATGCAGAAAATTGGCGATATACTACTCAAATTTAATCCCGTTGAGGATAAATATATTTCCCGTGAATTTCAAAAATACGGCATATATCTCGCTGAAACCTTGGATGATTACAAACATAAATCACTTTATATTCGTCTTGCTAAAACTGTCCCTCGGGCAATACTTGAAAAAGCACTCACATTTGTCAAAGATGCACAAGCACACAACAAAGGACGGCTCTTTATGTGGAAAATGAAAGAATTGCGAAAAATAAATCCGTAGTCCGTGCTACAATAATTGTATGGACAAAGTGAAGGAAATACTTCAGAGAAAACCGAGTGCGTTTCTTATCACCTCAATTGTATATTTTCTTGTTGTTACTGCTTTGAAATGGTGGATTCACCCGACAATTTCTACACTCATCTTTCTTGCGGGCGGAGTATTCGGTCTCTATTTTCTTGATTTTGCTGAAGTTGTATTTGCTGTTCATCCTTCTCCCTTTCGAACAATGGTATTTGTAGCGCTATTTGCGATTGTCAGCCTTTTTGTTATTACTTCTTCGGGAAGCATGCTCGCTATTGGACTTGTATTATCCATCTTTTTGACTATCTTATTATGGCAAATTGGAGAGTGGACGCTTATGAAAAATCTCAATACCTGGTACCGCATGCTTGCTGATCCGGTACCACCATCAGTACAACTGATTATTTTATACGTATCAGGTATTGTCTTTTTCATTGAGACAGTCATTTTCATCAAATGGTAAATTGTATGATTGATCACGGATCACTACTGTGGAATTATCTGTCTGAACAGGAAAGAATACTTGCCGACGACGGTGCGTTTTTGGTTTCAGATACAGCTATTCATAAAAATCAGGATCCAACGGATTATTCCTATCTTGTGTTTCCATATGCAAAGCTCTACGAAGGATTTTTAAAAGACGTATTTAAAGATCTTGGAATTATTGAGGAGCGGGAATATCAAAGTAATCATTTTCGCATTGGCAAAGTATTAAGCCCGAATCTTATCAGAAGACTTGGAAAACGAAGCGCCTACGGACAACTTCGGGATCGATATGGCACTGATGTAGCTGATCAATTATGGCATGCTTGGAAAGAGGGAAGAAATCTTGTGTTTCATTATTTCCCAGCTGATTTTCGATTGTTATCAAAAGAACAGGCACTTACGTGTATTTCTACCCTTATTCATGCGATGGAAACGTGTGTGGCACAAACTCACGTTCAACGGAGATAATCGTGTGATACCATAGCTGTATGAATATACCACCTACAAAACACACAACAACAGAATGGATTTTTCAATTTTGGGCATGGCAACTTTTGTTTTGGGCGCTCTACCGATATTTTTTTAAGTTTCCCGAATGGACCGATGAATTTTTATTCAAGCCACTTGTTTTTGTCGCACCAGTTATATGGTACGTGATGACAAAAGAAAAAGCATCTCTAACAACAATTGGTCTTACGAGTCGTCATTTTTTCAAAAATGTATTGATTGGACTGGGTGTCGGCGCATTGTTTGTCGGTGAGGGAATATTGGTAAACATATATAAACATGGAGCATTAGTTATTCAACCGATAACAAGTATTTCCTCCTATACCATTCCATTTATTTTTATTCTTTCGTTTGCTACGGCGTTCACAGAGGAATTATTAAGCCGCGGATTTTTCTTTTCGAGATTGCTTACTCAAACGAAAAAAATATGGTATGCAGTGATCGTATCATCACTCATGTTTATGGCATTCCACATTCCCATATTAGTAACGACGCTTAAATTTCAAGGTCCAACGCTCATTCTTTTTTTCTGGACAACACTAACTTTGGGGATTATTAATAGCATTTTTTATCTTCAAACAAAATCACTCGTTGTTCCCATCCTTATTCATTTATTCTGGAATGTGACTGTCGCAGTTCTTCTTTAAGAAGCTAACCATCCACCATCAACATAGAGTGTGGTTCCTGTGGTATACGATGCTTCATCGCCATCGCTTCTCGCAATAATATTAAAGGAATTTAAGGGGATATAGAGAAGTGTATATAATGAATTTTAGCCACGAAATTATCCTATAGCTTGACAAATTCTTCTTCTTCTTTTTCTTTTTCTATACTCCTCCCCAGTTTGCACATTGTCATCTCTGCGGATAAATTAGACATGTGGGAGGAAGCTATGCCAGCTCAAATAGTCGTTGATCAAGAATATCTTTGCTTCGTGAACGGAGTGCCTGTATATACAGTGAAAGTCATCGGCCCAGATGGCAACTGGTGGAATGTCAAGGTTTTTGAAGTGCATGAACAACATGGCAATTATAAAGTGGGGGAAATGTTCAGCGCATCTGGTGTAAATCTGGGACCGAAACTGCCGTATTAATCAAAATTCACTTTCCGCAGAAAAGTGTGCAAACGACCCTCCAAACGGAGATCAATTATTTGACTGTCGCGTATATGTCGACATCAGTCGAGTAGTTGGTTGAAGTTGTTTTATGGAGGGTTTTTTTTGGAAAAAACTTAGTTATTGACATACGGAGAAATATTGGCTATATTTAAACTGTAAGTTAGTTTAAAACTAACATCCAGTGCATATATGCAAAAAGGAGACTACTTAACGACAATTTTAAAATCTTCCAAAACCGTCTTTACTGTTGAAGATATTGCTCTTCTATGGAAAGATTCAAATCTTGATGCTGCGCGAGTTCGATTAAGTTACTATGTCAGAAAGGGAGATTTATATAGAATACGCCGCGGTATCTATACCAAAAACAAACTCTATAACAAGCTAGAGCTAGCAACACGAATATTTACTCCTTCGTATATCAGTTTTGAAACTGTTTTAGCTAAAGAAGGTCTGATTTTTCAATACCAAACGAACATTCAAATAGCTTCGTATCTCGGTAGAGAAATTGAAATTGATGGGCAAATCTACTCTTTCAAAAAAATGAAAAATGTAGTTTTGACAAATTCAATTGGAGTTATCATTTCCAATGAAATGTCTATTGCTACAAAGGAACGAGCCCTTTTGGATATTTTGTATGTCAATACCGACTATCACTTTGATAATGTACGGTCACTTGATTGGGACAAGGTTTATGCCATGATGTCAATGTATGACAATAAACGTATGACGAAAATTGTCGATAGACTGTTTAAACAATCTAAAATATGACAATAAACATTGCGATACACAAAACGATTTTATTTCAAATACTGAAAGACATATATTCAGACATCACAATCGCCCCGTTTTTGGGATTTAAAGGTGGCACTGCTGCGCTCATGTTTTACAATCTCGATCGTTTTTCCATTGATATCGATTTAGATCTTTTGGACGATAATAAAGAAGATGAAGTCTTTGAAAAAGTGACCAACATTGTTAGAAAATACGGCATTCTCAAAGAATCGTACAAAAAACACTTCAATCTGTTTTATTTACTGTCGTACGAAGACAAATCACAGAATATCAAAGTCGAGATAAACCGTCGGAATTTTGGATCAAACTATGAAATGAAGACCTATCTTGGTGTGTCAATGCTTGTGATGACGCCCGAAGATATGTTTGCCAATAAATTACTTGCGATGCACGAGCGCATTGGTAAAACAAGTCGTGATATTTATGATGTTTGGTTTTTTTTGTCAAACCGTTTTTCTATAAACCAGGAAATTATTGAAAAACGATCAGGCATGACAGGTGAACAATTAATCAAAAAATGTATTGAACAACTGGAGAAACTAAACAATAATCGCATGTTAGATGGACTCGGCGAGCTATTAACTTCCAGTCAAAAAGACTGGGCCAGAGCCAAATTGAAAGAAGAAACGATAAGTTTACTAAGATTACGACTAACTCGCTAGCCAGCCGCCATCAACATAGAGCGTGGTTCCTGTGGTATACGATGCTTCATCGCTTGCTAAATACACAACCGCTGCTGCGATTTCTTCAGGCTTTCCAGCACGTTTAAGGGGTGCACGAGCAAGCATTGCTTCTGCCTGTTTCGGATCTTTTAATATTCCTTCAGTCATTTCGCTTTCTATAACACCGGGACCAATGGCGTTAACCAGTATTCCCATTGGTGCCAGTTCATCAGCAAGTGCTTCGGTCATAGCAACTACAGCGCCCTTACTGGCACAATACTGTGCAATTGACGGAAAACCCACTCCAACACCTCCTGAGGCGATAGATGCGATATTGATAATCCGACCTCCGCCAACTGGCGGATTATTTTTTACCATTTCCCGCGCAGCAGCTTGAGCAACCAAAAAATACCCTTTGACATTTGTGTCGAGCGTTTTGTCCCATTGTTCTTCGGTCATATCAAGAAATGGTACAAATTCCGCGACCCCCGCATTATTCAGAAGGATATCTAACTTTCCAAACGTTGTGACGGTTTTAGAAACCGCAGAATCTATATCAACCTTTTTTGTTACATCCATTTGAATGGCGAGCGCTTCTTTACCACGAGACTTAATTTCTGCAGCTACTGCTTCAAGTCGATCAATTCTTCTGGCGCATACCGCAACTTTTGCTCCCTGCATCGCAAGGGCAATAGCGGACGCTCTTCCAATACCGCTACTTGCACCAGTGACAAGCGCGACTTTTCCAGTAAGATCAAACATAAAACCTCACTTTCCATTGATTGCTTTTTCTACTTCTTTGACAAGATCGGCAGGAGTGAGGAGATTGAGTTTTACCCCATTTAAGAAGAATGTTGGGGTAGCATTGATGCCAATAGAATTTCCATAGGTTGCGTCGTTTGCAATGGCTTGTTTTATTTTTGGATCATCTAAAGATTCTTTAAACGTATTTACGTCCAATCCTAATTGGGTAGCTAGTTCGGTATAGAGCGTGTCACTAAAACGTTCTTGATTGGCAAAGAGTAGTTGCTCCATTTCCCAGAATTTTCCCTGTTTCCCAGCTGCTTCTGCGGCAATGGCCGATGGAACAGACTGCGGATGACCATCTAAGGGGAAATAGCGGTATGCGATAAGGAGCTTGTCTGGGTATTTTTTTGCTAGATCCGTTACAGCTCCTGAAAAAGCTTTGCAAGCTGGGCACTGAAAATCTGAAAATTCAACAAGCCACACAGGAGCGTCTTTTGGCCCCTTGGTATAGGTAGTTGGAAGAATAAGATTCTCTTTTGCAATTGGCCTGGCTGGCCTGGTCATGATGACCATCGCAATAACAATAATAATTGCTGTAAATGCAAAAATGCCAATAAATAGTTTTGTTTCTGATGTGAGTTTCATGATTGTTTTCCGAGCCTTATGCTGATGAGTGTGAGAATAAATATCACATACATGTTGACTGCTGATATTGCACACCATATACAAATGCCTTTTATTAAAAAGATTTCCGTATAGGTAAACCACGTAACAAAACAGATGCCAAAGGTAGCCATTCCAAGAATCCACCACAAGAGTTTAGTTGACAGTTTTGAGTTGATAGTTCGAAGAAATGTAAGAATAACTAAGAACGTGTAGCCTGCGACGCCTACAGCTGGAACCGGAATGCCAAACGGGTAGGAGAGAGCGCTTTTCCTCACTGCTTCGCATCCGCCGCCAGTTAAGCAAATTATTCCGGTTTGGCGAAGAAAACTCTGGAGTACATACGTGCCCATAAGAAGTCCAGCTATGGAAAGAACAAACATAATGCGGTTTATATTTTTCTGTTGTGTATTCATAGTATTTGTATTATGCCACAATCTGTGTTTATTTTCCGCTTTGGGCCATGACAGAACTTAAGCGTCCGAATTCAATAAACACAAAGGTAAATACCATTGTCATAACAACCGGCGCTACCAAGGAAATCCAATTACGTCTTCCTGGTTTGAAATAGCGAAGTAAGAGAGAATTTGAAACAACGGATACGGATGAGAGTGCCATCGCAAGTCCCGCGAGTTCCGGTCGTAATACCAATCCTACTCCCATAAAAACCCGCGCTGCAATAGGAATACCAATGACGTTATAAAACAAAGCAAAAAACATGTTCTGTTTAATTTTTGCCATGGTTTCTTTCGATAAATCAAATGCTGTTACCACATCCCGTAAATCATTTTTGATGATAACAATACCGCCTGTTTCCATAGCCACGTCCGTTCCTGACCCCATTGTAATACCGATATCAGCTTGAGCAAGAGCCGGCGCGTCATTAATACCATCACCAATCATGGCTACTTTTAGGCCCGAACTTTGAATTTTTTTCACTTCGCTTGCTTTATCCTGAGGCAATACTTCTGCAAGGATGTTTGTTATGCCAACCTGCAAGCCAATCGCTTTAGCGGTTCGCTCATTGTCGCCTGTGATCATGTATACAGCAATGCCTCTTTTTTGAAGAGCCGCAACTGCCTCTTTTGACGTTTCCTTGACCGTATCGGCAACAGCGACAATGCCCAGAATCTTTTTTTTATTTGCAAGAATCATTGCGGTTTTTCCCTGTTCCTCAAGGCGCGATAACTTTCGGTCATATTGTGCTACATCAAGACCCACAATATCAGCCATCAGTTTCCTGTTTCCGAAATAATATGTGACTTTGTCAATAGTTCCGGTCACCCCTTTCCCGGGAATAGCTTTGAAGTTTCTCATTTCTTTTACCGGAATATGTTCTTCTTTGGAATAGCCATAGATTGCTTCAGCAAGGGGATGTTCTGATGATTTTTCCAGACTGGCTGAAATAGCAATAATGTCATCTTCGTCGAGTTCGCTTAATGAAACAGTATCGGTAACAACCGGTTTGCCGCGCGTCAGCGTACCTGTTTTATCAAATACCACTGCTTTCACTTTACACGCAGCTTCAAGCGGTTCACCGCCTTTAATAAGAATTCCTTGCTGCGCTCCTTTTCCGGTGCCAACCATAATTGCCGTAGGAGTTGCGAGTCCCAGTGCGCACGGACACGCAATGACGATAACAGCAGTAAATGTCATCAGTGCAAATGCAAGTGATGCACCGAGTATGAAATACCAAACGATAAACGTTATCACTGCAAGACCGATGACGGTTGGTACAAAATACGCTGATATTCTATCCGCAAATTCCTGAATCGGCGCTTTTGATCCTTGAGCCTCCTCTGTCAACCGGATTATTTGGGCAAGCGTTGTTTCACTTCCGACCCGCGTTGCCATAAATTCAAAACTGCCGACTTTGTTCATGGTGGCTCCTACCACCATATCTCCGACATTTTTTTCAACAGGCAAACTTTCTCCGGTAAGCATGGATTCATCAACTGCTGATGAGCCTTTTGTAATTTTTCCGTCAACGGGAATTTTTTCTCCCGGACGGACAAGAATGATGTCTCCGAAGACAACCTGATCAATGGGAATATCTTGTGTTTGACCGTCCCTGATAACCCGGGCGGTTTTTGCCTGCAGACCCATAAGTTTTTTGATTGCATCTGATGTTTCGCCTTTTGCCCGTTTCTCCAGCCATTTTCCAAGAAGAACGAACGTGATGAGGAATGCGGCGGTTTCAAAATAGAGTTCCGGAATTTTTAGACCACCCAGCCCGATGAGCGATTTGTTTATTACAGAATAGTTAATAAAATTAACAAGGCTGTAAAAATATGCAGTTGATGTGCCGATCGCAATCAGACTATCCATATTAAATGTTTTCATCCGTAGGGATGACCACATGCCTTTGTAAAATCCCATTCCCATCCAAAACTGTACAGGGGTAGCAAGGAGTAATGATATGAAACCTACATATGGCAACAGTGCTACTTTCCCCGGAAACCATGGGAAAAAGTCAAAGAACATGAAATACAGCATGGGGACGCTCAAAAGAAGACTTCGAAAAAACAAATGGAACAAATGACTGATTTCTTCTGTCCGTTTCGCACTTTCGTCTATTGTTACGCCTTCAACTATCATTGATGCTGTGTATCCTGCTTTTTGTACCGCGGCAACAAGATCCGATGATGAAGCGACATGTTCATCATAGACAATACTTGCTTTTTCCGCTGCAAAATTAACATTCGCAAGGGTTACACCGGGAACTTTTTTTAAGGTTCTCTCGATAATTCCGGCGCAGGAAGAACAGTGCATACCGGAAATATCCAACTTTATCCGTTTTGATGATGATTTTTCTTTGTTCGGTTCGATAGCAGTGTTATCGACAGAATCATTGCTTTTTGTTTTGTCAAAAGAAGAAAAAAGTTTCAATAAATCCGATGTCGGGAACGCATCCGTTGTTGTTTCAATGGTAATTTTTATCGGTTGTTTTGTGTTTTTCATATTATTTTTTCTCCATGATCCTCATCACTTCCTCAATGACCTCTTCCTGTTTTCCTTTTTTGATTGCGTCAGCAACACATGTTTCAAGATGATTTTTTAAAATAATTTGATCTATTTCTCGAAGCGCAGCTTGGACAGCAAGGGACTGATGAATAACGTGGATGCAATATCTTCCTTCTTCAACCATACCAATAATACGCTCTAATTGACCGTTTGCAATTTTGAGCCGGTGAAGAATTTTATGTTGTACTGACTGATCGCGTGGAATCCCTTTTGACATACAATTGTACCCTTTAGGGTATTGACTTCTATCCCCCCTATGGGGATATAATAAACCGTACGTTATAATTTGTCAACATTCTCATTATGAATCTTTGGCTTATTTTTTTGACTGGACTATTTACCGGGGGAATAACATGCATGGCTGTGCAGGGAGGACTGCTGGCATCAATTATAGCCACGCAAACAAACCAAACGAGCACGCGGCAAAAAACATTTCTTCTTGTTGTCTTTTTTTTGATTGGAAAGATTTTTTCGTATTCACTTTTGGGAATGCTTCTTGGGTTTATCGGTTCCTATATGCAATTAACAATTACAACACGAGCAACTCTCATGGTGATAGCATCCTTATTTATGCTCGCGACAGCGATGAATTTGTTAAACGTGCACCCAATTTTTCGATTTGTCCTCATCCAACCACCGAGGTTTTTAAGTAGACTTGCTCGGCAGCAGTCAAAGCAACTTGATTGGTTTGCGCCATTTATTGTTGGCATGCTTACGATATTTCTTCCCTGCGGTACCACACAAGCCATGATGGCACAGGCACTTGAATTTGGGAATCCATTTGTATCAGCGAGTATTCTTTTCGCTTTTACATTAGGAACAGTTCCATTATTTCTTCTTTTTGGTGTGTTTATGCAAGCAGCATCGCAGATGTTTACGAAGTATTTTGCGCCCGTTGCAGCCGCACTTGTGATCGCTTTAGCGGTGTGGAATTTGTATAACGCAGCTGCTATTGTTGGATTTAATTCCCGTTCACTGTATTGTCAAATAGTCTACTGCGATGATTTAGTTGGAAATTCTGGTCGAATAAAACAAACTCCAACAACAACGCCGCATATTACGATTCATGCAACACGTTATGAAATTGATAATCCATATATTAAAGCGGGGTCTGATGTGACTGTAACTATCATTAACACAAACGGAGCAGGTTGCATTCAGTTTTTCACCATCCCACAGCTTCAGATTCAAAAGATTGTATCTGTCGGAAAAGAGGAGAAAATTACGTTTACAGCGCCGAATAGACAGGGAGACTTGCCATTTATGTGTAGCATGGGCATGTATAGAGGAAAGTTTATCGTTGAATAAGTATGGTGACAAAAACTTTAAAGTTATCAGGTATGCACTGCGTCAGCTGCAGCATGCTTATTGAAGGGGAATTGGAGGATATGGGAGTTGAGGCGAAAGCAAATTATGCAAAACAGCTCGTTGAGGTGACGTTTGATCCAAACAAGACAAAAGAAGAAGTAATTATTGCCGCAATCAAGAAATTAGGATACACCGTCATTTGAAAAGTCTTCTCGGAGTGATCCTTTTTCTTCTAGACGCTTTTTGAGTCCATCAAGAAGGGTATCAAGTTTGACTAATGCATCTTCCTCTGAGGTAAAAACAATAGAACCTTTGACATTGGGACTTCCTTTGGCCATACGGCTGATAAATTTTCCTTTTTCGTACACCATGTAAATGGGGATTCCGTGTTCTTTCGCATACTCCATTTCTTGGCCGGTTCCCGTAGTTGGTTCTCCAAGATAGACAATCATGACATCACTTGCAGCAAGTGCATCCAGATCTGATTGGTATACAACAGAAGCGGGGACATTCGGATCTTCTTGTGGGTCAGTACCGTTTAAAAACGCCCAAAAACACTCTGCGTTATTTTTTTTTGCTACTTCTGCCATCCGGACATAAAATTTTTTTGTTCCCTCTTTATCTTTGAGGTCTGTAAGTGGTCCGCCGAAGAATATGCGCATAGATTATTATTGTACTGATGTTTTTGTTTTTATTAAATTTATTAAATACTCTTTGAGTTGAGCGCAGGCATCTTCTTCAGAAGTAAAAACAATCTCTTTTTTGACTGATGGACAGCCTCTTGCCATACGAGATGTCCAATTGTCTTTCTCGTAGAGAATGACAACGGGGATATTATGCGTGTTGGCATATTCAATTTCAACACCAACGCCAGTTGAAGGTTCTCCAATGTATGCAACCATTAAATCGCTTGTTTTTAGACTTCCTGTATCTGTGTCGTATACGTATTGTGGAGTGTGGGTGCGCTCGATATTCGGATCCGTTCCGTTTAAGAACGCCCAAAAGTAATCATGGCCGCAGTCTTTCACCGCATCGGCAAGCCGCAGGTAAAACGCTTCTGTTTTTTTGTAATCTTTTAGATTAGTTAATGCTCCTGCGAAAAATACTCTCATAAGACACTTATTGTACAATAAAATAAGGAATGGTACACTAGGAACCTATGGGAGATATCAAAATTACGGATCAAACATTTGAACAAGCAGTTCTTAAAAGTGATAAACCGGTACTTGTTGACTTCTGGGCCGTCTGGTGCGGACCGTGTCAAATGCAGGGGCCAATCGTCGAAGATGTCGCAAAGACAATGGAAGGAAAAGCAGTAGTAGGAAAGGTCAATGTTGATGAAAATCCTGGGGTCGCAGGGAAATACGGCGTCATGTCCATACCAACGCTGATTATTTTCAAGGGCGGACAACCGGTCAAACAATTCGTCGGCGCGCAAAGCAAAGACATCCTCATAAGCGCCCTTAATGCAGTGATATAATAAACTCATGTACGACGTGATTATTATTGGTTCTGGTCCAGCTGGATACACGGCCGCAATTTATGCCTCGCGCGCATATCTCAAAACCCTTCTTATCGCAGGTCCTCAATTTGGCGGGCAATTGACGACAACCACCGTGATTGATAATTTCCCGGGGTTTCCAAATGGCATCATGGGTCCAACGCTCATGGAAGAAATGAAAAAACAGGCAGTTCGGTTTGGAACGGAAGTGGTCGTAGATGAAGTAAAAACAATAACAAAAACATCTCCATTTACCGTGACCGGTTTAAAAGAATATCAAGGAAAAACAGTTATCATCGCAACAGGCGCACAGTCCAAAACACTTGAGATTTCAACGGAAGAACAGTTTCGGGGAAAAGGCATTAGTTATTGCGCTACGTGCGACGGGTTTTTCTTTAAAGGAAAAACAATAGCTGTTTTTGGCGGGGGAGATACGGCGATGGAAGAGGCGACGTTTTTAACAAAATTTGCTGAGAAAGTCACAATAATTCATAGGCGTGATGAATTCAGGGCATCGAAAATCATGATTGAAAAAGCACAAAAAGATTCAAAAATATCATTTCTTCTGAATAAAACAGTTGATGCTTTTTATGGGGACACAGTTTTACGAGGTGTAAAACTTAAAGATGCACAGACAGGAGAAACAACAGACTTTCCCCTTGATGGTGCGTTTATTGCCATTGGGCACACTCCGGCAACAGGGTTTCTGAAAGACACCGTTATCTTGGATGAAAAAGGGTACGTGCAAATCCGCGGCATGCGAGCTCCAACAGATGCTCACACAGCTACATCTGTTGAAGGTATATTTGCAGCGGGAGACTGTGTTGATAGCAGGTATAGGCAGGGAATAGTGGCAGCAGGCATGGGCGCCATGGCAGCCATTGATGCAGAAAAGTATATAGCTTCATTATCCTTTAAATTATAGAAATTGCAGGATTGGGATCCTATATTTTTGACAAATTACAGGAAATATGGTATAGTCTCTTTATATGGAATTTCACCGTGTCATTGAGTCACAGCTTCTTCAGATACTATCCGAGAAGAACCCACCAATTATGGTCGTGTATGGCCCACGACGCGTAGGGAAAACAACACTCACAGAAAAACTTGTCAAGACAGTCGCACTTAAAACGAGGATGGTCTACGGAGATGATCCGGATACCCAACGGGAACTATTGGATATCGGTTTATCCGGCCTAAAGCAGTATGTCGCGCCATATGATCTCGTTGTTTTTGATGAAGCGCAATATATCCCAAATATTGGAGGCATCCTCAAATTGATTGCAGATCATATTAAGGATAAAAAAGTGCTGGTTACCGGTTCATCGAGCATGAATATCGCTACATCGATATCAGAACCATTGACCGGAAGGAAAAAAGTGTGGAATTTGTATCCAATTGCGGATGAGGAAGCGAGGGATGTATCGATACGGATACCTGAAACGACATTATCATCCTATTTACGGTATGGAATGTATCCTGTGGTTCTCAATACGTTTGAAGAGACAGAAAAAGAAGAATATCTTCGTACTCTTCTGGAAGATTATATTTACAAAGATGCGCTCCACATCATCGGTGAACGGAATAGGGAGCCGGTTAGACGACTCCTCATCGCCCTTGCATACCAAATAGGGCAGGAAGCGTCGTATACGGAGCTTTCCCGTACTGTAGGGTTAGATTATAAAACAGTAATGAAATATATTGATATATTAGAAGAGTGTTTTATCATTTGCAGGCTTCCTGCATTTTCTCGGAACATGCGAACAGAGCTTCGGAAATCACGGAAAATTTATTTTGTCGATGTCGGTATACGCAATGCGCTTATCGATTATTTTGTCCCATTTGATAAACGAAATGATCGTGGAAGCTTGTGGGAAAATTGGGTCGTCATGGAGCGGATCAAGCATGATCGATATCATCGTAGGTCGGTAAAACGATATTTTTGGCGGACACACGGTCAAAAAGAAGTTGATTTGATTGAGGAAGAGGCGGGGAAACTGACCGCTATAGAGATTAAATGGAGCGGTTTTAAACCATCAGCAGGACAGCATGAATTTACGAGTCAATATCCCGGAAGTACCATGCGTGTAATAGATCATGAAACATACCGCGGCCGCGACTGACGCAAAAAATGGCTGGAGGGGAGACGTAATTATTAGTTTTCTTCTTTTATTTTTGTTGCAATGTCCTGAAGCATTTTGCGTGCACGCTTGGTGTCATGGATTCGGTACTCGTCCTTTTTCGATTTTTTGCCTTGGGCATTCATGTTGTTCTGGTAATATAATCCGTCGACAACATGTTTGACTTGCTGGTTCGGCAATGCGACGTCCGTCAATGCATGGATGGTCCGTCCGTCGCTCGTTTTTACAACGACGTCGGGAAATTCCCTCCACACGCCGTCAAATTCCCAGACACGTATTTTTTTCGTATCCGCTTTGGTTAACTCCCAGACTACACCCGCAATGAGACCTTTCCCTGGACGAATGGTGTATGCCCGAAATGAATCGCCCCAGATTTTTTCCAGAATTTCTTTGGGTTCAGCAGGAAGCTGATCGAGCGTCTGAAATGTGAGGACATATCCGTCAATGATTCCTCCATACCCCCCAAATGGTACGTGGCCAAGGATTTCCGCTACACGCTCCTTGCTCCTGTATGATCCGTAACCGAAAAAATAGATTGTAGACAATCCTGACGAAATGAACGGTGATGGCATATAGGGATTATCAATTGTGTTCATACTCTAAGCGTACTACAAAATTATATTGTTTACGAGTGGATGAATAATTCAACAGTTGTTTTTCAGTATTCATAGTATAATGCAGTACATGGGATCTCCTTTTCAGCAATTAGCAACAGTCATTAATAAACTTCAATTATCTCCTCATGTCTATGAGTTAACATTTCAATTAGCAAATTCAATTACATTTGCCCCCGGTCAATACGCAACGTTTATCATAGATAACCAAACGCGCAGGCAATATTCATTTGCTTCTCCGTGCACGAAACAAAAAGAATTTAAAATTGTTGTTGATGTGACTCCAATGGGACCGGGATCAAAGTTTTTCTTGGAGAAAAATGTGGGGGACGCAATAGAAATTCTTGCACCACTTGGAACATTTCATCTTAATATTCCAACAACTCCGATTGTGTTTATTGCCACAGGAACGGGAATCGTGCCATTTCGAACAATGATGGAAGAATATTTAACACATGGGGGTACAGAAAATATATTTTTGTACTGGGGTCTTCGGTTTGAAGAAGATATATTTTGGAACAATCTATTAGATAATTGGCAACAGAAATATCCAAATTTTCATTATTCCATCGTATTGTCTAAACCGAGTGATTCTTGGCAAGGGAAAAAAGGGCATGTGACGGAACATATTCAAGAAGAGATTCCAGGTCTTGAAACTCATACCTTTTATTTATGTGGAAATCGGCATATGATTAGTGATGTAAAAACTGATCTTCTTGCCCACCAAGTCCCAGAAGGACAAATAAAAACAGAACTTTTTTAGGAGGTTATATAGTATGACGAATCCATTTGAGAACGCAATGGCGCAGCTTGCTAAAGCAGCGAATTATATCGGAACGTCTGATCCAAAAGTGAAAGAGAAACTTGAAATTCTCAAGCAACCCCAGCGGATTCTTAATGTCACCATTCCAGTGAAAATGGATAATGGGAAAATACAAATATTTCAAGCATACCGGGTGCAGTTTAATAATGCACGTGGCCCGTATAAAGGGGGAATTCGTTATCACCAGAATGTGTCTTTGGATGAAGTCAAAGCATTGTCATTTTGGATGGCAATGAAATGCGCTGTAGCTGACCTTCCGCTTGGCGGAGGAAAGGGCGGCATTATCGTTGACCCCAAAACATTATCCGTAAAAGAACTGGAACGACTATCGCGAGGATACGCTAGAGCAATAGCTGATAACATTGGACCAGCCAAAGATGTACCAGCGCCTGATGTTAATACTACCGGACAAATCATGGGGTGGATGGTTGATGAGCTTATCAAACTTCAACCGAAAAAGCTTTCCAAAAAAGAAGAAATGAAGCTTCGTTCAACATTTACTGGAAAACTTATTAAAGACGGTGGATCTGAAGGGCGGGAAGAGGCGACCGGACTCGGAGGACTATTCGTTCTTCAGGCAATGTTAGCGAAAATGAAACTAACAGGCAAAAAACTTACGGTAGCTGTGCAGGGATTTGGAAACGTTGGGCACAATGTTGCAAAATTTTTACATGATAGTGGATTTACTGTTGTTGCTGTTTCAGATAGCAAGGGCGGAATTTATGTGTCGGAAGGACTTAATCCAACGCTTACTCTTGATTGTAAAAAGAAAAACGGTCCGCCAACTGGCGGATTGGCTGGATGCTACTGTTCAGGATCTGTGTGCGATGTGAAAAAAGGAAAACAAATTACCAACGAAGCACTGCTCGAGCTTCCTGTTGATATTTTGATTCCATCAGCGCTTGAAAGCGTCATTACAAAAGATAATGCGCCGAAGATCAAAGCAAAAGTGATTCTTGAAATGGCAAACGGTCCAACGACACCTGAGGCAGATATCATATTATATAAGCGAGGAATTCCTGTTATTCCAGATATCCTTTCCAATTCCGGAGGAGTTTCGGTGTCAGCATTTGAATGGGAACAAAATCTCAAAGGCCAACATTGGACCAAAAAAGCAGTGAACGCGAAGCTCAAGGCTAAAATGGAGAAAGCAGCCACTGATATCTGGACAACATCCAAGAAAATCAAGGCAGATCTGCGAACTTCTGCATTTGTGGTAGCCTTGGGACGGATTTTGAAGGCGATGAAGTAGAAGATTAATTGCTTCGCAGATATTGTAAAAAAAGCGCTGGAGTCATACAAAGAATTTTAAGATCATTTTTTATATTCTCAATCCTGAAATGCTTGAGATTGTAAGAAATAAGATATGCGGCTTTTGCCGATATTGCCCCCGCTACAACATGCAAATCGTTTGGATCCAATATATATTTTTTATATTTTTTTTGCATCTTTACCCGTATTGGAATCACAGTAAACTTTTTTTGAATAAACGTCTCGAGTGCAGTACTTTCTATATGGAGACGTTTACAAACGACGCGAAGCTCTTTCAGCGAGCCCGTTGAAATGATGGGGATAATGTCTGTCGTATGTAAAAGCTTAAACGCAGCCCCTTTGGACGATAATAATGAGGAAATGATGACATCGGAATCAATAAATACACGCATGGATTACCGTTTGGCTCTGGCTTTTGTTATTTCCTGTTCGATGACAGAGAGATTTTTTCGGTCTTCCGCATCTGCCTGATATAAATCATAGTCAACGCCGGTAAAAAGGAATGAGAGGGATGCCGTAGGAATACGGTAGAGCTTGCCGATTTTTTTCGCCACAATTTCTCCGCGGCTGATTAACTCGTAGACGGTGTTTTTTGATAATTGGAGCATATCTGCAACTTGTTCCGGTGTATATGCTTTATTTGTATCTAACATGGTTATATGGTATCAGACGTGACGAAAGATGTCAATCATGCCCCATAGTACTTGACTTCTTCTTCTTTATCTGATAAGCTCCCGTTCAGTTTCACTATTTGGGGAAAGGGGGTTTACCCCGGCTTTGCGTCGGGGCATTTGCGCCTTCTATTTTGCTATTTTCATAGCTAAATACTCCTCAAATTTGAAGCCAGATTTTTATTGTTCTTTAACAACTTCAAGAGAAAACTTTGGGGGTTGAAGAAATGGGCCGACTTCGCGGTCGATTTATTTTACAACCCCTAAAGGAGGTTTGCATGATCAAGAAAAAGATTTTGGTTGTTGTCTGTGTGTTGGTTACGCTGCTCACAGCGTGCACAACTCAAGGCCAGGCTCAGCAGGAGGCAATCAACAGGGCTGCCAACCGTGAGTATTATATTCCGCAAAACGACGTTGAGGCGCGGAATTATAATTGGCGTCTGGAAATTGCAGATGATCCGTCTCTGATTCTCTGGTGCACTTTCTTTCCCCAGAATCCCAGCTCACCAATGATCACTGTCCCAATCATGGGCAAATTGACCAGCGGTGGGAAACGGCCTTTCTCGGGAGACCCAAATCTTAATCCGGCATCAGACGGAATGTACGGTTCGAGCGGCGAATATCGATATGGCTTCGGCCCGTCGGGAAAGTTTGAATATTACGATTTCTACGGCGTCGAGACCTTCTGCACCACCGTTCCGCTCACGTTCCAGCGCGAGAAGACGATCATTGTCATGGAAAAGGATCCCATCCTGACCGCTGCCGGCCAACAGGCCCAACAGGCGCTTCAGGCAGGCGATCCCGATCTCGCGAACCAGATTCTTTTGGACGCGATCAATCAAGTCCAAGGAGGTCAATAACATGGAAAGTTACTGGGATTGGAAAGTTTTCTGGAAGGTCATCGGCATCCTCTTTGCGGTGTTGCTCGTTTTTGCCGTGCTGGGATTTCTCTTCGGCTGGATTACGTGGCCCATTGACTTGGGTTCGCGCCAGAATGTCGAGGAGCAGTACCAGACCGGCTATGAGCTGTACGAATCGCTGCAGGGCACTGCGCAAGCGGTTTGCATTGCCGAGAAAGCGTACAACGCCGAGACAGATCCGAATCTGAGGTCACAGCGCCAGAGTCAGATGATTGCGTACGAGACGAATTATGCTCGCTTGTCTGCTGACTACGACGCGTGGTCCAGAAACATTTTCGAAGGTGGAATTGTCCGGCCGGCAGATTTGCCTGCACGTGCACCGTCCCTTTCGGAGATGAAGAATCAGGTCTGTCAACCATAACGACAGATTTATCCCCCTGTGAGCCACGGGGAACCCGTAGTAATCTCCATCATTAAGATAAGCTGTGATTGGCTGAAGGAGAACAGCTTAATAAGCTGAATACATGGGATATGTGGCTAACAATTAAATAATCTCTTGAAGTTACATCAGGTTTGGGCGTACCTGTTCTTTCCGAAAGGATAAGAAAAACGCCCGTTCTTTACAGATGTGTGTCTGTACTGATGAGTCCAAAAGGACGAAAGAAAAAAATATTCATTTATAAAAAGATATTTTCCTGGTTGACAGGAATACAAAACACCCGTAGAATATACATTTGCTCAGATGCGGAGCACATTTTTTGTTCTTTTATGAGTTTCCAAGTAAAAGAACAAAATTTATTCATGAGAAGCTACCTACCATATAACCGAAAGACAAGCGGATTTTTGCCGTGGATGTCATAGCTTCTTTTTGAATTGGTTTTTTTACCCCGCACGAGCGGGGTTTTTTGATGAATCGCACATTTAATAAAAATTGGACTAATAATACCGGGGCCTGTAGCTTAGCTGGTAGAGCGCAGCATTTGCAATGCTGAGGTCACC
>CAYMYO010000009.1:0-31803 GCA_964394685.1 uncultured Gammaproteobacteria bacterium
CCAAGTGGAAACAACAGAAAGGAGAATGTGTACGGGATGTACTGAACTAGTACACAAGACAAAAGATTTTCCTGCTCGTTTTTGATAGACTGGTTATATGGACGATTCTTCTTCTGACCAAACACAAAGAACAACAGAATCAACTCAACCACCAACAGTTCCGCCATCCGATCAATCGCCAGTGGAAACCCCACCGGCACAACCAACACCAGAAAATCCTGTTGTTTCTGAAACCCCAACCTCCCCAACACCCCCAAATCCCCCAACAAATCCAGAAACAACTTCCGAGCCGCAACAGCCCGAAACACAACCCACCGAAACAAAAACAGAATCACCAGTCGAGCAACCCTCACAACAACCAGAGCAAACTCCGGTGGCTCCCGCCGAAACTCAACCGCCCATTTCTCCTCCGGTTTTAGATATTCCTGCTTTGCATTTTCCCTTCTTCGGCAATTTTCCGGTCACTTTTTCTTTTGGTCAGCAATCAGTTGACGGAGAAATCAAAAAGAAGTTTGCCGAGTGGGGAATTGTGGGACACAACGGTTTAGATTTTGGCTTATCTGCCGGAAACGAGGTTTTTGCCTGTGATTCTGGAAAAGTAATTCAGTCAGGAGACAATGGCGATTTTGGAACATCCGTTACAATTCAACATTCTTGGGGACAATCAATTTACGGTCATTTGCAAGAAACAAAAGTAAACGAGGGCGATGACATTGGAGTAAACAAAGTTATTGGTTTATCCGGTTCTAGCGGCGCCGCTTTTGGCGAACATTTACATTTTGCAATCAAGCCGAATAATCCCGATCAAAACAATGGTTATCTTGGTTTTATTGACCCCGTCCCTTATTTATCTTTGCCGTCACAAAAAGAAGAACCGAAACAAGAAACGCCACCAACCGAAGAACAAAAACCTACGGAACCAGCGCCGCAGGAAACTAAACCGCCGAAAAATCCCCAGCCGCAACCCGTTCAAGAGCAACCTAAGCCGGAAGAAGTGCCGCCTCCAATTAAATTAGAGCCGGAAAAAACAGTCGAGCCGGTGCCGCAACAACCGGAACAACCCCAAATTCCCCAAAGCCCCCAAATACCCCAACCGTCACCGGAAGAAATTCAAAAACAGGTTGACGAGAAATTAAAAGTGGAGTTAGACGCCAGAAGATTAAAAGCTAATCAAGCTAGACTGCAAAAGAAAGAAGATAACCTGAAAAAGATTTTTGAGTTGGTGCAAACTAAAAGAGTAGTAAGTAATGATGGGGTGCGCGATTTCCTCCATGTTTCTCAATCAACGGCCACCAATTACTTAACCGAGATGGTTAATAGTGGTATGCTTAAAAAAGAAGGGATTCGTGGAGGCGCTAAATATTCTATCTAGTTTTTATGAATAGCAGGTTAATTACCATTCCAACTTACATTCTTAAAGATACTTTGCCTTTTTTGAAAGGTACGCCACTGGAAAAGAAAATCAACGACCTTCTTGAAAGTACCGGCAAATATCAAACCCAGAATATTGGCTATTTTCCCAAGAGAGCCAAAGTTGAAAGAATTATTGACGGTGATACTGTTGTTTTATTTTCCGGTTCCATCGTTCGCTATGTAGGCATCACTGGTCCTGAAAACAACGAACCGTTTGAAAAAGAGTCTACAGAAGAAAACAGAAAACTGGTTGAAGGCAAGATAGTTAATCTTGAATACGATAATTACAAAGCAGACAAATTCGGCAGAATCGGCTTAATTAACATTTGTGTTGGTATAACTTCTTGTTTTTCTTATCTTGACTTACTAATATGAGTATAAGTTGTCAAAATATCGAAAAACATATCCTCGTTGTAAAGCCTGTAATACAATCTTAATTTCCTGGGGTTTCACGTCATCTGGCAAGAAACGGTATCGTTGTTGCTCCTGCAGCAAAAGTAGCATATACCGGGTAAAAAAAGAACCAGTAGTGTTTGCTCTGTTTCGACAATATATCTTGTTTGGTCATACCTATGAAATGCTCTCAGATGAATCAGGCTATTCTGTCGGTCACCTGGTGCGGATATTTCATCAGTATCTTTCTGACAAACCTCCACCTGTTACCATAGAACACACGGTTGATGATATGACCTTTCTTCTCGTAGATGGATTGTGGCTGAAGAAATGGTACGTTCTCATGGTCTATCGCAGATCAAAGGATTTAACTATTCTCCATTTGTCTGTTGCTGGTAGAGAGGCAACATCACGTATAATTCAAGATCTTAAACAAATCAGTAAAAAAGGATTTGTCTTTACCGGTATTGTTTCTGATGGAGGTAGAGGTGTGATATCTGCAATCAGATACGTCTTTCCTCATATCCTCCATCAGATCTGTATGGCACATATGCATCGGGATGCAACCAATGCCCTCGGAGTACATCCAAAAGATCTCAGGATTAGGAAGCTCAAAAAACTAGCTGATCGTATGTGGCTTATTGAATCACGGGAAGCACTCAACTGGTGGAGTGGAGAGGTAAAGCACTGGATGAAACAAAACTATGAATTTTTACAGGAATACCGTCAGGATACAACTGGCAAGTGGTGGTATATCCACAAAGGACCACGGAAAACAGTACGGATACTCAAGAAACTACCTACTACTAGCTTTGCCTTTCTGAGGCAACCACTCATACCCAAAACAACCAATGAGATAGAAGCAACCTTTGGTCATCTTGAAAAGAGATGGCTTGCACATAGAGGGTTAAAAACAGAACGGTGGAAAAACTTCATGACATGGTTTGTCTACTTTTACAACCTCAAACAAATAACCGGGAGTAAAACAAAAAAGGACTAAAAAAACAACACGAAATGTTAATTAAGCCGCAGAATCTTAGCGTATGTTTTCTTTGACGGTAAAAATGTTTCAGTCGAACTTGCAAGAAAAGGTTTCGCTCAAGTTGTTGTCTATCAGCACAAGAAACCGTTTATTTATCAAGACCAGCTTTTGAAAGCCCAAGAACAAGCGAAGAAAAACAAACGCGGTATTTGGAGCACCCAATCTTCATTCAAGTAACTTTAGTACTCGTTGTAATTCCTTACCCATAACATTACTTTGTTGCTGGCGTGACTGCCTGATTGGCTGTTGGCGAAGCAACAGGCGTTACCGTAGTTTGAGTTGCTACCTTTTCAGTAACAGTTGTCGTTGTTTTAGCAAGTTCTCCGATTTTAAAGAGTTCAGTAAACCGCAGTCTATACAAACTTTCAAGAAAATCTGTTCCGGCATATCCGGCAAGTAAAGATACTCTCCAATCACCATCAGCTATAATTCCTGCAACTAATCCAACCAAGGCAGATACAAACAATGTAAAAGCAAAATACTTCCAGTGAAATTGAAATTTTTCAGGAGTAAAAGTTGATTGCTTGGTAATTCCAACAATTCCTCTTACTAATCCGCCCAATAATCCAGTTACTAAGTGATAGATTTGAAACTCAAGTTGCATTTGCTTGCGTCACCTCCTTATCTTTTTTAACTTTTTGTGATTTTGTACTTTTGTACACGAGTGCAAGACCACCTTTTCCAAATTTTATTACCTGTCCAATCTTAGAAATGGTTGATGTGCTGACGGGAATCTCTGTAGCTATTTCCTCATAAGTTTTACCCTCAAGTATAAGTTTGGCAATCTTTAATCTCTGGGCTAAATCCAATGTTTCTTCTGGGGAAAACAAATCCTCAACGAAACTGGTTAAGTTCTTTTTAGTTTTGATCATGAAAAACGAATCAATCAAAAGTTGCTGGTCTTTGTTTAGACTAACTTTTTGCATAATTATTTCCTCCTTTCTTTTTACTTTGCCGGTGTTTTAAATTTCCGGTTGGCATCATAAACATAATTTTTGTTTTGGCTCATGACTTCATAATGATATTCTGTATCGGGTTTGAGATTTTTAAGAACAAATTCATGCTTGCCGGTTCTTTTGTCTGTCTGATCTTCAAATTCATAGATTCCATCATCATAACCCCAGTTTACTTTGCCGTTTGCTGGATGGTTTGTTTCCCATGTTATCCTAACTGATGTGGGGGATAGGGCAACTGCTGTGACATTAGATATTTTTGTTGGTTCCGGTACGAACAGATAACCGATTTTAATTATTGCTGTTCCGAATCCGTGAGAAACATCATCTGTTTTTTCTCCAACAGTAAAGGCTAGATTAGCTATACCCTTTTTTGCACTACTAACTCCGTTTTGTGTTGCGCTTGCAATTGCAGAACCTGTATTTTTTGCAATAGTGGTTGTGCTAATGATTACAGAATTAGTTGCACTAGCAATCGCCTTTCCGGCGGTAGTCGCGTTTGACGCGATATTTTGAGTAATAGTTGTGGTAGTTGATGCAATTGAGCTTGCAATATTTCCAATTGTTGAAGCGGTGTTATGGGCAATTGTAGTAGTGGCAACTGCTACCGTATTAGTTGTGCTGGCAACAAAGTTAGCCGTGGTTGATACGCCATTTCCTATGCCTTTTAAAATTGTCTTGGTGACTCCCGGGGCATTATTAGCAAGTTGGTTATACCCATCTCCGATTGCTTTTCCGGTGTTACTGATTCCCTGACCGATTGACGCCAGCAAGTTTCCAGTTCCTTGAGCGAGCGCAGAAATTCCTTGGCCGATCTTCTCTCCTGCAATTGCCAGTCCTTGACCAACTGCCTTAGTTCCATTGCCTATTCCCTGTCCCACATAAGCGAGTATTGACGTTGTACCATTGTACAAGGCTGCAAGAGTATTACTTGTTGCTCTTCCAACAAATGCTAATGTCTGTCCTGTCTTATCTCCAACAAAAGCCAATGCTTTCCCTGTCGTGTCAACTGTTAATTTCACTCCTTGCCCAATCCCGTTAAATATGGCGCTGATAAAATTACCTGTTGTATTAAGAATATTTTTTGAGGTTTGCGAAATTTGCTCACCCGCTTTTTCCAAAGCACTTGGTTCAACCGGTTTAGTTATTTCCAACTCTTCCTTTACTTTCTCTTGCTCCTCTTTTGGTAATTCCTTTATTTCCTCCTCGATAGTTTTCTTTTCCTCTGGGGTGATTATTTGGGCAAGAGTGGTGATATTTAAGGTAAAACTCGTTTCAGAAGAACTGTTATCCACCTTATCCTTACCGGTAAGGGTTATTTTATATGTTCCAAAATCTAAAGTATCATTGGGTGTGTATTCAAAAGGCAGATATTTATCGCACTTTTGCTTGGAGTTATCCGAAACCTCCTTTCCGTCACAGATATACCAAGGTTTATCCATGTTGATGGTGTAGAGGGTATGGAGTTTATAAGTCAGTCCTTCTTTTTTCTCGATTTTTATCTCGACTTGTTTAGGACCGGAAGCAATCTTGGGACCATTTTCATCCTGGGTTTGAGATGAATCCCCGCCGGAAAGGGAATCAGTTATTTTGCCATAGAGAGTCGGTGTTTTATCCGTGGTTGAAAAATTGGTTGAAGAAAAAGGAACATCGTTAATCTGCGTCAGTTCCACTTTCGGACTGTTTCTGTCAACAAACAAAGTTCGGGAAGATGAGGTTTCATTTCCGGCATTATCAACGGCTTTGACTTTCCAAGAAACTCTACCTTCTCTTAAATTTCCGTCATTTTCAGAAGACCCCCAGTCGCTATGTGATTTTGTGTAAACAGAGATGTAGTTATTAGTACTATCAGAATCAGAAAAGTTTTCGTAATGGATAATATATTTATTAGTCTCATAATCGGTCATTCTGGAAGTGGGAATACTATCAATGGTGAAATCACCAGAAGGTTGATTAGAACCTAAGGAGGGATTGTCTATTTCCAAAACATATTTTGATAATCCGGCTGTAGCGTCGCTAGTTGCTTTCCACTTAAAGCTTGGCCGCTCATTATTGGTGTAGCTATCATTCCCCGGACTATCCAGATCAAAAGAAACAGGATTAGTGGTATCAACTGTAAAACTATCTGAAGCATTACTGGAATTATTAGAAGCGCTATCAACGGAGCGAACATAGATTGTGTGACTTCCGTCAGAAAGTGCAGAGGTCGTACAGCTAAAACTTTCCGAGGATGAATTAAACGAGCCATCGCTGGCTGTACAACTTGACCAACTGCCGGACGTACTATCAACTTGAAACTGAACATTAGAAATTGTCCCTCCTGTATCTGTTGCTGTGCCGGAAACAGTTGGTGTGGCGTCTGTTCCCGGATCAGGAGAAATGGCAGTAACGGAAACTGTGGGAATTCCGGTATCAATGGTAAAGGTATCACTGGCCGCGTCAACATCAGCGGTGGTATTGCTGTTTGAATCCGTAGACCGAACATACATAGTGTGTGAGCCGTCAGAAAGAGCGCTTGAGACTGTGCAGGTAAATGCTTCCGAAGCTTCATCAAAAGTTCCATCATCAGCCGTGCAAGCAGTCCAGGAACCGGAAGTTGAGTCCATTTGAAACTGGACATTACTTACCGTTCCGACCGCGTCAGTGGCAGTTCCGGTTAAAACAGGGGTATTGTCATTATTTGTATCGGGAGATAAAGCAGTTAAAGAAATACTTGGCGGTGTCGTATCGTACGCAGAAAAGGCAATCGAAACATCTTGAAATGTGGGTGTAGAAACAGAATCAGTATTGGCAAGCGAGAGTTGATATTGGATATACCGGTGAGAATCCGTGATGCAACTGTTCGAAGAAATATCTGAGCCACTCGTTATGGCGGTGCAAGAGGAAAAAGCCGTTGCGCCGGTCATGGAAGAAGAATTGCTCGTTCTGGCTTTGACTGAAACCGAAGTGTTGGAGGGAGTGGTAGCATTATACGTCAACGTCCCCCACGCCGCCCCAGCCGTATATTCTGTGTCAAATATTGATGAGGTTAAAGAGCCGGAAGTTTGTATTTGTGATTCTTCAGCCGCAAACGTTTGCATTGTACCTGCCTCTGATTTATATGAGGCTAAAATCCAATCAGCAGACTGAGCAGAATTAGAAATACGAACTTCATCTATGGAACCATTAAAATACCAATCCTGGTTTATAGCAGATCCTTGTCCTGGACCTCCTATTTCATGATAAGTAGATATAAGATTTGGAGCCATCGATTGAGATAAACCAGAAGCGGCTCCGTCAACATAAATTTGAAAAGTTCCCGCATTGTTAACAACTCCTACTAGATGCCAAGCCCCGTCATTAACTGTCCCAGCAGATTTAGGTCCAGCAATGTTTGATAAATCTGTATGAACCTTATTATCTGTGTCTACTTGCAACCATGCACCATCATTTGCTGTTCCCGAATCGCCTCCCCATTGAACGATTTGATTACGCTTTCCATTAGTTGAGGTTTTAATCCAAGCAAAAGCAGAAAATGAACCTGTCCCTGTTGTTGGAGCACTGGTAAGATTAATATAATGTCCTATCGTGCCATCGAAGCTTGCAGCACCGTCCATCTGACCAGTAATAGCTGTAGCCCCATAAACAGTTCCGTTGTTGGAGTTGGAAGTAGAGTCGTTAGCCGTTAATGTTGTGCCATTTGGTAAATGCCATACCCCAACATAGTTAGAATTCCAAACGCTAGTTGCAGATTGGGCGTCAGCAGCTGAGGAGTTGCCGTAGTACATATAAATCGAGTAGCTGGTAGCAGTGAGTGATGGGATCTTCACCCAGATCGAAGACAAAGAGTTGGTATTATCCCATTTTTCTATCTCGTAACTTAAAAGCGTGCTGCCATCGGAATCAGTGAACCGAATATCTTGCCCTGCGCTTTGAGCTTTTGAGAAAGTGAAGTTAGAGGAGGTTAAAGAAACAAGGACAGGGAAATTGGTGAGGGTTGTTGATGAGGCGGTGTTATCCAGGGTGATCTTTTTTCTGTAAGCCCAGGAAGTATTGTACCAACTGCTTGTTGCAGTTAAAGTTGCCTGTCCGGCAGTGGAGGTGGTTATACTTGACGAAGAATCAAATTTTGTGCTATCCGACCAGCTTGTTTGACCCGATCCTCCTGACCAATCTGTTTGCGTCCATGGCGAGCTTGCTGCTTGAACAGAAGGGATCAAAAATGAAAACTGAGAAAAAAGAAGTGTGAGGATGAGAAGAAAAACGAAAGATTTTTTTACAAACCACCCAGAAAATCTTTTAAGCTTTAATAGTGAGTGAGTGAGTGAGTGAGTGAGTGAGTGAGTGAGTGAGCCCTTCGACTTCGCTCAGGATAAATGAGTGAGCTCGCCCTATGCTCACTTTTTTCAGTGTTTGCATACATATTTTTTTGAAATCAAAATTTCGAAAATCTTTCCTACTATTATTAAAGCAATTCTACGGACAAAATGCAAGTGGTTTTATGTAGAATATTGAAGCTAAAAAAAGAAATTGAAAAGCGAAAATTTTTCCGGCAAGCGAAGGCCGAGCGCAGCGAGGCCTGAGCGACACAATACGATAGCGAGGAGCGCCGAAGGCGCGACGAGCTAATGCAATGCGGAGGCGGCGGCAATTCCTTTTCCCCTTTAACCCCTTTTCCTTGCCGCCGCCGACGCTAGCGATTGTCAGTAATTTTTGCTAAAATATGTTCGAGCCGTTTGGTACAATGGCTCCAATCCCCGAGTTTGCGGGGCGGCGCGCAGCGCCGCCCATTGATTTATCTCTTTGCCACGCGCTTTTTGGTCGGAAAGAAAAAAGAAAGCCGAAAGATTTTTATTTTTTGCCAACACCTTTTTAAGAATTAACTCCACTGGCGATATTATTAGTCCCGCTTTGCGGGACACTTTGCCCAAACGCGAAGGAATTTTTAAAATTTTTGCTCTTGAAATTTTTACTGACAGTTTGATAATATTGTAGTTGAACACAACTTTGTCGATTGCTTTTTTTAATGGGCATCTTGGACAACGAGAGCAATCGAGTTGTGTTCAACCAGGGTGCCCATTTAAGTTTTAAAAGAGGTGCAAACTGCCATGCAAAACACATCGCAAAAATTCTTTTTATATGCGCGCAAGTCTACTGATGTTGAGGATAAGCAGGTATTATCTATAGACTCCCAGCTAGCGGAACTTCGGGAATATGCCGCTCGCGAAAAATTATTGATAGTTGAGGAATTAATTGAAAAACAGTCTGCCAAAATCCCCGGCCGCCCCCTTTTTAACTTAATGCTGGAAAGAATTGAAAAAGAGGAGGCGAGCGGCATTGTCTCCTGGCATCCAGACCGCCTTGCCCGAAACAGTGTTGATGGTGGCCGTCTAATCTATCTTATCGATACCGGCAAGATTAAATTTTTGAAATTCCCTCAGTTCTGGTTTGACGCCACACCCCAAGGAAAATTCATGTTAAATATTGCGTTTGGGCAAAGTAAGTACTTCGTGGACTCGCTCAGTGAGAACACTAAAAGAGGACTACGCCAAAAAGTCAGACGGGGTGAAATGCCCGGTGTTGCCCCAGTTGGATATATTAACGACAGTCGCACTAAAACTATTGTGGTAGATAAACGTAAAGCGCCCATTGTTAAACAGGCTTTTGAAATGTTTAGTACGGGCAACTACCGGATTTTAGATATTGCTGACTTTTTGGCGAAAAATGGCCTTATTTCTAAAACCGGCAATAACTGGAAAATTGATAGAGTCTCCAAACAAATATTATCCAACCCTTTCTATTACGGCCATTTTCGTTATCTTCGCGAGATCCACGAAGGGGTTCAAGAGCCAATCATCACAAAGAAACTTTTTGAGGCTGTCCAGCAAGTGTTAAACAAGCGTTCCAAACCTTGGTCAAAGCCGCGTGTCCCCAAACCATTTTTAGGACTTTTTCGTTGTGGTTCTTGCGGCATGATGATTACCGCCGAACTTAAAAAAGGCCATATCTACTACCGCTGTACGAAAAAGTCCAAGAAGATTAAATGTAATGAAAAGTACACGCGGCAAGAATTGCTGGACAGCCAAGTTTCACAAATGTTGCAAAAAGTTTCTTTGCGACAGGACTGGGCAAAGGAAATGTTAAAAAAACTTGATATTGAAAAAATTGAACTTGCCCATTCCTGCGGTGCGTTTGTTGGAGAAAAAGGAGAAGAAATTCGGGCAATTAACCAAAAGTTACAGCGTCTTCTTGATTCCTATTTAGACCAAGACGTTGACCGTGAATCTTACCTTGTTAAAAAGGAAGAATTACTTTCTTCTAAGAAGACGCTGGAAGAACAAATTGCCCGAATTCAACAAACGCACCATGCTTGGCTCGAACCCATGAGAAATTGGATAATTGAAGCCGCTGACGTGGCTAATATCGCCAGTGGCAAAGACTTAGAAGCCAAAAAGGTGTTGGCCCAAAAAATCTTCGGCTCGAACCTTTTTCTTTCCGACCAAAAAGCGCGTGGCAAAGAGATAAATCAATGGGCGGCGCTGCGCGCCGCCCCGCAAACTCGGGGATTGGAGCGGGATAAGGGAATTGAACCCTCTTCTCCCCGCCGTTGGCGGGGCATTCTACCGTTTGAGCGGCGGAAGGGAATTGAACCCTCGACCTTCTCCTTGGGAAGGAGACATTCTACCACTGAACTACCGCCGCATAGGTACTTCAGATTGTACATCGGTCGTTATTGCAGACGCAACACAGTTTCCGGATAAATAAGATCAGGATTTGGAATTGTATTTAATCGTGCAATTTCCGTCCATTGGTATCCAGATCCGTATTCACGAACCGCAATATCCCACAATGTGTCGCCTTGCTGTACTGTCATCTGCGTATGTTTGGAAGCAGTCGCTGCTGATATATCGCCAGATTCGACGATAATTGATTTGACGTTAGGGATCATTAATTTTTGTCCAACTGTTATGTAGTCGGGATTTGATAGTGTGTTTGCGCTTGCTACGTCTACCCAATTATATCCGCTTGTATAATATTTTTCTGAAATAGTCCAAAGTGATTCATCTGCTTGAACGACATGTTCCTTAGGCAATTTAACTTTTTCCACAGTTGTGGATACTGATTCCTTTTTCGTTTGTTTTCCGCTAATAATGGAATACGTTAAGATTCCGATAATGATAATAAATATAGCTCCTACAATAAACGATGCGATATTGTCTGTTTTGTTCGATATTTTTTTTGTTGTATTCAAGAAAAAGACCTCCGTTCTGGGTAGAGATAAGCAGTTGGCGGCAACGTTGAAATTGCTTTGCAATTTCTTACGTTGCGGGACCGAAGGGATTTGAACCCTCGACCTCTTCCTTGACAGGGAAGCGCTCTAACCAGGTTGAGCTACGATCCCAAAATTATTCTTAATAATTTCATTTCTAATTTCTCGACCAGTACCAGATTTTAAATACATTTCAAGTTTTCTTGCCTCTTTTCTATTTTCCAATTCTTGACAAAATAATAATTCGTAATCAGTGTTATATTTTGTTGTTCTTGTGTTTGATAGTCGTTGATTATGTTCCTGTAATCTTCTAAGTATTGAACTGGTCATACCAGTATAATACTTTTTCGTTGACTTACTACGGATTATGTAAACGTAATAAATCATATATTTAAGCGCCCTGCCTGCCGGCAGGCAGGTCTAACCAGATTGAGCTACGATCCCAAATGCTTTTGTATTATACTTACTATATGACGAATCTTCAATTAGCTGCTCTTTTTCGAAACATAGCTGCGGTGTATCAAATCAAAGAAGAAAACCGTTTTCGTATTATTGCATATGAGAAAGCAGCTGATAGCATTGAACACTTAACGAGTGAAGCAAAAGACTATTGGGATGACGGAAAAGTGAGTGAAATACCAGGAATTGGTTCGACAATAGCAGGACACCTTGATGAGCTATTTCGAACAGGACATGCGAAACATTTTGAAAAAACGCTTGCGCAAGTATCGGCCAGCATTTTCCCCCTTCTCCTCGTTCCGGGCATTGGCCCTAAGCGCGCATATCGTCTTGTAACGGAATTAAAGCTCATGAATGAGAAAACGGTCATCGAAGATCTTCTGAAGGCAGGAAAGACTCATAAAATCGCTCTAATGGAAGGATATGGAAATAAGCTGGAAGAATATATCATAAACAATATCCAAAGTTATCAGAAAGGCGGCATTAAAGAACGACGGATTATCCTTCCGTTTGCCGATGAGATAGCAACTGCTATACAGAAGTTTCTTCTGGAAAACAAGCATATTACTCGGGTTGATGTGCTTGGAAGTTTGCGAAGACGGGTGGCAACAATTGGTGATATTGATTTGTCGATAATAACCAGTAATTCTCAAAAAGCTATTGATCATTTCTGCGCGTATAAACATGAAAAGATAATTGAACAAGGTTCCACAGGAGCATCTATTCTTTTAACCAACGGTCGACAGGTAGACATGCGAGTTCAGGAGAAGGATTCCTACGGGGCGATGCTCCAGTACTTTACAGGTTCCAAAAACCATAATATTCGGCTTCGGACCTACGCACTCACGAAACATAAATCTCTTTCAGAGTATGGCATAAAAACAATAAATGGGTTAAAAAAATTTCCGGAAGAAGAAGATTTTTATCATGCATTAGATATGGACTGGATTCCACCGGAACTTCGGGAAGACAAAGGTGAAATTCAAGTTGCCATTGACCATAAGCTTCCATATCTTGTGGATGACAAAGATATAAAAGGTGACCTTCATATTCACTCGTCATATGATCTTGATTCGTCGCATGATCTTGGTGATAGCAGTATTACTCAGATATTAGATACCGCTACGCAACTTGGATATGAATATATTGGCATCAGCGATCACAATCCAAGTACTGGAAATCACTCGGAAAAAGAAATTATTAGCATCATGAAAAGACGCAAGGAACATTATGAACAACAATATAGTTCATGGAAGAAAAAGAATAAGAAAAGTATTCAATTATTTATAATGCTTGAAATTGATATTCAGCCAAACGGCGACCTGGCGCTTCCAAGTGGTGCTTTTGAGTATATTGATGCTGCAATTGTATCGGTTCATTCAAGCTTTCATTTGGATAGAAAGGAAATGACAGACCGCGTTATCAAAGCAATTCGTATAAATCCGAAGGTTCGTATATTTGGTCACCCGACGGGGAGATTATTAACCAAAAGAGAAGGGTATGAACTGGATTGGGATGAAATTTTTGCGGTTTGTAAAGAAAAACATATTGCTATTGAAATCAACGCTCATCCCTATCGATTGGATTTACCGGATGCGCTTGTCTATGAGGCAGTGCAACATCAAGTACCTCTTGTTATTAATTCAGACGCACATTCTCAAGACAATATGCATCTCATGCCGTATGGTGTATCAGTTGCCAGACGTGGGTGGGCAACAAAAGATGACATTATGAATACCTTATCGTATAATAAAATGAAAGAATGGCTTATGCCTTAAAGGAGGTTCTATGATATTTTATGTCGTTGGTGCAATAGCACTTGTGATTCTTTTTATTTGGTCTTTATATAATTCCCTGATTACCATGTCCACGCAAATTGATGAGGCATGGAGTCAGATAGATGTGCAGTTAAAAAGGAGAGTTGACCTTATTCCAAACATCGTAACGTCTGTTAAGGGGTACGCAAAACACGAAAAATCGGTGTTTGAAAACGTAACAAAAGCCCGATCAGCAATGATGAAAGCAGAAACACCGCAAGCGATGGCCAAGGCAAGTGATGGATTGTCCACTGCTCTTAAATCTCTGTTTGCTGTCGCTGAAAACTATCCACAGCTGAAAGCAAATGAAAATTTTGTGCAGCTGCAAAATCAACTGAGTGATACGGAAGATAAAATCGCGTATTCACGGCAATTTTATAATTCAACGGTGACGGATTTTAACGTAAAAGTTCGTGTATTTCCAAATACCATTCTCGCCGGAGTATTAGGATTTAAAGAAAAAGCATTCTTTAAAACAGAAGGCGCTGATCGAGAAGCCGTAAAAGTGCAATTCTAATGAGATATTACCTAGCTGTTTTACTTGGACGGATTGTTTCCTACATAAGCAAAGTGTTCCACAAAGGTGCGGGAGAAACGTGGGGTGGTGAAATTGCGCTTCGCATATACCCAAACATACTCAAAGATCTTTCATATAAACCCCGTAAGGGTATTATTTTAGTCGCTGGGACAAACGGGAAAACGACAACAGCTCTGATGATCAAAAAAATTATCGAATATCAGGGAGATACAGTTATTCACAACGAGTCTGGAGCAAATTTACTCAATGGTGTTGTTTCAGCATTACTTCTATCAACGAACAAAGATTGGGGAGTATTTGAAGTAGACGAGAATGTGCTTCCAATACTGCTTTCACATATTCAACCTAAAATTATAGTACTTCTTAATTTATTCCGTGATCAGTTAGATAGATATGGTGAAGTCGATAGCATTGCCCAAAAGTGGCAGAAATCACTTAGTCAACTATCAGATAACACTACAGTTGTTGCTAATGCAGATGATCCACTTATAACAGCTATTTGTGAAGATCTGAAAACAAGAAAGTTATACATCGGTTTTGAAAATGCATCGCTATATAGAAAAGTCATGCAACATGCAACCGATACCATCCATTGTCCAAAATGTGGAACAAGACTTACTTATGGCGGAGTGTATTATTCCCATTTAGGAAAATGGTCATGCGGATCATGTGGATTTACTCATCCAGACGTAGTAATTTCTATGAACGATTATCAATCTCCGATCGAAGGAGTTTATAACCACTATAATACCATTGCGGGAGCAGCAGTTGGAAATCTTCTTCACATTGATAAGTCTCGTATCAAAGAAGCTTTAGTAAATTTTACTCCTGCGTTCGGTCGAATGGAACAAATGACCGTTCGGGGAAAGAATATCAGAATAGTGTTATCAAAAAATCCAACTGGATTTAATGAATCATTACAAACATCTATAAATTCGAAATATACCGGCCCGTTACTTCTTCTTCTTAATGACAGAATTCCTGATGGAAAGGACGTAAGTTGGATTTGGGATGTAGATTTTGAACTTCTTGATGGACAAAAGAGAGAAGTCATTATTTCCGGGGATAGAACGTATGATATGGCGGTACGTATGAAATATGCACTAACCACTATGCAACACGTGACAGTGACGGATAATTTACTGTCAGCAACAGATATGGCGTTATCAAAAACAGGAAAAAGCGAAACACTTTGGATCTTGGCAACCTATTCAGCGATGCTTGATGTACGAAAAATACTAACGGGGAAAAGCATCCTTTAACTATGAATTACAAACTTACCATCGGTTGGTTGTATCCAGAACTCATGTCTACCTATGGGGATCGCGGAAACATACTTATTTTACAAAAACGATGTGAGTGGCGAGGGATTGATTGCACTATTGTTCCTATAGACTTTTCTAGTGTCAACAGTCAACTGTTAACTGTTAATTTGTTATTCGGCGGCGGTGCACAAGATAGACAACAATCACTCCTTATTTCAGATCTACGAAAACGCATTGGTCCAGTCATGAAAGAAATGATAGATAAAGGAACACCGGGATTATTTGTATGCGGATCTCCACAATTATTGGGGAATACCTATATGACCGGTGACGGAACAGTTCTTCAGGGATTGGGAATATTTGATATGGAAACAAGACATTTCGGATATGATAAACCGCGTTGTATCGGTAACCTGGTCGTTGAAATCAATTTACTAAAAAGAAAAACTATTGTCGGGTTTGAAAATCATGGAGGGAGAACTTACCTTGGAAAAAGTGCTAAACCCTTCGGAAAAGTTATAATCGGAAAAGGAAATAATGGGGAAGACGGTACAGAGGGAGTGATATACAAAAATTGTATTGCAACATATTCCCACGGACCATTTTTGTCCAAAAATCCTCACATTGCTGATTGGCTGATCAGTCAGGCGTTGAAACAAAAATACGGCAAAATTATTCGTTTAAAGAAACTTGATGATACACTCGAATGGAAAGCGCATGATGTTATGTTACGCCGATATAATCAATCTTAGGGAAATCCTTACGGATAATTTCCCAGAATTTTTCTGATAATTTAGTTGAGAATTTACTATATTGTCCACCCTCAGTTTTTCCACAAAGCCTCCGTTCATAATCATGAATCACGTTTTGAATCAGTCTTCCAATTTCATTAAATTTCGATTGGAAAATTTCAGGATTGCGAACGTACTCTTCATGAATACGGAAAAACTCATCAAACAATTTTTTGTTTTCGTCAATCATACTTTCGTACGTAACTTGGTATTGGCGCATACCATTATTTTACGGTAGAATGGGTACAGTATGCAATCAAAAAAGACAACAATTGATGTTTCTCATATTGCAAAACTCGCGAATTTACCTCTCACAAAAGTTGAGGAGGAATTATTTTCTAAACAACTTTCCTCAACTCTGTCTTATGTGCAACAACTCGATGAAGTTGCAACCAAAGGTATTGAACCAACGGCTCAAGTGACTGGTCTCGTTAATGTATTTCGTGACGACGTTGTAACACCTGGACTTTCGCAAGAAGAAGCGTTAAAAAACGCACCAGGGCAATATAAAGGATTTTTTAAAGTTAAATCTATTTTTTTGTGAATATGGATGTAACAAAATTAACAATAAAAGATTCGATACAATCCTTAAAGAAAAAGGAATATTCTTCAAAAGAATTGGTACAAAGTTGTTTAGATCAAATTAAACGTCATGATGCAACTCTTCATGCATTCCTAACAATTAATGAAAAAACTGCCTTATTGAAAGCACAGGAAGGAGATAAATTATTGAAGCAAAATATAAATAAACCTTTATTAGGTATTCCTATTGCGATAAAAGACTTATACACAACGAAAGATTTACGTACCACAGCCGGATCTAAAATTATTGACAACTATGTCCCGACGTTTGATGCAACAGTCGTATCAAAATTAAAAGAGGCTGGGGCAATTATTATTGGAAAAACAAATGAAGACGCCTGGGGGCATGGATCATCCGGTGAAAATACAGATTATGAGCCAACGCGTAACCCTTATGACACAACGCGAGTCCCAGGAGGGTCCAGTTCAGGATCAGCAGTCGCGGTTGCAACTGGGATGAGTTTGGCTGGAACCGGAACAGACACTGGAAGTTCCATTCGTTTACCAGCAGCATATTGTAATTTGGTTGGTATTAAACCAACCTATGGTCGTGTATCACGCTATGGCATTATTTCAATGGCCTCATCTTTTGATACGATTGGGCATATAACAAAAACAGTGTACGATAATGCCTTGCTGTATGAAATTACTGCAGGGCGTGATCCTAAAGACGCTACATCTGTAGATGTTACTGTTCCATCATATACACAATCTTTAGGGAAAAATATTAAAGGAATTCGTATTGGAATTCCAAAAGAGTATTTTGAAGCACCGGGTATGCAAAAAGAAATTCAGGAAGTTACACAGGTAGCTATGAAGGATTTAGAATCTCTTGGGGTACAATTTAAAGAAATATCTTTACCACATACTTCATACGCAATGGCGTGTTATTACATCTTGGTTCCATCAGAAATCAGTTCTAATCTGTCACGATATGATGGTATTCGCTTTGGCCATACTCGCGATCAATTCGGTCCTGAAGCAAAAAGAAGAATTATGCTCGGCACGCATGCGTTATCTGCTGGCTATTATGACGCGTTTTATAAAAAAGCTGCACAGGTTCGGACACTCATCAAACAGGATTTCGAAGACGCGTTTAAGGAAGTTGATGTAATGATTATGCCTTCGTCACCAACAATTCCTTTTAAAATAGGAGAAAAAGCATCAGATCCATTGTCTATGTATTTATCAGATATATTTCTCTGTCCCTCTAATATTGCTGGTGTCCCAAGTCTCTCTGTCCCATGCGGATTTGCCAAACAATTACCAGTAGGTATGCAGATTGTTGGTCCTCAATTTTCAGAGGAACGTTTGTATACTGTTGCATACGCATATGAACAAATTCATCAGTGGCATACACATATCCCAAATTTGAAATCATTATGAGCATAATATACGAACCAGTTATCGGTCTTGAGGTACACGTCGAACTGGCAACAAATTCGAAAATGTTTTGTGGGTGCCCTGCTGATCATTTCGGGAAACCGCCAAATACACAAACATGCCCTGTTTGTTTGGGTCTTCCTGGAGCCCTCCCTGTTCCAAACAAAAAAGCAATAGAATGGTGTATTAAGTTAGGCCTCGCTTTACACTGTACAATCCCTAAAGAAAGCAAGTTTGATAGAAAGAATTATTTTTATCCAGATCTCCCAAAAGGATATCAAATCAGTCAATATGATAAACCGCTTTGTGAACATGGATGGATACAAATAAATAACAGAAAAATTCGTATCCGACGCGTGCATCAAGAAGAAGATACAGGAAAATTACAACATACTACCGTTGATGGTGAACAAGCAACGCTTGTTGATTTTAACAGGAGTGGAGTACCACTGGTCGAGATAGTTACTGAACCGGATTTTCATACAACTAACGAAGTAGATCAATATGTAAAACAAATCCAACGTATTATTCGTTACCTTGATATATCCAATGCAGATATGGAAAAAGGGAGTATGAGATTAGAACCATCTATCTCTCTTCACCTAATCGGATCAACAGAATTGCCAAATTATCGGGTAGAACTCAAAAACATTAATTCATTTCGTTTTGTGCGTCGAGCAATTGAGTATGAAATTATGAGGCAAACAGAGATCCTGGATAAAGGAGAAGTAATTGTTCAGCAAACGCGAGGATGGAGTGAAAGCAAAAAAGTAACGCTTGCTCAACGAGAAAAAGAGGAAGCACATGATTATCGATATTTTCCAGAGCCCGATATCCCACCGATGCGGTTTGACTCGGAGTACATTGAAAATATTAGAAAGCAAATACCCGAATTACCGGAAGAGAAAAAAGCGAGATTTATTGAAACATACAACGTATCTGAATCAAACGCAGAGTTATTAACTCAAAAACAGGAATTAGCAGAGTCTTTCGAAAAAGCCGTCGCATTAAGCAACATATCACCTACAGTTATCGCCAATGCGTTAGTAAATCAATCTGTTGATATGCGAATCGTTCAACCGGAAGAATTAGTAGCGTCAATCAATAAAAAAGAACAAGAAAAACAAGTTGATAGTGGAATTATGAAGACGGCAATAGATGCCGTCATAGCCGCAAACGCAAAAGCAATAGAAGATTATAAGAAAGGGAAAACCGCGGTTTTGATGTTTTTGGTCGGTATGGTCAAACGGGAACTTAAGGGTAAAGGTGATGCAAGTAGTATTGAGCAAGAACTCAAGAAACAACTTAATTGATATGGCAGCAGATTTTGTTCATCTTCATACGCACAGCGAATTTTCACTTCTTGATGGATTAGGGAAACTTGATTATCTCATCGAAAAAGCGAAATTATTAGGCATGGATGCACTTGCAGTTACCGACCATGGTGCAATGTATGGCAGTTTCAAATTCTATATGAAAGCAATTGCAGCCGGTATTAAGCCAATTATTGGAGTTGAAACCTATGTAACAAGACGAAGTAGATTTAATAAAGAAGGGAAAGTCGATACAGATCCCTACCATCTCGTTCTCCTTGCTAAAAATGCAGAGGGGTATAAAAATCTCATGAAACTGGTAACTGTAGCTCATCTCGAGGGGTTTTATTATAAACCAAGAATAGATTGGGAGACACTCGTGAAATATCATGAACACCTCATTTGTTTATCCGCGTGCATGCAGGGACAATTATCACAACTTCTTCTTCGCGATGAAGTGAAAGAAGCCGAAAATGTCGCTAAAAAGTATGCGGATCTTTTTGGACCGGACCACTATTACATTGAAATCCAACGACATGAGAAATTACCCCAACAGGAAGAGGTAAACAAAAAATTAATAATACTTGCAAGAAAATTAAGTCTTCCACTGGTAGCGACCAATGATATCCACTATGTAAATAGTGATGACGCGGAGGCACAAGATATTCTTTTGTGTGTGCAAACGCAACACACTATTTTAGAACCACACAGACCACTTTCCATGATATCCTGCCCTGATTTTTATATGAAAAGCCCCGATGAGATGAAAGAACTGTTTGCTGATATACCTGAGGCCTTGGAAAATACAGTGAGAATTGCACACATGTGCAATACGACATTATCCGTGGGTGAATGGCATCTTCCACAATACCCGGTTCCCGATGGAATGACACCTGAAACATATTTACGAATACTCGTAGAAGAGCGAATCGCCTCGAGATACAAAAACGTTACCGAGGAAATCAGAGATCGCATCGAGTATGAGCTGGATATTATAACGAAAAAGAAATATACGCCCTATTTTCTCATTGTCCAGGATTTTGTTAACTGGTCAAAAACGCATGGTATAGCTGTTGGGCCAGGACGCGGATCAGCGGCTGGATCAGTGGTGTGCTACATCTTAAATATTACCGGCATCGATCCTTTTTATTTTAAATTACCCTTTGAGCGGTTCTTAAACCCCGAACGTCCATCAGCTCCTGATATTGATCTGGATTTTGCCGATGATAAACGGGATGAAGTTATTAAGTACGTCACTGACAAATTCGGTTCTGATAAGGTCGCACAAATTATCACATTTGGAACCATGGAAGCAAAGGGTGCTATCCGGGATGCGGGCCGAGCACTCGGTATGCCGTACGCAAAACCGGACAGAATTTCTAAAATGATTCCACTCGGTGTACAAGGAAACGCAATGACGCTTGAAAAAGCCCTTATCCAATCAACAGAACTTGCTCTTGCGTATCAATCTGAACCGGAAACAAAGAGGCTTATCGATGTAGCAAAAAAATTAGAAGGGGTTGCGCGTCATGCATCTGTTCATGCGGCAGGAGTGGTTATTTCTGATGTGGCGCTGGTTGAACATACACCGCTTCAGAAAGAATCACGAGGTGAACGAATCATTACTCAATATGATATGTATACAGTCGGAGAAGATGGAGTGGGACTATTGAAGATGGACTTTTTGGGACTGCGGAATTTAACGATCATGTCTCAGGCGATTGATTTTATCCGTCAAACAAAACATATCGAAATTGATATTCAAACAATACCTCTTGATGACAAAAAAACGTTTAAGATGTTATCGATGGCAGAGACAACAGGAATATTTCAACTTGAGTCTTCAGGAATGCGCAGATATATCAAAGAACTTGAACCGTCTTCTATATTTGATGTTATGGCGATGGTAGCACTGTTTCGACCGGGACCCATGCTCGTTATACCAGAATTTATCAAGAGGAAGCATGACCCGTCACAAATTGTGTATCCGGATCCCAGGCTTAAAGATGTACTCAAACAATCTTATGGCATCATTGCGTATCAGGACGATGTGTTACTCACTGCTATCACACTAGCCGGTTATTCATGGGGGGATGCTGATAAGCTTCGGAAAGCTGTCGGAAAGAAAATTCCAACGGAAATGAAAAAACAGAAAGAGAAGTTTATTAGCGGGTGTGTAAAAAACGGATTGTCTCATACAAAAGCAGAAGAAATATTCACGCTTATTGAACCATTTGCTGGATATGGATTTAACAAGGCACATGCCGCGTGTTATGCAATGATTGCCTATCAGACTGCATATCTGAAAGCAAACTATCCTGTTGAATATATGACTGCGGTATTAACAGCTGAATCAAGAGCTAACACAGGCCCTACAAGAGAAGAGAAAATTTCTACTATCATAGCTGAATGTCGTCGTATGAATATTGCCATTCTCCCGCCTGATATCAATTCGTCAGATATAGAATTTTCTATAGATGATAACCAAATTCGATTCGGGTTGTCTGCGATAAAAAATGTCGGAAGCGCCGCTATTGAGAGTATTTTGAACGCCCGCGCTAACAAGAAAAAATTTATGTCGCTTAGCGACGTTCTCACTCGAGTCGATTTATCAAAAGTAAATAAAAAAACACTTGAATGCTTGATTAAAACCGGTGCGATGGATGCGTTTGGAAAGCGCGCACAGTTATTGAGCGTACTTCCTGAGTTTCTTGAGGGCATGCATAAAAAAAAGACTGCATATTTAAAAGGTCAATCCGGACTCTTTGATACTGATGATAATGAAAAGAAGAGTTTGGTAGATACGTTACCTACAATTCCTGAGATTACTAATTCACAACTTCTTTTTTTTGAAAAAGAGATACTCGGGTTTTATCTCACCGCTCATCCGTTATCTTTTCATGAAAAAGAACTAAAGGCAATGAATTTTCAAAGCATTGGATCAATTGGAGAAGATCTGGTTGGGTCAAAAGTTGTTATTGCAGGACTCGTCATAGATGTAAAAAAAATCTTTACAAAAGCAGGTAATAATGAAATGGCTTTTGTTAAACTTCAAGATTTAACTGGAACAATTGAATGTGTTGTTTTCCCGAAGCTATTTGCTCAAGATCCGGATTTTTGGGTAGGAGATGTAATAGTAAAAATTCATGGTCGTATTGACCAGCGTGAAGATCGATATACGGTTATCGTTGAAAGCGGTGACTACATAGATTTTACGCATTGACAGAAAAATTACGCATTCGTTACAATAAGCCTATTCCATGAAAGGCTTAGATAATAGGTTTGAGGTATTGTTATCAGGTTCGACGCGTAGTAAGAGAAAAGAATTAAAAGAGAATTTAAAAGAGTATAAAGAACAAAAAACTCGAAATAGTACTATGTACTATCTTGGGATTGTAGGGGGACTTGGTTTTGCGATTTCAATACCAATCGTGCTGTGTACACTCATTGGTAAATATCTTGATGGCGTATGGAATACGTATCCAAAAATGACGCTGTCATTACTTGTCGTTGGGTGTGTTATATCTATCATCAATTTCATAGAAGTTATTAAGACGATTGTAAAAAAATCAAAGAACTAATTGTATGACATTGCACATATCGCTCGCTGCTGAGAAAATAGCTCATATTGGGCCATTGCCGATAACAAATTCGCTTCTGATGACGTGGGGAGTGATGGTTATATTGCTTGTTTTGGCTATTACTTCTACACGAAAACTATCCTTAATTCCCACTCATTTTCAATCAATTATGGAAATTGTATTAGAGGGACTTTATTCATTTTTCTCAACAGTTGTTGGTCATCATGTGAAAATGATTTTTCCTCTCGTTGCGTCTCTATTTCTATTTATCATCGTTTCTAACTGGAGCGGACTGCTTCCCGGTGTTGGTACCATTGGATTAAATGAAGCCACAGAACACGCAACAAAGTTTGTCCCGCTTCTTCGAGGACCGACAGCCGATCTGAATACGACCATCGCATTAGCTCTGATTGCTGTTATCGCTATGCAATATTTCGGATTTAAGACGCTTGGAATAAAATACAGTCATCGTTTTGTTAATTTCCGTAATCCCATACTTGGATTTGTCGGATTTCTTGAAGTGATATCAGACATATCTAAAGTTATCTCTTTTGCATTCCGGTTATTCGGAAATATTTTTGCAGGTGAAGTGCTCCTTGCAGTTATGGCATTTCTTATGCCTTTTATAGTACCGATGCCATTTCTTATGTTAGAATTATTCGTTGGATTTATTCAAGCCCTAGTGTTTTCAACATTAACATCGGTATTTATTAATGTCGCACTCGCGCATGAGGAATAATATAGTATAGAAAGGAGGTGTCATATGGATTTAGATACATGGAGACTTATTATGTCAGGAGCAACCATTGCTATTGGAGGTATTTTTCCGGCAATAGCTATTGGTATGATTACAACAAAAGCTGTTGAAGCAATCGGCCGTAATCCGGAATCAGCGTCAGACGTTCGTACGAGCATGATTTTGGGTGTTGCTTTTGCTGAAGCTATTGCTATTTACGGATTGGTAACAGCGCTTATTATTAAATTCGTCTAAAAAGGGAGATTATGGATAAATTAGGTATAGAGCCGAGTTTGTTTATTGCTCAGCTTATCAATTTTGCTATCATCATGATACTACTCAATTGGCTCATGTATAAGCCAATTCTTGGCATGCTGGAAAAGAGAAAGAAAAAAATAGAGGAAGGATTGGAACTAACAGAAAAGATGCGGTTAGAATGGGGAAAAATGGATGAAAAGAAAGAGAAATTCATGGAAGAGGCACGAATAGATGCGCTCAAATTGATTGATGAAGCAAAAAAACAAGCAAAAAGCGAAGAACATGTTATCTTGGAAGAAACACGGAAAAAATCCGATGACATGACCCAAAAAGCTAAAATGGAAATAGCTGAGCTTAAAGTATCAATGGATAAACAAGTCCGTCATGAAGCAGTGTCGCTTGCAGTTGAAATGTCAAAACGGATATTAGGAAACGTGATGTCAAAAGAATTGCAACACACAATTGTAAGAAAGCAGATGAAAGACTTAGAATCCATTCGGTAATGAAAATTGAACTTTATGGCTAAATTAACAAAACACGCTCAAGGATTCATTCACGACGTTGTTTCGTACATACAACAAGGTCGGGAGACTGCTCAAGCGGTTCCGCAGCTGCGTAAATTATTATCTAAAGTATCGAAAGATGCCCAGGATGATATCACTGCGCATGTACATAGTGCAGTTCCATTATCTGCTGAAGAGAAAAGCCAAATTCAAAAAACATTATCAAGAATTAGTGGCAATGAAATAACAGTTATTTCAACTGTTACTCCTAGTGTATTAGGAGGGATTAAGATTCAAATACGCGATTGGGTTGTTGATATGACATTTCTTAAAACATTACAAAATATGTCTCATATGCTTATGGAGTAACCTATGAATAGTGATTTTAGTAAATTTATAGCAACCGAATTAACAAAAAAAATTCAAGGATACACATCTCATGTAAAAGTAAAACATATTGGACGAATTACAGCAATTGCTGATGGAGTGGTAAAAATAAGCGGACTTCCTGAGGTTGCGTATCTCGAAAGAATTCAGTTCAAAAATGGTGTAGCTGGATTTGTTATTAATCTTGAGGAAGATGAAGTGGGAGCAATAGTGCTCGGAGATTACCTAGAACTTCATGAAGGGGAGGAAGTTGAATCAACAGGAGAACTGCTCTACATGCCAGTAGGAGAAAATCTTGTTGGTCGCGTTGTTAACCCTCTTGGGGAGCCCATCGATGGAAAAGGAACAATCACAACAAAAAAACAATATCCAATAGAAAAAATTGCACCGAGCGTTATGTATCGTGAACCAGTGAATACGCCTCTACAAACCGGTATTAAAGCAATTGATGCAATTATTCCTATTGGACGGGGTCAACGGGAACTTATTATTGGCGATCGTAATACAGGCAAAACTGCAATAGCAATTGACGCGATTATTAATCAGAAATCTGAAAATGTTATCTGTATCTATGTTGCTATAGGGCAAAAAACATCCCGTATCGCGCACATTATTTCAGATTTAGAAAAACATGACGCAATGGGTCACACAATCATTGTAACAGCTTCTGCTAGCGACCCGGCAGCATTTCAATATTTGGCTCCGTACGCAGGATGCGCAATCGGAGAGTATTTTATGGATCAAGGAAAAGATGCGCTGGTTATTTATGACGATTTAACAAAACATGCATGGGCCTATCGGCAAATATCACTGACGCTTCGAAGACCATCGGGTCGTGAGGCATATCCAGGAGATGTATTTTATCTTCATAGTAGGCTTCTTGAACGCGCGTGTCGACTTGATAAAGCGCATGGAGGCGGATCGTTAACAGCGCTTCCAATAATTGAAACACAAGCAAATGATGTTTCAGCGTATATTCCAACCAATGTTATTTCTATTACCGACGGACAGATTTATTTGGAATCAGATCTGTTTAACGCCGGACAACGGCCGGCAATCAACGTAGGTCTTTCGGTTTCCCGTGTGGGTGGATCAGCGCAAATGAAAGCAATGAAAAAAGTAGCGGGAAATCTGAAATTGGACCTCGCGCAATACAGGGAACTTGCTGCATTTGCACAATTTAGTTCTGATCTTGATGAAACAACACGAAAACAAATTGATCGCGGAGCACGCATGATGGAAGTGTTAAAACAGGGTCAATTTGCCCCAATAACCGTTGAACTGCAGGTTATTCTTATGTGGGCAGGAGCAAGGGGATACATGGATAGTGTCGCAATAAGCGATATCGGACGTTTCGAAACCGATTTATTGGCATTTTTCAAAAAAGAAGGAAAGAAAGTAGGCGTACTTTTATTAAAAGAACGACAAATAACTACCGAAATTGAAAAAGAGTTGCAAACGTTTATAGAAACATTCAAAAAGACGTGGAAATAATCCTATGGCTAGTATCCGGATTTTACGGCGGAGAATAAAATCAGCAAAAAACATTGCACAAATAACCAAAGCAATGGAACTTGTTGCTGCTTCAAAAATGAAAAAAGCACAAGCAGCTGCATTATCAGGAAAATTATATGCACAAAAAATATATGATATGGTGATCCGATCATCAACAAGTGTTGATGTGTCCATTCATCCATATTTAACAAAACCACAAACGTTAACCGGAAAACGACTCGTTATACTCATTTCTACGAATAAAGGGTTGTGTGGAGGCTTAAATAGCAATTTATTTCGATTTTATATACGAACATTTCCGACGCTATCTGCCATTGATACGATTACTATCGGGAAAAAAGGAGCCGAAACAGTTGTTCGACTTGGTGGAAAGCTACTTGCTGATTTTTCTACTCCTCCATTTATAGGTGTTGTCCCAGCATTAACGGAATTATTTACCAAAGAATATGTACAGGGGTCTTACGATGGGGTTGATATTGTAAGCAATGAATTTAGATCAGCACTTCAACAAAACCCAAGAAAAAAAACAATTCTTCCATTAACCATTTCGACAATTGATACAAACGAGACGAAGGGGTTACATGGACAGGAAAGCCTCATTGAGCCATCAAAAAAAGAAGTATTTGATGCGCTCCTTCCTCACTACATTGAAAATCAACTGCGAGATGCAATTTTACAATCTGAAGCGAGCGAACATTCAGCGCGAATGGTCGCTATGAGAAACGCTACAGATAATGCGTTGTCGCTTATTGATGAATTAACGCTTATGTACAATAAAGAACGGCAAGCGAAAATAACGTATGAAATAGCTGATCTCGTCACAGCGAGGATGGCTACTGAATAACTATTTAAAAAGGAGCTATTGTATGAAAAAGAAAGAATTAAATACGAAATACATCGGAACAATTTCACAAATTTTCGGAGCGGTTATTGATGTGCAATTTAGCGAATCCTATCTCCCTTCGTTATACGAAGCATTGGAAGTAAAAAGTGCATTTACTCAAACAAAAATTCTCATACTAGAGGTAGCATCTCATTTAGGGGAGAATAAAGTTCGTTGTATTGCTTTGGGCCCGTCAGACGGGCTTAAACGAGGAGATGAAGTAATAGCGACACTTCATCCAATTACAGTTCCTGTTGGTAAAAAAACACTCGGAAGACTTTTTAATGTTGTCGGAGACCCAATTGATGATAAGGGGGAAGTGAAAACATCGACATACTATCCCATTCACCGAAATGCTCCGAAATTGACCCAACAAAGCACAAAACTTGAAATACTTGAGACCGGAATTAAGGTTATTGATTTAATTGCTCCATTTGTCAAAGGAGGAAAAGTTGCAATTTTTGGAGGAGCGGGACTTGGTAAAACAATTATTATTCAAGAACTTATTCATAATGTAGCTGAAGTGCACGGAGGGGTGTCTGTATTTGCAGGGGTCGGTGAACGATCCCGTGAGGGAAATGATTTGTACCGGGAAATGAAAGAATCAGGAGTTATCGATAAAACCGCTATGGTATTTGGCCAAATGAATGAACCGCCCGGTTCACGTTTGCGGGTAGCCCTCACCGGACTTACCATGGCTGAGTATTTCAGAGATGAAGCAGGTCAGGATGTACTGTTGTTTATTGATAATATTTTCCGGTTTGCTCAAGCCGGAAGCGAAGTATCCGCACTTCTGGGTCGTATTCCATCGGCTGTCGGGTATCAACCGACACTTGCATCTGAAATGGGAGCGTTACAGGAGCGGATCACGTCAACGAAAAAGGGTTCAATTACTTCTGTTCAGGCAGTGTATGTACCTGCTGATGATTATACGGATCCGGCGCCTGTTGCCACATTTTCCCATTTGGATGCGTCTATTTCTCTGGACCGTTCAATTTCTGAACAGGGGTTATATCCGGCCGTTGACCCGTTATCGTCCAATTCCCGCATTCTTGAACCATCCATTATAGGAAAAGAGCATTATGAAGTAGCTCGCAGCGTTCAACGGGTATTGCAACGATATAAGGATTTGCAGGATATTATCGCGATTTTGGGTATGGAGGAATTAAGTGATGAAGACAAACGGGTTGTAACACGGGCAAGAAAAATTCAACGGTTTTTGACGCAACCTATGCATGTCGCTGAGCCATTCACTTCAAGACCGGGTAAATACGTGAAGTTAGAAGAAACGGTGAAAGGGTTTAAAGAGATATTAGATGGCATTCATGACGCGAAAAACGAACAGGCATTTTTCATGGTAGGAAATATCAGCGAAGTGAAATAATATGGATTCCATACACCTTGATATCGTTACCCCTGAGCGCTCGGCATACTCAGAAGATGTTCATTTTGTGAGTGTGCCGACACCAACTGGAACCATTGGAATTTTACCGAAACACACGAATCTCATTTCCATGCTTGTTGAAGGAGAAATCAAAATTGAAGCCAGTGGTAAAGAAATTTATTTAGCTATAGGCGGGGGATTCATGGAAGTTACGAAAGACCATATTCTTATACTCGTATCCCGCGCGTATCATGCGGACGAGCTCAATGAAGCGGAAATTAAAAAAGCTCACGTAGCTGCAAAAGAGGCGTTATCGCAAAAAGGAAAATCAGCGGATTACGCTGCCGCTCAAGCAATTCTTCGGAGATCCTCTATTGAGCTCCATGTATTACGGCGTAGGAAGCCAAGGTTGACAACGTAAATAAATACATTTATCATTTGCAATGATGACCATTGAAAGCGTCATGGAGTCTAAGGTTATTACTGTGCCTGACACCACTTCTTTACGTGATGTTTGGAAATTATTCTCCAAAAAAAAGTTCAATTCTGTTCCCATTATTGACAAGGAAAAACATTTAATCGGCATTCTTTCAAAAGAGGATATGCTGCAGCTTCTCTATCCTGATTATCGGGCATATGTATTTGATATTGGTATTGAAGAAGATACATTGGAAGAAGATAAAGAATTTGTTGAGGTCATGAAAAAAAGTGTTTCGGAAGTAATGAATCGAAATGTCATTTATACGCATAAACAAACATCTATTATGCGGGCTCTTGGAAGAATGATTGCTCATAGAGTGAATCAGCTTCCCGTTGTTGATGATGAAAATCATGTTGTTGGAATCATTACAAAAGGAACTATATTTGAGGGATTGTATCGGTACCATAAATCATTATTCCGACGAAAATCGAAATAATTCTATTGACGAAATTCTTCATTTTTGGTATCTTAACTTATGCCCACTAAATTTATCTTCGTTTCCGGCGGCGTGATATCTGGCCTTGGAAAAGGAAATACGACTGCCGCTATTGCGCTACTACTCAAAAATCGTGGATATGCTGTTACCTGCGTGAAATGTGAAAATTATCTCAATATCGATGCGGGACTTATTAATCCCATTGAACACGGTGACCCCTATTTGCTAGATGATGGTACTGAGGCGGATATGGACATGGGGACGTATGAAAAATTCCTTGGAATTAACATGAAGCGTCATAATTTTGTCACCATGGGACAAATATATAAGACAGTTATCGACCGAGAACGAGATTTTGACTATAAAGGAGAGGATGTCGAAGCAATACCGCATGTTACTGATGAAATCATTCGTCGTATCAAAGAAGCCGGGGAAACAGAACATGCGGATGTTATCGTCGTTGAACTTGGTGGAACAGCTGGTGAATATCAAAATATGTTGTATTATGAGGCCTCGCGCATTCTGGCTCATGACAAAAAAAATTCAGTCATTCATGTTCATGTTAGCTATCTTCCTACTCCGTCACATCTTGGGGAACCCAAAACAAAACCGACACAACTATCTGTTCGCACACTTAATTCCATGGGAATTCAACCGGATTTCATTGTGACAAGAGCCGAAAAAAATATTGATGAGAGAAGACGTGCTCGTTTTGCTTTGTTTTGTAATGTTGAAGCTGAAAACGTGATCAATGATCCTGATCTGGAAAGCCCCTATGAAATACCAGTCATATTTGCTGAGCAGAAATTTGACGAAAAGATCCTTTCCATGCTTAGTCTTCCGCTCAATACGCTTGATATGAAAGCATGGCAAACAATGGTTGATACCATCAAAATTAAAAAACAAAAACAAATCACTATTGCCATTGTCGGTAAATATTTTGCAACAGGTGAATATGAACTTCGTGATAGCTATGCGGCGCTCATCGATGCAATTGATCATGCAAGTTGGAGACATGAGGTGGTTGTCAAAACAAAGTGGATACAGGCAGAAAAAATTGAAAAAAGCCTGCCCGCCAACTGGCGGGGTGAAATAAAAGATCTAGAGAATGTCAACGGCATTATTGTTCCTATTGGTTGGGGTCCACGTGGAGTGGAAGGAAAAATTACAGCCATTCAGTACGCACGTGAACATAAAATACCGTATTTGGGCCTCTGTTTTGGTATGCAACTGGCTGTTGTTGAATTTGCTCGTCATGTACTGGGACTAGATGATGCAAATACTGTTGAAGCCAATGCCACAACAACTCACCCAGTAATTCATATTAATCCCGGTCAGGAAAAAAATGTAAAACTTCGTGCGTACGGAGGAACCATGCGGTTAGGGCGTTGGGAATGTAAAGTCAAAGAGGGGACACTATCAGATCAAAGCTATACAGCTCATAACGGATATGATTCGGGAGATAAAAAAATTGTAGGAGAACGCCATCGGCACAGGTACGAATTTAATGAAGAGTACGCAAAACGGGTTGAGGAATTCGGTATGGTGATAGCCGGTCGATCTATTATTGAAAATCTCGTTGAAATCATAGAACTGCCAAAATCGGCACACCCGTTCTTTGTAGGTACGCAATTCCATCCGGAATACCGTTCAACACCGCTCATCCCTCATCCGTTGTTTCTAGACTTTATCGCTGCCTGTATGGTAAAATAACACTCTTATGGCAAATCAGACCACATGGAATACTATCGGGCTTAGCGTTGGAGACACCGTACGTGTGCACTACAAGCTTATTGAGCACGAAAAAGTAGCAGGAAAAACAAAGCGGGAAGTCAAAGAAGAAACACGCGAACGTGTTCAGATATTCGAAGGAATTATTATTGCGATAAAGGGAAGTGCTGAGAATCAGATGATCACAGTTCGAAAAATTGGAGTCGGCGCAATTGGAATTGAAAGAATTTTTCCACTTGTATCTCCCTGGATTAAGAAAATTGATGTAAAGAAACACGGCGAAGTTAGACGAGCCAAGCTTTACTATCTTCGTTCAAGAACCGGCAAAGCAGCAACAAAAATTGAAGAATCCACAAAAGACCATAAAGCTAAAGCTGCTAAATAATATTTCTTCATTACCTGCTATATGGAATAACTCTGTCAAAGAAATGAAAAAGATAGTAAACTATATATTGGTTGGACAGACAATTTAAGACACAGAATTAATATGCATTTAAGTGGTTTGGTACAATCAACCAAAAATAGATTGCCAATGAAATTAGTTTACTATGAAGCTTGTATATCTCAAAAGAAAGCCATAGAAAGAGAGAAAGCGCTTAAGACAGGGTTCGGAAGAAATTACTTAAAAAATAGAATTTATATGGGTCGGTAGCTCAACTGGTAGAGCAGCAGCCTTTTAAGCTGTTGGTTCTGGGTTCGAGTCCCAGCCG
>CAYMYO010000009.1:31903-39328 GCA_964394685.1 uncultured Gammaproteobacteria bacterium
ATTTTTTCCTTTGTTATTTTCGTCATTCCCGTTAGCACTGACTATAAGCTTATCAATTTTGGTTTTGGGGGAGGAGGGACAAGCAACGCTACGTCGCCAAATTATAGCCTTGAGGGAATTATCGGCGAACTAAACAGTACCAAACTGTCAGGGACTATTTATAAATTAGGCTCGGGTCTGATATTTTCCCAGCAAAGTCATGTTCCGTCGGCGCCGACGTTTGAAAATATCGGCAACTGGTATAACAAGCTGCGTGTTATCATAAATACGTCAAATAACCCAAGCGACGCCAAGTTTGCCCTGGCCATATCAACTGATAATTTTGTTTCTGATACCAGATATGTACAAAGTGACAACACCGTCGGCGCAACGCTTGGACTTGAAGATTATCAAACATATACAAGCTGGGGCGGCGCAAGCGGCACCTTTGTCATCGGCCTTCTGCCGAATACTACCTATTATATAAAAGCAAAAGCAATGCAGGGCAAGTTTACCGAGACTGACTTTGGACCGGTTAGTTCGGCCTCAACTGTTAGCCCATCATTCACCTTTGATATAGACGTTTCTGCTACGGATACAGAAACCAATCCGCCATTTACTATTACCTTTAGTGATTTAGTCGCTGGCACTGTAGTAGATAGTCCGCAAAAGATTTGGGTTGATTTTGCGACCAATGGTGAATCAGGAGGATATGTGTATGTGTATGGGCAAAATAGTGGTCTTTATAGTACTACACGAAGTTCAACGATTACCTCGGTTACCGGCGACCTTGCTGTATTAAGCCAAGGAGTGGGGGCACAGTCTGCTTCAGCAACGCAAACTTCAGGAGGACCTTTTACTGCTCTTTCCCCCTATAACGGCACCGGTCAGTCGACGGGAATTATTGATACCAACATTAGATCAATATATAGTGCCACTTCTCCTGTTGTTGGAGGCAGAGCATCCTTTGTGGTAAAGGCCAAATCATCAAGTATAACCCTCGTAGCAAATGATTATACAGAGACTTTTACTGTTATTGCTTCTGCAAATTTTTAGCTTTTATGTTTAAAAATACCTTTCAAAAAAGGACCATTTTTCTTACTACTTTTGGAGTTTTCCTTATAACCCTTCTTACTTACCTTAGTCTCCTACCAAATTTCGTCACTGGTTATGCAGATAGTGACGAACTTATAACTGTAGCTAAAATTCTTGGCGTCGCGCACCCGCCCTCCTATCCACTGTATACGCTTCTGGCTGCCTCAATAGGAAGACTTCCGATTCCTTTCATGACGTTTGCTGGAAAAGTAAATTTTTTAAGTAGCATTCTTTCGGCCGCGACGGTCGTTTTCTTTCTCTTGAGTAGTTATCTTCTTCTTGAAAAGATGGTTGAAAATTTTTGGGTTCGTCTGGTAGCCTCTTCTATTGGAGCTTTCTCTCTTGCTTTTTCTTTCTCCTTTTTTTTCTTTTCCCTTTTTGCCGAGGTTTTCTCCCTTCATCTTTTTTTGCTTTCCTTGGTTGTTCTTTTACTGATTTTGTGTAATAAAAATAGAAATCAAAAGATTCTCCTTTTGGCTGCCTTTTTTTCCGGTCTTGGACTTTCTAATCAACAAGTTTTCCTATTTTTCTTTCCTCTTTTTGCTTTTTATATATTAATAAATAATATAAAACTATTTACTGACTGGAGATTTCTTGGTAAAGGAATCGTTCTTTTTCTGCTTGGTTTTCTTCTTCCCTATCTTTATCTGCCTTTGGCGGCCCAAAATCAGGCAGTTATCAACTGGGAAAATCCAAAAAATCTAGCGAGCATTTATAGAGTGATTACGAGACGCGTTTACGCCGAATCACAGCTGCAAGGACAGGCATACCTTGGTGGAAAGCTTGAGGTAAAAGGGATCTCTCAAGGGCTAATAGATGTCTCTACTTTTCTTATCACTAATTTTAATTTTCTATTTTTTCTTCTTGCTCTTGGGGGAGGCTTCTATCTTCTTAAGAAAAAACAATATAAAATCTTTCTTTTTTTAATCCTTGGTCTTTTTTTTGGGGGATATTTTTTTGGGATGTATGCTCCAACTCCCCAAAGAAGCGGTGAAATAGACTTTTATATTACAAGAGGACTTCATGAACGTTTTTTTCTTACTACCCTTCTTTTTTTTGCTTTTTTTATTTCCTTCGGAACTTTAGGAATTTGTCAGATGTTCAAAGCTTTCTTAGGAAAGTTTAGAATAGTTATCTTATTTCTCCCTTTTCTTCTTGTATTTTTTCTCGCTGCAACTAACTATCAAGAAATCAAAAAAAACAATTTTTCTTTAGGCTATAAATATGGTAAAGCCCTTCTGGAAAGTCTAAAAAAAGATGCTATCCTTCTTTGTTTTGCAGAACAAACCTGTTTTACCTCAATCTACTTACAGCAGGTTGAGGGGATACGAAAAGATGTTTTGATTATTCCGTCTGATTTTGCCCAGCGGCCCCTTGAAGAAATCAAAGAAAAATATCCCGATCTTATCAAAACCACCATTACCAGAATCACGGCCCAACATTCTATCCCCTTAGCCAGAGACCTTATCCGCTGGAATATCGACAAAAGACCTATTTATGTAGCTGGAATAAGTGACTCCAAACTGGTACTTTCTATTTATAGCCTTTTTGGTGATCCGTTCTATCTTATACCTTATGGGTGCTCTATGGAAGTTTCGCGAACCTTTAAATTTCAAGAACAGCCGGAGTCTTGCCATTTAGTGAGCAAAGAGGCTTTGGAAACAGATGTGACTACTCGAGCACCTGTGGCTCGGATGTTTAAAGACTTTTTTGCCTTCCAGCACTTTGTCAACGGCGATCTCTATAAGACCTACGACTGTTTTCGTGAGGCCAAAAAAGAGCTTAAACTCTCTTTAAAACTTGCCCCCCATTTTAAAAAACCCGAACTTGCTTTAAAGGAGATAGGGAAAAACGAGAACTGCCAAATTATGCAACAAAAAGCAGAATTTTCAGAGCTTCTCAAAAAAGGGGAAGCGGCAGAAAAAGAGGGAAATTTGAAGAATGCCCTGTATTTTTATGGACAAGCATCCTCTTTTACCCCGGAGAATATTGACATTCGTTTTAAGGTAGCCAACATCTATCAAAAAGCTGGCGTCCTCTACAACGCCAAAATCGAGTATCAAGATATTCTCGTCCTTGATCCAACAAATGCAAAGGCAAAAGAAGCCTTAAGCCAACTTAATAGTTTGTAGAAAACCGTCCCGTAAACCTTTTATGTAGGAGATAAAAGAATGAAAGTCTCCGATTTTAAGCATTTGAAAAGAATAGTAAGGTAAACGAATGAAGAGTTGGCCAAAAATATTCGCTATTCTTAAAAAGCCTCGCACTTCTCCCTTAATGTACAGAAGCGGATTTCTGGCAAAGTAGTAGGCGCGAAGTGGCGTCATCCGATTACTTCCCACTTCCCCTGTAGTCGCGGACACCAGATGGCTGACGAGTGGTTTTGCTACGAGGTAACAAGCGTATCCTAGCTTTCGTATCTTCTCACAGAAGAAAACATCCTCAAAGTATAAAAAGTATTTTTCATCAATGGGAACTTTATCTATTACTTCCCGTTTTATCATCAGACAACCTCCGGTAATAAAATCAGTTTCTCCTGATTTGATATGGGCCGTATTTACGTCTTTGTCCATAAGGGGATGACGGCTAAAACAAAAAAGTTTGTTAAAATAACCTCCGGCAAACCAGATGATATTTTTCTTTCCTTGATAGGTTATGATAGGTCCCGTGACTCCAATTTTGTTCTGGTTTGAAAATGGCTTGATAAGTTCCTCAACCAGCTTTGGTGAAACCTTTGTATCAGGATTAAGAAGGAGGAAATAGTTAATATTGCCATACTTGAGTAAGTAGCGGATACCGATATTTACTCCTGCAGCAAAGCCGAGATTCTTCCTGCTTTTTATTATCTGAAGATTAGGCCAGGAGCGTCGTAGAGCTGCCACGGTCTTTTCTTCTGATTTATTGTAAACAACCACAACCACCCGAAATACAGGAATGGTACTCCTACGAAGCGCAGAAAGGCAGGGAAGAATGAACTTTTCTGCTTTGTAGGCAACAACAACAACACCAACTTTTGGGTTCATAATTTTAATTATATCAAATCCGCTTAAACACTAAACATCTAAAGTAATTGCCAATAAATAAAAAATTGAGTAAAATAATCCATTGAAAATTCATAGGAGTTTTTTTGTGCTTGGTGTAACTTGCCAAATAGTATGATTTTTCAATTTAAATCTGTAATCCAAAAAACCAAGAAAGCGGCTGACTACTTCTAAAAAAATTACCAACGGAGTAAAAAGAAAAAACCGCCAGGAAAACTCAATATTTTTAAAAAGGAGTAAAAAAATCCTAAACCCGGAAAGGGTAGATACTTCATAACTATATTCATATCTAGTCGCCAGATGCCCGCAATAGATATGCCGTCTTCTGGCTATAAATTCTTGGAGATTTTGGGGGCCTTTGTTGTAAACAATCGCATCTGGCTGATAGACTGCCAGATAGCCCTGTCCTCTGACAAGAGACTCGATATTGGCTTCATCAACCGAGGAAAGGACCGGTATTTGTTGAAAAATTTTACGGAAAGCAATTAATTCTCCCATCTTGGGTCTCTTTTTAGAAACCTCATGATGGAGCTTCCAGAGAAGATGGCTGGCAAAACCAAAAAAAGCTTTAGGATCATTGATTGGAATGGGGTGGGAACCAACGATACCTACCTTCCTATCTTTAAAAGGAACAACCAACTTTTCAATTGTTTCCTTTTCCAATAAAAGATCAGCGCTTGACAAAACGAGTATCTCTTCTTTTGCAAGTTTTTGAAAAAGATTGACTGCTGAAGCTTTGCCGAAACGTTTTTTTTCTTTGAGAAGATGGATACGGGGATCTTTTTGGGAAAATTCTTTTATTATCCGGTTAGTTTTATCTTGTGAGCCACTGGAAACAATCAGGATTTCTGAAAGACAAACTTCTTTTAATTTTTGCCCAAGAAGACTCTCCAAGAATCTACCAATTTTTCTTTCTTCATTATAAGCCATCACTACTATACTTACCGTAAGAGTTTTGTCTCTCATATATTTTAATTATATTTAATACTATATCATCAAGCAACCCCTACAGCTGATGATTATGCGGAGACTCTTACGGTCATTGCCTCTTGACAACCCATACAAAATGCTTCTTACTAGATATAAGAGATATTATTTTATAAGTTTTTAAAGGGGGTGATATAAATGACAAAACGCATGAATAGAAAAATCTCATTTTTAAGTTTAATTGCCTTATTGATAGGAGTATTTGCTCCTTTGTTCATAGGTGTCACCTCTGCTCAAGCAGCCAACTTTACGCAAGCTTATTTGCGGTATGACCGGATGAAAGCGAGTACAGCCAGCAATGTCTTGGTTGTTATTACTCCTGTTACGGTCGGGGTGGAAGCGAAGATAAAGGTGACTTTTGCTACAGGGACAACGGTAGCGGCTGCAACAGTTGGTGTGGCCAATCTGCCGGCTGGTGTTACAGCTGTACCAGGAACACTGACAGTAGCTAACGCTGGCCAGATTATTACCATAACCGGAGTGACTGATATGACGGTGGGTACATCTTATGGTGTGAATATTCTCACTGGTATTACCAATGGTACGGCTGGAGCGAGAGAAGATACGATTACTGCCACCACAACCGGTGATGCAACTATCGATACGAGCAACGTCGCTACCAGAGCAATCACTGACGATCAGATCGTCTTATTAGCAACTGTTCCGCCAACGTTTAATTTTACGCTAAGCGGTAACAGCGATACGTTTACGACTGATTTGGATCCAGCGACTGTCGTTTCGACAACAGGAAAGACAGTAACGATTGCGACGAACGCGGACAAAGGTTGGATCACGTGGGTGAAAAGTGCCAATGCGGCGCTTTCTTCGACTACCACTGGAGAAACAATCGCCACAACCGGTACGGTAAATGCAACACCTGATACTTTGTCAGGAGGTACCAACGGGTATGTCTTGGATGTGGATAAAACCACTGATTCAGCAGTCGGGACTGGTACAGTCACGATTGACGCAGAATATAATGGTGCGTCTACATCAGCAGGTGGAACACTCAGTACCTCACTGCAGCCGATTGCTTCGGCAAACGGTACCACTGACGGCGATATTTTGACTCTGCTTGCCAGAGCGGCCATCTCGGCAGTCAAAGGTGCGGCTGATGACTATACCGATACACTGACAGTTGTTGGTGCCGGTAACTTTTAAGAGATGTGAATTTTTGACAGTATGACGATACTGCCCAAAACGAAGAAATACTCTCCCGACGGGGAGAGTATTTTGTAGTATAATTACCGTATGAAAATTATTTCAAGAATATATTTATTATTACTTTTTATCGTACTCTTCGGTTTTTCTTTTTCTTCGTCCGTCTTTGCCCAAACACCAACCAATGATGCTGGCTTAAATCTGGTTACTTCACCGCTACCCATCAACCTCATCACCGAACCGGGGGCAACAGTCTCGGCACAGCTGAAGGTTAAAAACGGAGGAATAAAAACTGAACAGTTAAAAGTGGGACTGATGAAGTTTAGCTCATATGGCGAGGAAGGCAAACCGATGCTTTTAGATCGGGAAAAGGGAGACGACTTTTTTGACTGGGTATCGTTTTCGGACAACTCATTTGAGGTAGCGCCCAATGAATGGAAAACCATTACCGCTACCTTTAAGATACCCAAGACTGCTGCTTTTGGTTATTACTACGCAATCACGTTTTCTCGGGCAGAAGAGGAGAAGCCGAGTGGCGCTAGGCAAACAGCCATTGTGGGAGCGACAGCTACGTTGGTGTTGGTAGAGGTACGAGTTCCCAATGCCAAGCGCGAAGTTGAGGTGTTGGAATTTTCCAGTAACCACAAGTTTTATGAATTTCTTCCGGTAGTATTTTCTGTTAAGTTAAAAAACAAAGGCAATGTTCATGTCGCTCCCCGCGGTAATATCTTTATCGACCGCGGCAAGACGCATGATGTGGCAATTTTGGAAATTAATCCGGACAAAGGCAATATTCTGCCTGACTCCAACCGCATTTTTGAGACGAAATGGACTGATGGTTTCCCTTTGTACGTTGAAAAAACTAAAAACAACAAGACCATTCTTGATGAAAAAGGCAATGTCGTTAAGACGTTAAAGTGGGACTTTAGTAAGGCGAATAAATTACGCTGGGGACGTCATACAGCTAATATGCTTTTGGTGTATGACGATGGGAAAAAAGATATCACCATTGAAGGCAAAACTTCATTTTGGATCATACCGTGGAGATTAATTGTGGGAGGGATAGTGGTGGCTGTCTTTATGTTGATCGGTTTGCAGTCGACATTAAAAAAACTTTGGCGCAAAATTTTTGGCAAATGAAAAAATTTATTTTTTATACATT
>CAYMYO010000010.1:0-38846 GCA_964394685.1 uncultured Gammaproteobacteria bacterium
ATTTCCCGCTCGTTTTTAAGGGTACCTTCTTCGACTTGGGCAAAGAGATCAGAAAGTGTTTTTCCGACAACTGGCCCAGGGCGGCAGTTGAGGATTTCCATGACATCGTTTCCGTTTACTTTAAGATCTTTAATGGAGAACGGTTGTTTTTGGACATCTTCCAAACGTTTTTTAAATAGTTCCAGTCTCCAGGATGATTCAAGTGCTCCTCCGCCAAGCCTATCTCCAATTCGTAGTGCAAGCATGTCCTGCAGATTTTCTTTTCCTACCCTGCGGATGATTCTTCTAATTGCGCTATCCGTTTGCCTCTCATCAACACTGAATTGATGCCACCTGATGAGTGTAAGAATCCGCTCACTGTCTTTTTTTGAAAATCGGAGCCGTTTAACAATAACTCTGGCGAGTTTTGTCCCCGCTACTTCATGGTTATAAAACGTGATAAGTCCGGTTTCATCTTTATGAAATGTTTGCGGTTTCCCAATATCATGGATGAGGGTTGCAAATTTTACCACTGGATCTTTGGAGGGACACGCTTCCATAGCTTTGATCGAGTGGGTCCCGACATCATACAGATGGTGCCGTTTCGGACTTTTTTGTTCTGTGGTAAATGTTGGAACGAATTCTGGAAGGATGTGTTCCAGAAGCTTGGTATTTTTTAACAAACGTATTCCGTCAGCAGCATAGTCGCTTATGAGTATTTTTAAAAGTTCATCGCGGATACGTTCCTTTGATATATCAACTAATAGCGCCGCATGGTTTGTTATGGCTTTGTTTGTAGTTTCCTCTATTTGAAATCCGAGTTGGCTGGCAATTCGAATTGCCCGCATCATACGGAGTGCGTCTTCTTCAAAACGCTCTTCTGGAATACCTACCGCTCGGATGAGTTTTTGTTTTATGTCTTCCTGACCGTGATACGGGTCAACGAGATCATTTCCATCATACGCAATAGCGTTAATGGTAAAGTCGCGTCGGGAAAGATCCTCTTCTAATGTTTTACCCCAGATGACTTTATCCGGATGACGGTGGTCTGTATATCCCTTTTCACTCCTGTATGTTGTAATCTCATAAATATCTTCCGGCATTTTGATGCCTACGGTGCCAAACTTATTATCATAGAAACTATCTGGAAAAAGCGCAAGAATTTGTTCGGGTGTTGCGCTTGTCGTAAAATCCCATCCCTTTGTCGTGTGATTTGTTAAGATATCTCGTACTGATCCACCGACCGCATAGGCTTCAAACCCTTTATTTTGAAGGGTTGTAATCACTGTTTGGACAGTGGGGGGTAGATTAATCATGATTCTTATCATATCATACTAAATACATGAAAAATTGGAACATATTAGGAAATATTTCTAGCAAAGAATACGCAGTTGATGACATCATACAGGTATTACTTACAAACCGTGGGATTACAAAAGCAAGTGAGAAAGAGGCGTTTCTTCATCCCAAAGACCCGATTGATTTAACGCCAAAAGATGTTGGAATTAATGCAAAAGAATTAAAACGAGCATTTCAACGCACCCAAAAAGCAATTAATGGTAAAGAATCTATTGTCGTCTATACGGATTATGATGCTGACGGCATTACAGCTGGAGCTGTTCTTTGGGAAGCGTTGTATGAACTGGGAGCCCATGTTATGCCGTATGTTCCGCATCGAATAGATGAGGGATATGGACTGTCTGAAAAAGGTATTGATCGGGTACAAAAAGAGTTTGATCCAACCTTAATTATCACTGTTGACCATGGAATTACAGCTGTTAGTCAGGTGGCGTATGCAAAAAAGCACGGAATTGATGTAGTGGTAACGGATCATCATGTAAAACCGAAAAAATATCCTGATTGTCCCATTATTCACACAACAGATCTTTCAGGAGCAGGAGTATCCTGGTTTTTGGCTAACATGCTTCTAGGTAAAAACAAAGAAAAAGCACGGGATCTTCTCGCGCTTACTGCCATTGGAACAATTGCAGATATGGTGCCACTCGTTGGAGCTAACAGATCTATTGTAGTATATGGGCTTAATGCATTGAAAACGACAAAACGGCTTGGGATTGTAGCGCTACTTAAAGATGCTGGAATTACACAAGATGCTATTACTACTTCAGATGTGTCACATATTCTTGCTCCGCGCATCAATGCAATGGGAAGACTTGAACATGCCCTTGATGCATTACGGCTTCTTTGTACAAAAAACGTTGATCGAGCGGCCAGTTTAGCGCAGGTACTACATATAACAAATAGTGAACGGCAGCAGTTGACAATCGATACAACATTACATGCGGTAAAACTATATAAAGACTCTAAAAATATTCCAAACATTCTTGTGGTATCAGACGCGTCGTATAATCAGGGGGTTATCGGACTTGTTGCAGGGAAACTTGTTGATACATATTACCGTCCATCGATTGTTATTGCTGAAGGGGAAATTATTTCAAAAGCATCAGTAAGATCTATAGCCGGATTTGATGTTATTTCCTTTCTCAGAAACCACAGCTCGCTTCTTGTTGATGTTGGGGGTCATCCTATGGCAGCAGGGTTTACCATTGAAACGAAAAATATCAAGAAATTTACGAAAGAAGTCGAAAGCGCAACAAAGCATGATATAAAAGAATCTTTATTAATTAGATCCATAGCTATTGATCTGGAAATACCATTTAGTGTTATTCGTTCTTCATTATATGATCGGATTGCAGATTTTTCTCCGTTTGGTTTGGGTAATCCCGAGCCGGTGTTTGCAACAAAAAACGTGATTGTTGAATCGATCCGCCTCATTGGAGCAAAACAAAATCATCTTAAATTAAAAATATCCCATCCGTCAGTTAAAACTCCATTTGATGCAGTTGGATTTGGTATGGGTGAATTATATGGGAAAATAAAACAGGGAATGACTGTTGATATAGCATATACCATTGATATGAATCAGTGGAATGGAAGTTCAACATTACAAGTAAAGCTTCGTGATTTGAAACTAGCTACTTCTGAGTAAGTTCTTGTTATTAAGGTCTATTCTTATTACAATCAATAATAGTATGAGAACAATGATTGGTGAGGTAAATAGTAAAGTTGGTGAAGTCGTAACACTTGCTGGGTGGATTAGTACCCGGCGCGATCATGGAAAAATCATGTTTTTGGATCTGCGGGATAGAACCGGTCTTGTCCAGGTTGTTTCTAATAAGAGTCTTGCTGATACCAAGCCAGAAGATTGTGTGGAAATTACCGGAATTGTGAAGAAACGTCCGGAAGCAATGATCAATTCAAAGATTACAACGGGTACGGTTGAGATTGAAGCACAAACAATAACCATTTTGTCAAAAGCATCCGAGCTTCCGTTTCCTCTTGATACGGATGGGCGTGATATTAACGAAGAAATCAAACTTAAATACAGATATCTTGATCTTCGAAGAAGCAGGATGCAGAAAAACATCCGGTTACGGTCAAAAGTTGTTGACCTCATGCGTCAGTATTTGTTCAAAAACGAATTTACCGAAATCGAAACACCGCTTCTGACCAAATCCACTCCTGAAGGTTCACGGGACTTTCTTGTTCCGTCGCGCCTACAGCCGGGAAATTTTTACGCTCTCCCACAGTCTCCTCAGCAATACAAACAGCTGTTGATGGTAGCTGGATTTGAACGGTATTTTCAAATAGCCCGGTGCCTTCGTGATGAAGATTTGCGCGCTGACCGAGGGTTTGAGCACACGCAACTTGATCTTGAAATGAGTTTTGTACATAGGGAAGATGTGATGAGGATCATTGAAGAGATGGTCACGAGTATTGTTGAAACTCTCGGGGGAGTAGTTAAACAAAAGCCATTTCCCGTTATTTCCTACAAAGATGCGATAGCAAAATACGGCGGTGACAAATTTGACCTTCGGAGTGAAGAGGAGAAAAAGAAAGGAATTCACGCATTTGCATGGGTTGTTGATTTTCCATTTTTTGAAAAAGACAAAGAAGGGAAGTGGACGTATTCCCACAATCCGTTTTCAGATCCGAAACCAGAGCACAAAGAAGCGTTTATGAAAGGTCAAGTAGAAGGAATTCTCACCACGCAATATGATTTGGTATGGAATGGGTATGAGGCAGGAGGTGGAAGTATCAGGAGTACAGACCCCGCAATTTTGACAAAAGTTTTTGAAACAATCGGACATACAAAAGAACAAATTGAGAAGCAATTTGGACATATGTTGAAAGCATTTTCTTATGGCGTACCCCCACACGGAGGGATCGCGATAGGCATTGAACGGTTCATGATGTGTTTAACCGGTGAGACCTCAATTAAAGATGTTCAGGCTTTTCCTCAGACGTCAAGCGGTCAAACAAGCGTCATGGACGCCCCAAGTCCAGTTAGCGAGGAGCAACTTGAAGATTTGGGATTATCAATACGTAAAAAGAAATAATGATCATGAAAGTGCCTGCTATACTTTTAAAAAAGTGGGATAAGATTCTACTTCTTTTTTGTTTTATTCTTTTCTTCCTTTGGTACCCCGGACAAAATTATTACTCTGTAACTCGTTTTGGAGGAGGACTCAGACCTGGGAGTCAGTTGAAAATCAATCCAACGCCAGCTCCCTATCCGGTAAACCGAACAGGTGTATATCCTGTAAACGAACTATCAGCTACATCAGTTGTTGTTCAAGATGCGTTGTCAGGAGTGTATTTATTTAGACGGGTGAGCACTATGCAGCTTCCGCCAGCATCAACGACCAAAGTGCTTTCAGCTCTCGTTGTGTTAGATGCTATGGGTCTTGATGATGTGGTCACTGTGAAAGAAATAAAAAATAAGGGACAAACAATTGGACTCGTTCCCGGGGAGCGGATAACTGTTGAAAATTTACTCTATGGAATGCTCATTCAATCAGGAAATGATGCAGGATACACACTCGCTTCTGCATACCCAGGAGGATTAGATGCGTTTGTTGCTGCCATGAATAAAAAAGCGCAGGATCTCCATTTATCCATGAGTCATTTTACTAATCCTGTTGGATATGATGATCCCAATCACTATATGACAGCAGAAGATTTAGCTCGACTTGCTGATGTAGCACTCAAAAATAAAATTCTTGCTAAAATGGTTGCTATTCCGCAGATAACTATATCTGATGTAACACATACGTATTTCCATAAATTAAGTAACGTGAATCAATTACTTGGAAGAATTCAGGGTGTAGCCGGGATTAAAACTGGATGGACCGAAGAAGCAGGGGAGAATTTAGTGACGCTGATTGAACGCAATGGCAGAAGAATTATCATTGTGGTTCTTCATAGCAAAGATCGTTTTGGAGACACCATTCGTCTTATTGACTGGGTATTTGGGAATTACGAATGGCAAGAATTCAAAGCACCTAATTAATTGTCATGCTGTCCGCCAACCGGCGGATCAGGATCTACACTCCTTTATATCCCCTTAAATTCCTCTAAAATCCTTTAGTGTATTATTATTTTATGTTGTTGTGGAGTCCATGCTGGGGTACAGGGAATAAACATTTCTAAATTTCCTTCCCAGAAATATTCTTCATTGGGATAAATGAGTATCAAATCGCCCTTTTTCAATTTTGTTTCTTTGTTATTAACAACTATTTTCCCTTCTCCTTTCATAACATAAGCCATTTCCTTGCATTTTGTATTAACGGTTTTTCCTTTATCTGGATATCTGCCGTTTAATTTAATTACTGCACCGTTTATATCTTCATCTCCCAAAGGATATTCAATAGCAATACACTTATCGTTATTTTTATAACTTTTTGTTTCGTTTTTTCTAATAATCTTCACGCAATATATTATAGCAGAGATGTAAATCTTGTCATGCTGTCTGCCAGACTTCGACGGTGAGATCAGTCGAACCGCTGGCGGATCAGCATCTATTACACTCCTTTATATCCCCTTAAATTCCTATAAAATCCTTTAATGAGATGTAACTATTTTTCGAATTAAGAATGATACCCTAAATATTTTTCTTTTCCTTTTTTAACAACAAAAACACTTCCGGTAACAGAATATGCTTCCTTAGAACATAAATATACGACTTGTTTAGCTATTTCTTCTGGAGCTATCGCATCTTGTATATATTGCGGAAAATATTTTTTATATGCATCAGTTGCTGTGTCAGAGGGAGAAATCGCATTGACTTGAATATCTTTTTCTTTCAATTCTTCTGCAAGTCCAATGGTTAAATCTTCTATTGCCCGCTTAGAAACAAAATAAGGGAGCCAACCCTTTGCCCCACTTTCAAATGTTCCCGAAATATTAACTATTTTGCCACCTTTCGGCATTAAAGGAATAAACGCATGAGCAAATAATGTTGGAGCTATCGTTCCTACGGTGTAGGTATCAAGAATGACTTCTTGAGAAAATGTTTCAAAATTTCTTTTTGCATATACTTCATTATTGCCATGCCAAATACCAGCTACATTTACAAGAATATCTATAGTCGCTGTCTTTTTCTTAATTGTTGCAATACATGCATTGATGGAATCAATCTTACTTAAATCAGCAACTATAATCTTTCCTTGTCCACCTTCTTGCTCAACCATTTGCAACGTTTTTTCTAATCGTTCTTTCGTTCGTGCAATCAGAATAACAAATACACCAATCTTTGCCAAAGCAAACGCTATTGCTTTTCCTATACCAGTTGATGCTCCCGTAATAACGGCATATTTATTTTGCATAGGTATATTTTATCATATGAAAATATTCTGTCAGAACGAGCTAAATTATTAACCCTCTTATGGGAACATTTTTTGATGTATTGATTCCGGCTCAAAGGCCGGAATGACAAAAAAAGATATTACTTTTCTTCTATCCAGGGTGGGGCGACGGCGGGGACGTAGGCAAGAAATCCATCATCTCCTTCAAAGACAAATACAGGTTGCATGTAAGTTTGCGGCTCAATGGATTCGTAGTATGCAAGATGCACAGTTCGTACAAGAGCAACGTTTCCTTTTTTTGGATATCGGGCGATGTAGCCTCTTCCTGATTGTAGCTCGCTCCACGCGGTGCTGCTTGGTTTTAATCCGTAGGTTGCGGTCGTTTGATAATCAATTGGCCAGTAGGTATAGGCAAATTGAAGGATCCGTTTTTTTGTATTTTTGGATCCGGAAAATACGAATGAAATGAGTCCTTCGTCTGGATAGGCATTCACGATGAGAGTGTTTCCGATGGGAGCACGGAAATAGTCAATACGGATACTATCAGATTGGTTGAGGCTCGTTGTTTTCACGAGTTTATCTCCAACGAGTTTTAAATATTGTACTATCGCAGATCCCTGTTCATAGTCTTTTGGATAGAGATTATATGTTTGAAGCATATTTTTTGCTTCAGATTTCGCGACTTGCTCAATAGGTACCGTTCGCTCGCTAAATAACCCCATGTCTTTTTCAAATTGATACCGTAAAATAAAATTTTTCGAAACAGTGTCATACCGAAGCATCCGAAGCGGTGCATCTGCATCTTCCCATCGATAGATGTTTTTTGTTTCCTGAATCGGATCCTTGATAAATTCAAGACGCCTTGCAAATTCTGTTGCGTTTGTGAGTGCCAAAAGATTTGGCGCATTTTTTGGCATAAAATATACTGTTGCTGATTCTGAAGCCTTGGGTACAGATCCCTCGATCGTTTCAAGTTGAAACGTCAGCTCTCCCGCTGGAGACGCGATTGGGTTTGGAAATAGTACTGCAGGGAGTTTTCCAAATGCATGATTAGGCGGCGGTGCTTTCGGAGGAAAAAGAGCGATAAAAACAGTAGAAAATATCGACCAGAAAATTCGGAGAATAATATACGCAATGACAGAAAGAATTGCATAATTGATAAATTTCCTTGTCTGATATGCAGTTTCTGTAAGCGTTGCCATAGATTAAGTATACAATATATTTTATAATACGTTTACTATGCAGGTTCGTACGAGAATTGCGCCATCTCCCACTGGACAGGATTTACATATCGGCAATGCTTACACAGCACTTATTAACTATGTGTTTGCCAAAAAAAATAACGGCCAATTTATTATTCGTATTGAAGATACAGACCAGACGAGACTTGTTGAAGGGTCTGAAGAGCGGATTTTATCATCTCTTCATTGGTTAGGAATTGCTCATGATGAAGGACCTGATTGTGGTGGTCCATATGCACCATATAGACAATCCGATAGACTTCCCGAATATAAAAAGTTCGCAGAAGAATTAGTCGGTAAAGGTCACGCATATTACTGTTTTTGTACCCAAGAACGATTAGAAACAATGCGAAAGGATCAGGAAGCAAATCATAAGCCTCCGATGTATGATGGACTTTGTAAAAAGACAGCTCCTGTAGAAGCCGCGAAACAAGTAGAGAGAGGTGAAAAATATGTTATTCGTCTGAATGTTCCTGATGATGGAGTAATTAGTTTCACAGATTTAATTCGGGGAGATATTTCGTTTGAAAACAAATTAATTGACGATCAGGTGCTCCTCAAGTCTGATGGATTTCCTACGTATCATTTAGGAGTTGTTGTTGATGATCATTTGATGGGGATAACACATATTATTCGGGGAGAAGAATGGATATCATCTACACCAAAGTCAATACTTCTCTTTCAGTTTTTCGGATGGGAACTGCCTGCGTTTGCGCATGTGTCAGTGCTTCGCAATCCTGATAGAAGTAAGCTTTCCAAACGGAAAAATCCAGTTTGGGTATCGGACTACCATGCAAAAGGATTTTTACCGGAGGCAATGAAAAATTATATGGCGACCATGGCGTGGTCATATCCGGGGAAAGAGCTATTTACTGTCGAAGAGATGATAGAAAAGTTTGAGATAAAAGACATCCAAACAACTGCGCCGATATTTGATCAGGAAAAGCTCCGGTGGATGAATGGGGAATATATTAGACAGATGGATGAGAACGAATTGATTGCGCAAATTCGAACATTTGATGCAACCGTTCCAAAAGACAGTGACGAGCTCATGAAAAAAATATTGCCACTGGTGAGGGAGCGGATGAAGACGCTCGGAGAATTTGAAACCTTGGCTGATTTTTTCTTTGTTCGACCGGTTACATTTGAACGCGAAATTCAAAAAAATATACTTGTTGTTGCGAAAGACGCACTTGCCGCTAGTTCTCAGTGGAGTCATGATGAAATGGAAAAATCGATACGAGATTACGCCGAAAAAGTCGGGGTAAAAGCGCGGGATGTGTTTATGGAACTGCGCATTGCAATTACCGGTAAATCTGTCGGCCCACCGCTTCTGGAATCTCTGGAAATATTAGGGAAAGAGGAAACGCTTGCAAGACTTGTGTAATTTTACGCCATGGCTTCTAGCCAGTGAGGGTCAACTTCAACGGTGAGATCCAAAAAAACTTTTTTGTTTGTTGCGGTTTCCAGTTCTTTTCTCGATGCCATGGATATTTCTTTGATCATGTAGCCGTTTTTTCCGATGATCATTGCCTTATAGCGATCCTGGTTTGTGAGAATCCTTGCTTTGATATAGAGGGTTCCGTTTGTTCGTTCAACAACATCATCGACAATGGTGGTGAGGGTATATGGTACTTCTTTTCGAAGAAAAAGAAATGCTTTTTCGCGGATAATTTCCGATAAAAATGTTTTACTGTCAAGATTAAGTCCTGGTTGGACGAGATCCTTTGTTTCAACAAGTTGTGGTCCTTCAGGCAGAAATGAGAATATGGTGTCAAGAAGGGTGGGAATGTTTTTTCCCATGAGCGCGGATATTTCCACTGTCGCGTTAAATTCCTCTTCCATGAATTTGTATTGGATGATATGTGTCGGTTTTCTGACGTCAATTTTATTGATAACGAGGAGTTTGGGAACTTTCGCTTTCCGTACAATGCCGAGTGTTTTGTTTTCTTCGAAATCGCGTTCACGAGTGTGGTCAATGAGATAGATAACAAGATTAAGACTTTGTGAGAGTGTTGATTCTGCTTTTTGATTAATCCGTCGAGCCAGTTGATCTTTAACTTTTCCAAATATTCCTGGTGTGTCGACGAAGATAATTTGTCCCCGTTTGTCTTCGTAGACTGCTTGGATCGGAAATCTCGTTGTTTGCGGCTTAGGCGAGGTAATAGACACCTTCTGACCCAGGATCATATTAAGAAGAGTTGATTTTCCGCTGTTGGGTCGTCCAATGAGAGCTACTACTCCGGATTTCATATGTGTAGTATACTATAAATAAGGAGGATGTATGACATATAAAAAAGGATTTAGTACGACCTCAATGTTTATTGCAATCGGGATATTAGTGGTAGTGGCGGTTGTTGGAATTGTTGTTCAGAAGAAGAATATAAACCAGCGTGTTCAAGAAGCAGCGAAACAAGTTTCAACAGTTGCAGAGGCGACACCGCGTGTTCAACCGAGTTCAACACAAAAAGTGGTTACTGCATCTGATACGACCGATACAAAACTTGATAAAGATTTTTCGGATATTGATACGAGTTTGAATGTAATTAATTCTGATGCTGCCTCCATTGATACAGGATTGAATGATCAAATAGGAGATCTATCTGAATAGAAAGGATAAATATATGAAAAAACTTTATATGTTAGTTATTGCCCTTATATTTACACTGTTGGCATCTCCCATATCCGCTGAGAACACCACAGGAATACTTTTAGAGACAAGGGGAGTCAAAATTACTCAAAAAGCTGAAAAACGAGCGGAAATTACCGCAAATGTAACCACAAGGCTCAAAGAAAAAGCATATAAAGAAATTGATCGTAGAATCGCGTCACTGAATAAACTTATTGAAAAAATTAACGCTGTCAAACGTCTTACAAGTGATCAAAAAAGTACAATGGTTGGTCAGATCACGACAGAAGTTGCCAATTTGACTACGCTGAAAACGAAAATAGAGGGAGAGACGGACATTGTCACACTTCGAACGGATGTACAGTCAATTGTAAAATCATATCGAATCTATGCATTATATATTCCAAAAATGACCATTATTGCCAATGCTGATAAAATTCTCAATCTTATCGAAGGAGAATTAGCGACATTGACAACTAAATTACAGGCATGGATTACCGAAGCATCAACCAAAGGAATTGATGTTACATTTCTTAACTCTCTCATGAGTCAGAGAAAAACAAAAATTGATGAGGTAACGACACAGGCAAATGGAGCAATTACCAAGGTCACTCCACTTACTCCAGATGGATGGCCGGGAAACAAAACGGAGTTGCAAGCGGCCCGTGACATGCTCAAATCCGCGCGAAAAAATCTTAATGACGCACAAAAATTAGCCAATCAGGTACGGGTACAGTTGAAAGCGGCAAAATCTACTGGAACGCCAACATCGACACCTTAACGATGAGCCAACAGGAAAAGCAAGCGTTTCAAAAGAAGATATTTCGTTGGTGGGAAAAAAATCGTCGTGATTTGCCGTGGAGGCATACCAATGATCCATACAAGATTCTTGTTTCAGAAGTGATGCTTCAGCAAACAACCGTATCCCGTGTTCTTACAAAATACCCCGGATTTATCAAAAGATATCCGACATTGAAAGATTTAGCTGTTTCTCGTCCTGCAGATGTTTTGCGAATATGGAAAGGGATGGGATACAACAGGCGAGCGTTGCATCTTCATCAAACAGCAAAAGTTATTGTTCAAAAATATGGTGAGTTTTTTCCAAAAGACGAGCAAGAACTCGTTAAACTCCCAGGATTGGGTAGATATACTGCTCGAGCAGTTCTTGTGTTCGCATTTAATAAAAATGTTGCTATGGTCGATACGAATATCCGTCAGATTATTACCCATTTTTTCTTTCATGACACTCCCCAACCGGAAAAAAATATTCAGGAGCTGGCAGATCAACTGGTACCGAAGGGGATGTCCTGGGAATGGCACCAGGCACTGATGGACTTTGGTTCGCATATGCGAACCGTATCAAGTATCAAGTATCAAGTATCAAGTAAGAAAAAGAAGCCACCCTTTAAACAATCAAACCGGTATTTTCGTGGGAGAATTATAGATCTGCTTCGGGATAGGTCTTATAAAGAAAATGAGTTGATAAAAAATCTTTGTTCAATGTACGGAAAAGATGAGACATTTTATATAAGTCTTCTTAAGGCATTAGAGAAAGAAGGACTTGTTGCGTACAAAAAGAGCACTTGGAAGCTTCCAGGATAAGTGGGGTATACTAGTAGTATGGCTGCCAAATCGGTTTTATTTCTTCTTTTGTGTTCACTCGTATTAAATGGTGTGTTTTTACTGCGTAAGGCTCCGGAAAAAACAGGTACTCTTGTTATTGGGGTTGTTGATGGAGATACATTAGTGTTAGAGGGAAAAGTGCGAGTTCGGCTTCGGTATGCAGATGCGCCAGAGCTTACATTTTGTGGAGGTATTGAAGCAAAAAATGAATTAGAAAAATTGGTCGTAGGAAAAAAGGTAGTGATAGAAGAACAGATTCCGGATCAATTCGGTCGCGGTATGGCGATGGTGTATGAGGGGAATACGCTTATCAATCAGAAAATGCTCGAAAGCGGGTGGGCGCGGTTTCACCACGATACGACCAAAGATAAAGAAATGTTAAAGGCTATTGCCGATCAGGTAAAAAAAGAAGGAAAAGGATTATTTGGAAAATGCCAGGCGAAAGAAAATCCGGAAAATCCAAAATGTAACGTAAAAGGAAATATTGATGATGCAACCGATAAAAAGCGCTATTATATCCCGGGGTGCGCTCAGTATGCCTACACTGTTGTTGAGCTAGATGTTGGAGAGCAGTGGTTTTGCAGCGAGAAGGAGGCAAAAGCCGCAGGGTACACCAAAGCCGAGACGTGTAAATAAAAATAATGCTCATGTGCTTCAGGAATGATATAATCTCCATGAAAGAATGATATTTTGGGAGGTCGTACAACGGTAGTACACATTCCTCTGGAGAATGTTATCTTGGTCCGAATCCAAGCCTCCCAGCTTAGATTCTAACGTGATATGTATGAGGTTGTTTAACATTCTATGGAAAAATTAAAATTCCCTTGGGGAGAATTAATTATTGTTGGCGCGAATAAAAAATTTAGTATCGGCGTTGATATTATATATCCCAAGAAAGAAACTGATAAGAAAGCTGCGTATTTAAAAAAAGGTCGCGGGATGTATTTCGTGCTCAAGGGAAGTGGATTATGCGGAGATAAGCCAATTAAAAGTGGCGATATCCTGAACATTAAAGAAGGACAAAAAATTAATATAAAAAATAATTCCCCCAAAGATTTAACTGTGGTAACAATATATATGCCTCCGTATAATGAAGATAATATTGGATATGAAACATAGCGCAAGAGAAGCCACAAAAGTTTATCATACACAGTTGTATACTCGTAGGACATTATTTGAGAAAGGCGCGTCGTGGTTAGAGAAGCCAGAAGAAGAAATTCTTTCAGTTGTTAAGAAAAACTTTCTTGGCAAGAAAAATATTAAAGTTTTGGATTTAGGCTCTGGGGTGGGAAGAAACGCAATTCCGATTGCTAAATCGATTGGGAAATCAGGTGGCGAAGTTATTTGTGTGGATTATCTAGATGTTGCAATTGATAAACTAAATAAATATGCAAAGCAATATGCTGTTAATAAATGTATTAAGGGCATCGTATCCCCAATTGAAAGTTTTGTTATCAATCCAAATACTTACGATTTTATCATTGCCCATAGTGTGTTAACACATGCTGAAAGTAAAGAAAAAATGATCAAAATAATAAAGAATATGGTTAATGGTACAAGAAATAATGGAATTAATTATATTTATGATATTACAAATCTAAAAGAATTTGATGCGGAAACCGGGGAATCGAGAAGTCCCGACGCCGAAGTAAAAATAACTTCTGAAGAGTTTAAAAGTCTTCTTAAAAAAATATATAATGATTGGACAATTCAGTTAATAGAAAAAAATCCTTATGAAGAAAGATTTGAAAAGGATGGGAGAAAAGTAATTTGGCGCACTGATTATATGAGATTCGTAGCAAAAGTAGAAAAGTTCTAGACCGGCCTGCTCAGGCCAGGCTGGCATCGATGGAAATGGAGCACGGGAAGTTAACCGTTGCAAAAAAAGGCGACGAAATAGGTATCAAGGTTGAAAAAGCAACTAAAGAGGGAACCCTCATGTACGCTGCGTAACGTGCTATGTGGTTCTAGATCCGTTCATTACAGATATCAAAAAGGAAGCCAGAGGCTTCCTTTTATGATGAGCTTACGCTATAAGTGTTAGCAACAGGAGCAGCATCCGTCTTCGCCGTCACCACAACAAAGTTCTTTTATCGCATTGATTTTTTTCTCAACGCTTTTTAATTTTTCTTTATCACCGTGGATAGTGATAACGAGCTTGTCTCCTTGATTTTCCATCTTGAAATCAAGATCTTTGAATAATTCTCTAAAATGTCCGTGCATCATAGCACCCTCCTTTGAAAATATTTATACTCAGTCCAGTATATATTGAAGTATTTCGATATGTCAATATATCAAAACGAAGAACTATGTATGTTTTTTCGTAAATTTATGCATAAAGCCGCCGCAGCAATCATTAATAGCGTCTTCATTGATAGAATAGATAACTTCTTTTCCTACTTTTTTCGCGCGGATAATTGAGGCATCACACAAGATTTTTAAATGATGGGAAATAGTAGGTTGAGATAAATGAATTTTTTCAACGATCCCATTTGCATTTATTTCTTTGTGGCTCTGGATGATATCCAAAATCCGCTGTCTGTGTTGATCATGCACAGCTTTAAAAAAATTAAGCCATTTTTTCGGACATACACAGTTCATATAGTCTCCTTATATTGAAAACTATCTATATGATATCACAGTTCGTATATCTGAAGCGAGTTGAGTTATAATACACTATATATGAATAAGGTAATTTTTCTCCTCATTTGTCACGTTTGGCCTTGAAATGATACACTGCTATCAGGACTGAAAGGGTCTGGACTGAGTAGCTCAGGGACAATACACACAGATCGGAGGTGATAATCATGGCGGAAGAAAAACCAATCGGAAAAGTTATTCACTATTACGATCATATGAGCGTTGCAATTGTGAAACTTGATAAAAAGCTGTCTGTTGGAAAAAAAGTAAAATTTATGAAAGGGGACCATGTTTTTGAACAAACGGTGGAATCGATGGAAATGGAGCATGGTAAGATTACCCAAGCAAAATCAGGCGACGAAGTAGGTATCAAGGTTAACAAAGCAACTAAAGAGGGAACCCTTGTATACGCTGTGTAAAGTTGACCATTTAAATTTCATTGTGTGGTATCATTGGTTTAGATGAACACGCTTCTTTCTATTATTTTTGCAACATTTGCTATTAGTCTGGGAGGGCTTATTGGCGTTTTTACCTTATCGATAAAGGAGGCAAAACTCTCCCGCATACTCATGCTTCTTGTTGCCTTATCAGCAGGATCACTTATGGGTGGAGCATTTATCCATCTTCTTCCGGAAGCAGTGGAAGTGTTGGAGCCAATGGTGGCGTTTGGGATTGTCCTATTTTCTTTTGTGTGCTTTTTCTTTATTGAAAAGCTTCTTTATTGGCGCCATTGTCACAAAGGGCACTGCGATGTGCATACGTTTGGATATATGAATTTGATTGGAGATGGAGTTCACAATTTTATTGATGGTCTTATTATCGCAGCGACGTTTATGACAAGTATTCCCCTTGGAATTGCAACAACACTTACGATTGCATTCCATGAAATCCCGCAGGAAATCGGAGATTTTGGAGTGCTTCTGTATTCTGGATTTGATCGGAAAAAAGCGCTAATGGCAAATTTTTTAGTTGCATGTATTGCGATCCTAGGAGGAGTTGTTGGATATTTTCTTTCGATGTATATTGATAACTTCGTTTCCTATTTGCTCCCATTTGCAGCAGGAGGGTTTATCTACATTGCTGCTTCTGATTTAATGCCGGAGATCCGGAAAGAACAGAGTCTCAAAAAAACTATTGCATCATTTGGAATGTTTTTAGTTGGTATTGGAATTATGATTGTAGTGAAGATGTTTGGTGCTGAGTAATATGACCTTTCGAAGCTCACAGGATTTTTCGCTCCTGGAGGTATTGCCAAGAAAAAGAAAATGCTTGTTGATGAAAGAGTTCGGTTTATCGGTGAAAAGGTAGATATTTCCTGTTTTTGGACCACTTCTTGATATAATAAGGGTACTATGAACAAACTCATTCTCATTATTGGTATTATTGTTCTTGTGGGCGGAGCGGTATTTATTTTTCAGACAAAGAAACCATCTTTGCCTTCGACAGTTCCTTTGCCAACAAAAGTTGAAGAAGTAAAGACAATTGATCAAAAGAATCTCGTTGAAGTATTCCTCCAGAACATTGCTGATAAAAAGATTCCGGAAGCAATTGCCATGATGACAAGTACATCTGTTCCTGATGATTCGACGAAACAGGCATGGGGTGTGCAGTTTAATGCGTTCAAAAAACTCGTTATCAAATCCATAGGGCCATCATTACAGGAGGAATGGATGGAAACGAGTCAGTCATATAAGGTGACCATGGATGTCGAAATGACTCCAGAATCAGCAAATGGTCCGATTCCGTATTACGGATACGAAAAAGGGATAAACATTCGATGGATATCTCTTGAAAAAGAAAACGGAGTTTGGAAAATAGCGGGCATTAACACGGGTCCCTAATATATCATGACAATCACCTCAGCTGTATTTGTGAAAAGCATCAACGGAACGGATACGATTCTGTATGACGGAAAGTTTCAGGTGGCTTTTGTCGGCAGGTCTAATGTAGGTAAATCCAGCCTTATTAATTCGCTTGTGCATCAGAAAAAACTTGCTCGCTCCAGTAAGGCTCCGGGAAAAACAAAGTACCTGGATTTTTTCCTTATCAATAACAAGTTTTATTTTGTTGATTTTCCGGGGTACGGATTTGCTCATAGATCTACGGATCAAAGAGAACATTTTAGGAAACTCATGATGTGGTATTTTGAATACTCGGAAGTGAAACGGAGAATGGTAGTTCATATCGTGGACAGCGTTGTGGGCATCATGGAGTTTGATAAACAGATGATTGAGTATTTATCAAAACTCGGAATTGATTTTGTCATTGTTGCTAACAAAATTGATAAACTTTCTTATCAGGAAAGAAAAAAACATATCGAAGAAATTCAAAAAGAGTGTAAAGAACATCAAATTATTCCATATAGCGCCGTAACCAACGAAGGACGAGCTGCGTTGTTAACGGCAATTGAAAAAACAATGATATAATTAAAGGATATGAAATTAGAAAATAAAGTAGCCATCATTACAGGGTCTTCCAGAGGAATTGGGGCTGCAACAGCGAAACTATTTGCGGAAGAAGGAGCTCATGTAGTAGTAAATTATAAGAATAGTAAAGCTGAAGCAGAAAAAGTTTTTGAGTCCTTAAAAGGAAAGAATCATCTACTTATTCAAGCGGATATTACAAAAGAAAATGAAGTAAAAGATTTGGTAAAGAAAGCAATAGATAAATACGGTCGTATCGATATTTTAGTAAACAATGTAGGTGAAATACTAAGACCAGGAGATTGGAAGTCAGATTTAGAAACTTGGCACAAAACGTTTGATGTTAATCTTACTAGCGCATGGTTAATGATAAAAGAAATTGCACCATTAATGCAGAAAAATGAGGGAACTATCGTGAATGTCGCATCTGTATATGGATTCTTAGGTGCGGCGCCGGTTCTTGCTTATACCTCAGCAAAGGGTGGACTTATTACGATGACTAAATCATTTGCAAAAGAGTTAGCGCCATTAATTAGAGTAAACGCAGTCTCTCCAAGTAATGTTATGACAGATATGGTTAAAGGAGCGGGTAATGAATTGATCGAACAATTTAGACAACAAACGCCACTCAAGCGCATAGCTGAACCAGAAGAATTGGCAAAAGCTATATTGTTTTTAGCTTCTGATGACGCAAGCTATATTACTGGAGAGATGCTCGTCGTTGACGGTGGTTATAGTTTAAAATAGAATTTGTTGCCAACTTAGATTTTTCATCTTATAATGGCCTTATATGATACATCATATAGTTTTATTCACATTTTACGAAAACACCGCGCCGGAAAAGATCAAGGCATTAGCGGATGCATTAGAAATATTACCCAAAAAAATTCCGGGAGTTACGCATTATATCTGGGGACCATCAATTAGTAATGAACATCTTGAAAAAGGGTATACGCACGGTTTTATTATGACGTTTGAAAATAAAGAAGCGAGAGATAATTATCTTCCACATCCGCTTCATAAAGAGTTGGTAATAAAATACGTTGATCCGATCTGTGATAAGGGAATTTCCTTTGACATTGAAGAATAACCATGGATAAACCGTTTTATCCGATAGTTCATGTTGCTACAAAAGACAACCTGAAACTTTTCGGTCTCCTCAATAAATCTGCAAATAATTCAAATAAAGTTATTGTTCATATCCATGGTAGTTCTGGTAATTTTTATTGTAATAATTTTTATCCGTACATCGCTGAAGTTGCATACAAAAATAATTTCGCGTATCTGCAAACAAATAATCGTGGATACGGAGATTTTGAATATGAACCTGGTGAAGTTCCTCATGGCGCCGCACTTGAGTTATTTGAAGATTCAATTATGGATTTAGATGCGTGGTTGGAATTTTGTATAAACCATGGTTTAAAGGAAATCATATTAGAATCTCATAGTTACGGTAACGAAAAAGTAATTTACTATTTAAACAAAGGGAAATACAAGAAAAATATTATCGGAGTTATTTTATTAGGATTTAACGATAGCGTTGGAACGCAAGCAAGATATGAAAAGAAAATAGGTAAAAGTTATTTAGAAGAAGCGCAAGAATTAGTGAATCAAGGAAAAGGACTTTCATTTTTATCGGATATTTTTGGAGGCATTGCTGGAGAAGTACCACTCAGTGCCCGAAGTTATTTAAATTATTATTCACCGGGATCGGAATTATCTAAAACCATGCCGCTTCGGTTGGGCAAAAAGTTAGAAATGTATAGTCAGATACACGTGCCAATATTAGCAGTGATTGGTGATAATGAAGAAGGGGAATATACTATTATTCCGATAAAAGAAGCAATGACTTTGATGAAAAAAGAAAATCCACGTACACAAGCGTACCAAATAAAAAATTGCGACCACGGATTTAATGGGAAAGAAAAAGAATTATCCACGATTATTCAACAGTTCTTGCAATCTAAATTTATAAAATCGTAAACAATCCTGTATAATCCTTTATATTCCTTTATGATAAAAAAATTGAGCATTAGCATTGTTGTCATTGCGCTAATTCTTGGAGGATTTGCTGTTTGGTTTAAGACACGGGCAGTTGTTGAGACGAAGGAAGTATTGGGAGAAACGGTTGAAAGTGTCATAGAAAAGTCTGGCGAAGCCAGATCTCGCTCCGCGAGACCGGAGAAATCATTTAGTGATGAAACAATTAATCAGCCAAAGGCTGATCCGGCTTCGCCGGAGAAAGGACCGTATCCTATGGAAATTGATATAAAGAAATCATATGAAGCGATACTCAAAACCAGTGTTGGTGATATAACCATTTCCTTTGTTGCAAGTGCTACCCCAATAACGGTAAATAATTTTGTTGTACTATCCAGAAAGAATTTTTACAACAACACCATTTTTCATCGAGTAATCAATGGATTCATGATTCAAGGCGGAGACCCCAAAGGAACTGGTTCTGGTGGGCCTGGGTATCAGTTTGATGACGAACAGTTTACGGGTGAGTATTCGAGAGGAACAATTGCGATGGCAAATGCCGGGCCTAATACCAACGGCAGTCAGTTTTTTATAATGCACAAAGATTATGGACTCCCAAAAAATTATGTTATTTTTGGAAAAGTAACAAGCGGTATTGAAGTAGTTGACACAATTGCAACTGCTCCGACCGAGCCCGGTGGCGAAGGTTCAACTCCAGTAAGTCCTGTAAAAGTTGAGTCAATACAAATAGTTGAAAAGTAATTGTATAATGGAGGTACTATGAATACATCATCCCAGACCCAACAGAATTTACTGAAAGCGTTTGCCGGAGAAAGTCAGGCAAGAAACAAATATCATATGTTTGCCAAGATGGCGAGAAAAGTTGGACTCGAGTGGATTGCGCGGGTGTTTGAAGAGACGGCTGATAATGAGCGTACGCATGCGGAAGAGTTGTTTGAGATGATGAGGGGCACGGTATCGGTTCCCAATGTGACATTAGATATCCATGAATATTCAAAAGACACCGTTGATAATTTAAAGATGGCTGCAGCAGGAGAAAAATACGAGTGGACGATCATGTACCCGGATTTCGAAAAAATCGCAATTGCCGAGCGGGAGGCTGAACCAGCAAGATTGTTTGGACAACTCAAGAAGGTAGAAGAAAAGCACGAAGAACGGTATATCATTTTAGCAAAACACTTGGATAGTAAAACACTCTATGACCAAAATACGGAATTTGAATGGAAATGCGTCAACTGCGGATATATTCATCGGGGAAAACTCCTCCGGCTAAATGTCCGGTGTGCCAAAAACCAAAAGAGTGGTACATGCCTCTTGGATTAGTCCGGTAACATCATGGTAAAAGTTTTTTCTCGTACCCCATCACGCATTCCCTTCACTCAGGAAGGGTACGACAAGCTTCTTGAAGAAAAGAAAAAGCTTATTAGTGAGCGTCCAGAAGCTGTTGATCATCTTCGGAAGGCCCGAGAAATGGGAGATTTATCGGAAAACGGGTATTACAAAGCATCACGGGCAAAGTTAAGTTCACTCGATGCTCGGCTTCGGCATCTTGAAAAACTTATTCGGTTTGGGAAAGTTGTCCAATCCGCAAACACCGGATTTATTGATATTGGAAGCATAGTGACTATCATTGACGGCGGAAAGGAAGCAACATACACCATTGTCGGCGGGTATGAATCAGATCCTTCCAAAGGAACGATTTCGTATCTTTCTCCATTAGGAAAAGCTTTGATGGGAAAAAAAGGAGGGGATACAGTTGATGTGAAAACACCGACCGGAACGCGTACAATACAAATACTTGCGATCCATTCATGAAAACTCACCAAGACAGACAGCGTGAAGTTATTGCGCAAATTGAAAAGCAAATTCAGGATAATGCGCTGACGTTTAGCACTGTAGCTCCTGTAATAAATTTTGATCAAGACGATCGCATTTGTTTAACGAGTGTCCATTTTCCCAGTGATGTACTTAAACAAAAAATTATTCAATCCATCCAAAAACCGCTTCAGGATAAATTTCCTCATCATTATTACTATCCTCAAGAATCTCTCCATATGACGATTAAAAATATTCGTGTTATTCAGGATCCGCCTAGTTTTACAGATGCTGATGTGAGTAAGGTTGAACGCGTATTTACCTCAGTTGTTCCAAAACACAATGTTTTTAAAGTGTATTTCTATCGTTTTTTGTTATTTCCAACCAACCTTGCGCTTATCGGGACAACAGATCCGGAATTGGATGATCTTGTGTTAGATCTCGATAGGGAGTTAAAAGAAAGTGGAGTAGCGGATGATAAAATATATATCAATAGAAAATACTTTTTTTCAAATATGACGTTGGTGCGGTTTACCAAACCCATAGATGCATCGTTTCAAGAGGAGATTGTGAAATTATTTTCTCAATTACATTTTGAGTCGTATCTCGTTGATTCGGTATCACTTATTCAGGGGAATGCATCTCTCCATAATAAAGCAATTATTAATACCTGGATGTTACAATCTATATGATGATAGATATAAAAAATTCATTACAAGAGCGGATTGATTATATTGTCGAAGGAAATGACAACAGTGATGTTGCTGTTATTTTTGTTCACGGATTTGGAGTTGATAAGCATGAAACTGCAGGATATTTTGATGACGTAGCAAAAGAGTTAGGAAAAACTTACCGGATTGTTAGATTTGATTTTTCAGGGTGTGGAAAAAGTGAAGGAAAATTAGAAGAAAAAGATTACATGAAATGGGCAGATGATCTTAGTGTTGTTCTATCAATGGTGAAAAGACAATATTCAGGAAAGATATTCATCTTTGCTCAATCAATGGGTACGTTTGTTACCTCTCTCGCTTGCCTCGATGGAATAGAAAAAACGGTGTTTACTGGAATTCCAAATACAAACACAGATTTTATTATTAAGCGTATGATTGATCGGTTTTGCTCGAGATCTGGATCATTTGTTAACCTTGAAGGAGTGTCCGAGTTTCCGAGATCAAGTGGAGTAGTACAAAAAATTGGATGGAGTTTTTTTAGAGTATTGAAAGATTTTGATCCTATTGCAACTGTTACAAAATTTTCTACGAAAACAAAATTATTACTTATCCATGCAAATCAAGACGATGTTATTGGTACAGAGTATCTTGATGTGTACGGAGATATTCCGAACGTGAAACGGATATTTCTTGATGGAGATCATAGCTGGAAGAAGCGAGATGATAGGATTATTCTTATTGAAACTATTAAACAATTCTTTTCTTCCTAATTTACTTTCTTTTGTTCTTCCTGTTTTTTTCCGAGATTTTCTTGCGTTTTTTGATTAGAGTGCTACAATGGCTTTTAGTTTACGAAAGGCTCTTTATGAGGATTTTTATCGTGTATCTTCTTGCCTTCATCGGAACGAGCATCATTGATGCCCTCTGGAACTTCGTTATTTCCGGAAAAATGCCAATTATCTCGTTTTTAGGACTTCTTTCTCAATTTCTTCTTGTTTCAGCAATTATGTTTATCGTTCTGTATAAAACAAAAGGCAGACCGAAAATTATGGAAGCAGTACTCATGGGTTCCATTGCCGGGATACTGGCTATATCGGTAAAGGCGTTTGAAAATACATTCATTCTTGAGTTTATCTGGGGACCAGTTTTCGGGGCGTTATCAGGGTTTTTTATTGCCCTTCTTGCAAAAAAACTTCTTTAACGACATATCCATCTGGCAACGATTCCTTGCGGAAGTAATCGTTCGGAATTCTCTTCCTTTGTTGCAAGTTCTCCTAATTCACAGGAACCTTTGAATTCAGAAAATACATTTCCCATAAGATTATATATGGCAAGTGCTGATAAATCTGCGGTGTAGACATTGAGAAGTACGAATGAATTGTTTGGTTTGAGAATTTTTTTAATTCCATAAAGAAGTGTAGGTAAATCTTCTGTTAATTTCCAGACTTCTCCTTTGTTACCTCTTCCAAATCGTGGTGGGTCAAGAATAATTCCGTCATAAGAACTATTTCGTTTTGTTTCCCGTAATACAAATTTATATGCATCTTCTACAATCCATCGTGTTTGTGTAGGTGGTATGGCATTCAGGTCACAATTTTCATGCGCCCAAGTGATTGCTGGTTTAGAACTGTCTACATGAGTGACATTTGCTCCTGCTTTACACGCTGCCACCGTTGCTGCTCCCGTATACCCAAAGAGATTTAACAATGATACTTGATACTTAATACTTAATACTTGATCCCGTATCCAGTTCCAGTTTGTTGCCTGTTCCGGGAATATACCAACGTGTTTAAAATCTGTTGGATGGAGTTTGAATTTTAGATCATGATATGACAGTGTCCATGGATTAGGAGTTTGTTTTTTTATGTTCCAATCTCCATGTTCGCTATCGGTTCTTACAAATGTTGCATCGGCATTTTCCCATGAAGATTGCGGGAGGTGGTGGCTCCAGATGGCTCTCGGGTCAGGCCGAATCATGGTGTATCCGCTAAACGATTCAAGTTTTTCACCGTTTCCTGAATCGAGGAGTTTATAGTCTTTCCAGTCATCTGTATATACGATAGGAATGGTATTCATGATAGAATTGTACCACGATGAAGAAGATGCTTCTTGTTTTTGCCCATCCTGATGACGAATCATTTAGTGTTGGAGGTACTGTGGCTGCGTATGCAGCTCGTGGGTGGCATGTGGAACTTATCTGTGTGACGAGCGGTGTTGGGAGAGATGGTGAAGTAGAACGGGCAGGAAAAATATTAGGCATTCAGCATATACAATTTTTACATCAGCCGGACGGGCAGCTAAAATCTGTAACTCCCGGAACACTTGAAGATATGATCGTAAAAAAGATGGAAGAATATATGCCGGATATTGTCATTACTCATGATACGACAGGAATTACCAATCATCCGGACCATATAAAAGTGTGCTATGCAACCACATTTGCTTTCCAGAAGTATGTACAGACTCTTGAGGAGATAAAAACCGGAGTCGGTGAACGCAAGGGCCGCGGATATGTGTGGAAAGAAGATGCATTTAAACGCGCCTTTGGAGATGTTGATCCGGAAAATAGGGATGCGAAGCTCTATTATAGCTGCTTGCCTTCGAGCGTGGTCGCGTTTTTACAAAAATCCAAACAAATTCCTGAGGAGTCTCATGGAATTCCGTTAAGAGGTACAGCGGATAAGTTTGTGACAACTGTTATTGATATCACAGATACAAAACTTGTCAAAGGAAAAGCGCTTCTTTGCCATGAGTCGCAGAAGAAACATGTGGAACGTTTTATACTGTTTGACAAGCACCCTGAGCATAACCAGGAATGGTTTATTCTTCGGATGCAGGGATCCCACGAAGTGTTTATGGGTAAGAATGATCGCGTAGCAGATGCACTGTAGCCTTGCAATTTTTGGGTAAACTGATACTATATAGGTATCAGTTATGAAACTAACACGTCAGGAAGAAGTAGCTATTCTTATTGTTTCTTCAATTGGAGATCGCGCAAGCCGTCGCGTTCCACTTTCGGATATCTCCCATGAGCATGGCGTTTCATTACTTTTTTTAAAAAAGATTGCCCGCAGTCTTCGAATAGCCGGTATAATTGACAGTAAAGAAGGTGTTGGTGGCGGATACACGCTTGCTAAAGATCCGGCCGATATATCCGTATTAGATATTCTTGAGGCCGTAGGAAGCGGAGATAAGGAGTTAATTTCACCTGATACTTCCCATATGTGTCCGCTCCTGCCAAACTGTATGCCTCAGAAAATTAGACACTTCATTTCAAATGCATTTAGCACGTATTGTTCAAATGTTTCTGTTGACCAGATTATCAAAAGGAGTAGCATTTGAAACGCAAAACAAAAATTTACTTAGATTATGCTGCCACCACCCCTGTGGATCCGAGGGCGATTAAGGCGATGCAGCCCTTTTATACAAACGTATATGGAAATTCAGTTTCCCTGCATACGTTTGGCAGGGAAGCAAGCCTTGCTTTGGAAAAAAGCCGTAAACAAATCGCAGATTTTCTTCACGCCGAGCCGCAAGAAGTAATTTTTACCGGTTCTTCTACGGAAAGCAACAATCTTGCCTTAAAAGGAATCGCTTGGGCGAATAAAAATAAAGGCAATCACATTATTATTTCCAGCGTTGAACATGATTGCGTTATACATAGCGCTCAGTGGTTAGAATCTCAGGGTTTTACAGTAACCAGACTGGCAGTAGATAGATATGGCTTCGTCGATCCAAAAGATGTTGTTAAAGCCATAAAAAGTACCACGATTTTAGTTTCGGTGATGCATGCAAATAATGAAATTGGAACGATTGAGCCGATCGAAGAAATCGGCAAAATTTGCCGCGAGAGCCAGGTTTTATTTCATACAGATGCTACGCAGAGTTTCGGCAAAATCCCGCTGGATGTAGTCCGGATGAAGGTTGATCTTTTGACTGCTTCTTCGCATAAAATGTACGGTCCCAAAGGAGCGGCATTGTTATATTGTAAGCGCGGGACTAAAATGACGCCGCTTTTACATGGCGGAGGACATGAATTCGGATTACGGTCATCAACAGTAAATCTCCCTGCAATTGTTGGTTTTGCCAAGGCTGTGGAACTATGCCAAAAAGAAATGCCCAAAGAAAGTCAAAGATTAACTCAGCTTCGCGATACAATAATTAACCAAATCCTCAAAATTATTCCGGGATCTTATTTGAATGGTCCGAGATTGAAGCGACTGCCAAATAATGTTAATTTAAGATTTGATTTTGTTGAGGGAGAAGCGATCGTGATGCAGTTGGATTATTATGGTATAGCCGCTTCGACTGGTTCTGCCTGTTCATCGCCGAAATTAGAGCCTTCTCACGTTTTGCTTGCTACCAACCTTCAGCTGGAGATGGCGCACGGCTCTTTGCGATTGAGTTTAGGCAGATGGACTACCGAAAAAGAAATCGACGAACTCTTACGTATGTTACCGGTTATTATTGACAAATTAAGAAAAATTTCGCCTTTTAAAAAATAATATACCCTTCACAATTAGAATTGTTACGGGTATTAACTTATATTAATTGGCTAAGGTATATGTATAACGCTAAAACAATAAAATATTTTACGAAGCCCCGTAATTACGGGAAGATGAAGAGTCCCAGCGGCATTGGTAAAGTGGGCAATGTGGTTTGCGGAGATGTGATGTGGTTGTATCTGAAAGTTATTAAAGATAAAAAAGGACGAGAGATTATCAAAAACGCAAAATTTGAAAGTTTTGGATGCGTGGCTGCGATTGCTACCAGCAGTATTACGACGGAATTAGTTAAAGGAAAAACGGTTAGTGAAGTGTTGGCGATGTCGCACCGGGAAATTATTGATGCTTTAGGAGGACTGCCGCTCATTAAAATCCACTGTTCACTCCTGGCTGTTGATGCTCTAACTGAAGCGATTTATGATTATTTAACCAAAACTAAGGCACAAATTCCTGCCAGTCTCGAGGAAAAACATGCAATTATCCAAAAAAAGACAAAAATCGTGGATGAGCGAATCCACAAAGCAGGTGCAGATTAGTTATATTTGTGTTACCTTACTTTATATGTGTCCAGTTTGTGCAGTAGCAGTTGGTTTCGGTTTAGGTCTTTCTCGGTGGCTTAAAATTGATGACACCATTTCCGGCCTTTGGATCGGTGCGCTTATTGTGTGTTTATCTTTTGTTCTAGCCAAATGGACGGGAAAATATCTCGCAGTATCAGTGAGGTTACTTACCTTTTCCTATTTTATTCTTTTGCTTTTGACAACCATTGTTCCGCTTCACTATGTAAATATTATCGGTAATCCGTTCAATACATTTTTGGGAATTGATAAGCTAATTTTCGGTACTGCAGCAGGAATCATAGTTTTTCTTTTTTCCTTGTGTATTCACGGATTTTTGAAATATCGCCATCACAATACATCGTATTTCCCGTTTCAGAAAGTAATTATTCCTGTTGTCATACTCATGGTGGCAAGTTGTATCATGTATTGGTTAGTTACATAGGAGGAGATATGCAAGACCGTAACGTGTCAAAGTTTTTGCAAAAAGTTCAAGCTGCCAAAAAAGAAAGCAAAGTGGATCTGTCATCCGGCGAGGATTTAAGTATTGCGGTTATGAATCTCGTCAGTCTGGAAGAACACTTTTTCTTCACGAGTCAAAAGACCGGCAAGGGCAAATATCTGGATTTATTAAATAAAGTGCGGGAAATGCGTAAAGACTTACTGGCGAAAATTGTTAAAAATCCGGAAGGCGAAGTCTGGTGCATCTCCAAGCACTTACTGGCCGCCGCAATGCGTCTGTTTGAAGTGGGGACTAAAATGCTTCATGAAGGAAAAACGAAAGAAGCGGAAGATTTATTTGCTAAGTCCTATGAACTGTATAATCTATTTTGGGGAATAAACTTAAAACTTATTGATATTGGCACGGTCAAGAAGATTGAAGATGATACGCTTAACGTAGAGGATACCGGCAAAACTAATTTTTTAGGCAAAATCGGAGTGTTGATTAAGAAAATCGTCGATTGCTGTATAGAATAGCTTTTAGTAAAATGTTTTTAGCTTATGGATAATAATGACCCTAAAGTGACGCGAAAAATTAGAAATTTTACTCTCCGCATAGATCGGAATCTTTGTATTGGAGCAGCAACGTGTATAGCTCTGGCCCCGAAAGCGTATAAACTTGATAGTGAGGCAAAAGCTATTTATTTAGACAGTGCAGGCGAGGAATCAGATCAGGCGCTTCTGGATGCTGCAAAGGGGTGTCCTGTCGCTGCTATTAAAATTGTTGATGATAAAGGAGTTCAGATTTTTCCATAACTATGATACATGATTGTACGTGGGCAATAGGCGGTGAAGCGGGATTTGGCATTAATGCAGCTGGATTAATGCTTGCGAAAGCGTGTTCACGAAATGGATATGGAGTGATCGCAACAAACGAATACCCATCACTTATCCGAGGTGGTCATAATTTTGTATCTCTTCGTATCTCAACAAAAGAAATTTTTGCACCCAAAGCATCGATAGATATATTAGTCGCGCTTAACAAAGAAACTGTTGAATTCCATAAAAAACAGTTAGCTCCGAATGCGCTTGTTCTTTATGATCCAAAGGACTATGAATGGAAAAAAGAAGAAGTGGGAAATGAAGTAACACTGATTGCAATCCCATTTTCAAATGCGGTGATGCGAAATACCATTGCTCTCGGAGCAACCATGGTATTGTTGGGTAAAGAATTATCTTTTTTGACTGCTGTCGTCAAAGACATGTTTGCGAAAAAGGGTGAGGGAGTCATTCAAGAAAATATCAAAATAGCCACAGAAGGATATACGTATGTAAAAACAAACTATGCCTCGGTAGTATCTCATGTGCTTGCTTTAGGTGAGATCAAAGACGCAAAACTCATGATAAATGTCAGTGAAGCAGTCGGATTGGGAGCAATAGCAGGAGGAATGAAATTTGCGGCTATTTATCCGATGACCCCCATTAATGCGCTGATTCCGCTTTTTACCGATAACGCGAAGAAATTTAATATCGTGTATAAACAGCCGGAAGATGAAATTGCTGGTATTAACATGGCGGTTGGTGCGTCACTTGCTGGAGCCAGGAGCATGGTGGCGACATCCGGAGGCGGATTTGCACTTATGGTGGAAGCAGTATCTATGACCGGAATTATGGAAGTTCCACTCGTTATCGATCTAGGGATGCGACCCGGGCCTGCAACAGGCATGCCAACATGGAGCGAACAGGGAGAACTTCATATGGCAATTCACGCAGGTCATGGAGAATTTCCAAGAATTGTCCTAGCTCCGGGAGATGTCGAAGAAGGATACGCCCTGACAAAAAAAGCATTTGATTTGGCTGATGAGTTTCATATTCCAGTATTCGTTTTGACAGATAAATATCTCAATGAAACTCAATGGCAGATGTCAGCTGGGGTTGTTGGTGACATGACGCAAGCGGTACGTTCAAAAACAACAGTGAATGCATCTGGTTTAAAAGCAACACCAGTATTTAAGCGATATAGTGTAGGTACACAAACAGGGGTATCAGTTAGAAGTCTTCCGGGAATGAAATATGGAGAATATGTTGCTAATTCCTATGAACATGAAGAGGATGGATTTACAACAGAAGATGCAGGGATGAGAGTAGCGCAAGTTGATAAACGACTGAAAAAAGTTCAATGTATTCAACAGAAAGCATTTGCGCCTGTGGTGTTTGGAGCAGACGTTGCTGATGCAACTTTTATATCATTTGGTTCGCTAAAAGGTGTCATTCGGGAAGCAGTTGAAGTGATGACTAAAAGTGGAAAGAAAGTCAAACACATTCATTTTGCATGGGTGTATCCAATGCCACGTGATATTGGATCCATGCTAGCGAAAGAAAAACGTTTGATATGTGTTGAACAAAACGCAACAGGACAACTTGCAAGTGTCATTAAAGAGGCAACAGGGATAACAATGAAAGATTTATGGCGAAAATATGACGGAAGACAATGGACGGTAGAGGAGATAGTAAACAAATTAACAGTTAACAGTTAACAAAATAACTATGGAAGATATATTTACTACACGTACCAAACCAACCTGGTGTCCTGGATGCGGGAATTTCGGTATCTGGATGGCTTTAAAAAACGCCTTGACAAAGTTAGCTATTCCCAGGGAGCAGGTAGTCATTGTCTATGGCGTGGGGTGTCACGGAAACATGCGGGATTGGATGCATGTGTATGGAGTTCAGGGACTTCATGGACGGGCTATTCCGGTAGCCCAAGGGATTAAGCTAGCAAACTCAAATCTTCATGTGATTGTCGTATCCGGAGACGGGGATTGTCTCGGAGAAGGTGGAAACCACTTTATCCATGCGGCAAAGAGAAATCCAAATATTACCGTTCTTGTTCATAATAACGAAGTGTATGGTCTTACAACAGGTCAAGCATCCCCAACTGCTGAAGTTGGATTTGTAACAAAATCTACACCGTCTGGCGTTGTAGATCCTCCGTTTAATCCTTCAACATTGTCTATATTATCAGGCGGTACGTTTGCTGCCCGGGGATTTGCTGGAGACATTGTAGGACTTGCTGAACTAATCGAAAAAGCTATTTCTCATAAAGGATTTTCTGTTGTTGATGTGCTCCAACCCTGCGTAACCTTTGATAAAGTACATACATATGATTGGTATAGGAAACGAGTACAAAAAGTGAACATAAAGGAGGAAAAATTGCATGATAGAGTCGCAGCTATTGAAATAGCTCAGCAGTGGGGTGATACGATACCGCTTGGCGTGTTTTTTCAAACAATTCTTCCAACGAGCGAAGAACGCGAAATGAGCCTCGAAAATGGACCGTTATACCTGCGTCCTATTCCAGTAGCAAAAGTTCAGAAAACTGTCTCGCAATTTAAGTAAGTTGACAGAGGCTCTGGCAGTTATTATACTAGAGTGCTAATATAGTGATCCTATGGCAGATTTAATTCAACCAAAAGAATTTCTATTGCCCGTTGTCCCGATTAGGGACGGTATTGTCTTTCCCGGCACCGAGATGATCTTGACGTTCGGAAGACAAAGATCTGTCGCCTCTATCGAAGCAGCCCAAAATACCCAGAAAAAAGTTCTGTTTGTGATGCAAAGAAATCAGAATATCAACGACCCGGTTCCTTCGGACCTTCACACGATCGGCGTTATGGGAGAAGTTGTCCAGATGCTCAAAAACGAGGGAGAAATAAACGCGCTTGTCCGGGGGCTGGTCAAAGTTGAGATTGGAACGTATGAAGCAGTCGAACCGTTTTTTGTCGCGCGCGGATATGAACGGTTTGATATGGTTGAAGACGATGATGAATCAAAAGCGCTCTATAATCACCTGACGACTCAGCTGCGTCTGGCTGTAAAACTGGGAAAAACAATCGATTTTCTGACATTTATGAATATCATGTCAGGAACACTTCCTCTCACCCTGTCGTATCAGCTGGCAAGTATTTTAGATATTAAACCCAGTGAACGGCAGGAACTATTGGAGATGAATTTCGTAAAAGAACGGTTATCAAAGGAGACGTTCTATCTTTCCAGGGAAGTTAAGGTGCTTGAGCTTGAACAAAATATCGCAAATAAAACGCAAGCGAAATTTGATAAAAATATCAAAGAACAGGTGCTTCGAGAACGAATTAAGACAATAGAAAAAGAATTAGGGGACAATGATGAAAACAAAGAAACGAAAGAACTCGCAGAAAAGATTAAAAAAGCCGGAATGCCGGAAGATGTTCGGAAAAAAGCAGAAAAAGAATTATCACGGCTGGCTCAAATGTCTCAGTACAATCCGGAAACATCCTATGTTCGGACATACCTCGATACGCTTATCGAACTTCCTTGGTCAATTGCGACTCCTAATAACGTTCAAATCAAAGAAGCAGAACGTGTGTTAAATGAAGATCATTATGGACTAGCAAAAATTAAAGAACGTATCTTGGAATACTTGGCAGTATTAAAACTCAAAAATAAAGAAGAGGAACAACAAAAAGAAAAAGAAAAGAAAGGGCACAAGTCTTCACCAACAATTCTTTGTTTCGTCGGTCCTCCGGGAGTCGGGAAAACCTCTATTGGTAAATCAATAGCAAGATCCATTGGACGGAAATTCGTCAAAATGTCTTTGGGGGGCATCAGAGATGAAGCGGAAATTAGGGGTCACCGGAGAACATATGTTGGCGCAATGCCGGGACGGATCATTCAGGGAATTAAACAGGCGGGGACGAAAAATCCGGTCTTTATGCTGGATGAGATTGATAAGGTAGGAGCGGATTTCCGTGGAGATCCGTCAAGTGCACTTCTTGAAGCATTGGATCCGGAACAAAACTACGCATTTTCTGATCACTATTTAGATGTCCCATTTGATTTATCTGATGTGTTTTTTATCACGACCTGCAACATCCTTGATACCATTCCACCAGCGCTTCGGGACCGGCTTGAAATTATTCACTTCCCTGGTTACACGGAAGTTGAAAAGTTTCATATAGCTAAAGATTATCTTGTTGAAAAACAACGCAGTGTTCATGGCATACCGGAAAAAATAGTGACATTTATTGATTCTGCCATTATGGAAATTATCCGTCGGTATACCCGAGAAGCAGGAGTACGGAATTTGGAACGGGAAATTGCTAGATTATACCGGAAAGTAGCTAGAAAAATTGCTGATAATGGAAAGATGAAAGAAACCCTGCCTGCCGGCAAGGCAGGATTCCATATTTCTCCGCCGAATCTGCATACCTATCTTGGCCCTCAAAAGTTCACCTCAATGCTTGCTGAGAAAAAAGATGAGGTCGGTATGTCCACCGGTATGGCATGGACAGAGGCAGGAGGAGAGATTTTATTTATAGAGGTCGCACTCATGCCGGGTCGTGGAGCACTCACACTAACTGGGCAATTAGGGGATGTGATGAAGGAATCTGCAACCGCAGCGATGTCCTATGTGCGAAGTAAATATAAGGACTTTGGATTAAATGAGAAGTTCTTTCAAAAGGTGGATGTTCATGTTCATGTGCCTGAAGGAGCAGTTCCTAAGGATGGTCCATCAGCAGGAGCAGCCATTACAACTGCTATCGTTTCGGCATTTACCAGGATACCGGTGAAGCGCGCTATGGCAATGACTGGAGAAACGACGCTTCGCGGACGGGTATTGGAAATCGGAGGAGTCAAAGAAAAGGTGATAGCAGCACATCGGGCTGGGATTCGGACGGTCATTCTTCCAAAAAATAACAAAAAAGATCTTGAAGATATTCCAAAAGATGTGACGAGCGATTTAACATTTCATTTTGTCGAACATATGGATGAAGTATTGAAGATTGCTCTTACTTCATATATTCGTAAATAAGTTTCGACACTTCATAATTTGTCATGCTGAACTTGTTTCAGCATCCAGTTTTCTCACTTCATGTAGTCATACACCAGTTTCGACACTTCTGCCATGAGTTTCGTTGTTTCTTTTTCATCAGTGATGTCGCTGGTGAGAATACCAATATAATAAGTGACGTCAGGAGTTACAACAACACCCACATCATGCATGAATCCAATATCCGATCCGATTTTATGGTATACAGAAACGGTTTTAGGTAAAAGTCCCGGGATCCTGTCTTCAAATTCCGTGTCTTTGAAAAATGCCAGCATTTCCTGAGTGTAGGCAGGATTTGCGATATTGCCCTGATAGATTTTTTTTATGATTTTAAACACGTCATTATTTGCTGTTTTATTGTTCATCATGTCCGTTTGCGTCATACCCCACTGGGTAAGAAGCGATTGCATGGTATCCATGCCAATGATGTGATTGGCGAGGATGTATGCAGCTGTATTATCACTTTGCTGCATCATAAGTCGTGCCAAGGTTTTAATGGTGTAGGTTGATCCGACACCGTCGTATCGGATGGAGCCGGTTCCATAGTCCTGGATATCTTCTTCGTGAACTGTTATGACGGCATCTGGATCGATTTCATTATTTTGTATACCGATATATAAGGCTGCTAATATGGGGATTTTGTTAATCGATGCAGCAGTAAACATTTCCGTGTCATTGATAGCGACTCGGAAGTTTGATTTTGTATCAACAACAAGGACGGAATAGTTTTTCCACGTGAGCCCAATTTTCTGTTTGATCAGCTTTTTGAGTTCCTCCGGATCTTTTTTCTTGGAAAGAAACGAAAAAATATTCGACGCGGGTTTTTCATTGGGAGGGAGTGGGGAGATGACCGGTTCTTTTTTGAATAAATCACGTCCTATGTACCACATCCCAAAAACCACACCCACAAAAAACAAAAGTTTAATAAATCTGAATATGCCTGATTTCCTTCTCGACATGCCTGAATTGTAGCACAAACAACTGAAATGAAAACTGAACGAAACTTGTGTCAGATAGAGATTTTAGATCAGGAGGGATTCCTGTTTGGAATGTGGAGTAACTTTTTTAGCTGCTCCCGCGGAGCGGGATTTCACTTCGTTCAATTTTTTCGCGCGGCTCTCCAGCCGTACTATTTTTTCTATCGAAAACTCTAATAGATCGGTCTTGAGGATGACAAATACGCCGGTACCTCCGGCGGGGATCCTGCGGGCTTTCAGTTTTTTACTGATAATCCACCGGCGGATTGTACCGGGATGTTTTTTGAGGAATTGGGCAGCTTCTTTAACCGTTAATATTTCATTCACTGCACCGCAAGTATACCTCTTTTTCTCCGTTTTGCAATCCGATTCTCGATTACACGATTACACAACTTACTCTATTATGCTAATCACGTGCGTTTTTACGGTTGAAGAGGTAAAATAGATGATATATTCCTCATGTTTCATGAGAAGATTTGATTAAAACGTTATGAAAAAAGAAACTAAAAAACCACAAATTGCTATCTATCAAGTGATTGGTGATGAGCAAAAAATCCGCGTTAGGATTGAAGACGAGAATGTTTGGCTGACACAAAAATTGATTGCTGAGCTTTTTGACGTGAGCATCCCTACAGTCAATGAGCACGTAAAAAACATTTTTGAAAGTGGTGAGCTGGACGAAAATTCAGTTATTAGGAATTTCCGAATAACTGCCATAGATGGTAAGGGTTATGATACAAAACACTACAATCTTGATGCAATATTGGCAGTCGGTTACCGTGTGCGGTCTTATCGGGGAACGCAATTTCGCAAATGGGCGACAGAGAGACTGCGAGAATATCTGATTAAGGGCTTTACGCTGGATGACGAGCGGCTTAAACAGGGTGGTGGACGTGCGCGTTATTTTCAGGAACTGCTGCAACGGGTGCGGGACATCCGGAGTAGCGAGCGAATGTTTTATCAGAAGGTGACTGATATTTACGCGACGAGTATTGATTATAAGGTTGACACAGAGTTGACGCAAAAATTCTTTGCCACTGTGCAAAATAAGATGCACTACGCAGTGCATGGCTGTACGGCGGCGGAAATTATTGCGCAGCGCGCTGATAGTAAAAGACCTCTAATGGGGCTTACCAGTTTTAAAAGCGATTATATTACTGCGAACGATATTGTCATCGCGAAAAATTATTTGACCGAAGCTGAAATAAATAAGCTAAACCTGATTGTTTCGCTCTATATTGATTTTGCGGAATTGCAAGCCACGAGTGGACGTTTGATGAAAATGCAGGACTGGATTAGGAAATTGGATGAATTTTTGACCATTTCGGAAAAAAAGTTATTGCATACTGCCGGCACAGTGAGCGCGAAGCAGGCGGAAAAGAAGGCATTGAAGGAATATGAAAAATATCGCAAAGAGCAGGATGAGAACTATGTTTCCGACTTTGACCGCGAGGTGAAGAAGATTTTAGAGATGGAGAAAAATAGGAAAAAATAAATCATAAGTGACTATGACAAATCAAATGTAAAAAATCTTGCCTTACTCTACCCCTTCGTCGATCCGGAAATTCTTATTGGTGTGGTCGTGGATTCGTAACACTCTTTCGTGCATTTTCCCGTTTGAAGAGGTAAAATACAGATTATCAAGTATGACTGATCTTCAAAAGCTTACCAAGAAAATTATTAACTTCCGTGATCGACGTGATTGGAAAAAGTTTCATAATCCTAAAGATATTTCACTTTCGCTTGTGTTGGAAGCAGGGGAAGTGATGGAACATTTTCAATGGAAAAATGGAAAAGAAATAGAAGAATATATTTCTAAACATAAGGAAGAAATTGGAGATGAATTGGCTGACGTTTTATATTGGATTTTGTTGATGAGTCATGATTTAAAAATTGATATGATTGAAGCTTTAGAAAAGAAGATTAGGAAAAACGAAGAAAAATATCCGGTTGGGAAAGCAAAGGGTAATGCTAAAAAGTACACGGCGTTAAAATAATATGATTGTCTATTCTTCTACAAAAAGAGGATTTTTGAGTGATGTGCTTTCCGGCTATGTTGATAAACGGATTCTTGCCTCTTTTGTGCGTGAGCTTGGTCATTCAACTGGCAAAAGTCAACTAGATTCTTGGCGCCATTCGATGCCCTATATGAGTAATGTAATTAACAATTCAGAAATACCTGATGATGCTGGTGTTGCTATTGAATACAAGATCCCACAAACATCAAAGCGAATTGATTTTATTCTAACTGGCATGAATAGTGATAATAGAAGAACTGCGGTTATTATTGAGCTTAAACAGTGGAGCGATGGGGTTCAAGTGACCGAAAAAGATGGGATTGTCGATACTAAATTTTTTGGAGAGGTCAGTCACCCCTCATATCAAGTTTGGTCATATGCAACTTTATTGGAAGACTACAACGCAAATGTACAAGAAAAAGATATATCCTTAGTGCCTTGTGCCTACTTGCATAATTATGAACCAGACGATGTTATAACAAATGTTTTTTATAAGGAATATACGGATAAGGCTCCAGTTTTTTTATTACCGGATGCACTAAAACTACAAAATTTTTTAATAAAACATGTTAAGTATGGAGATAAAGGTGATGTATTATATGCAATTGAAAATGGAAAAATTAGACCATCAAAAGCTCTTGTTGATTACTTAGCCTCAATGCTTCAAGGGAATCAAGAATTTATTCTAATAGATGATCAAAAGTTAGTATATGAGACGGCGTTGAAGCTTGCAAAAGAATCAAGTGAAACGAATAAAAACGTTTTGATAGTTGAAGGTGGTCCAGGTACTGGAAAATCCATCGTTGCAATAAACTTGCTTACAGAGTTGACTAAGCGAGGGGATGTCACACAGTACGTTACAAAAAATTCTGCTCCACGGGAAGTCTATCAAATTAAACTATCCGGTAAATTTACAAAAACACGAATTGCTAATCTATTCAGCTCCTCTGGGTCTTTTTATAATATTGAATCTAATACATTCGATTCATTAATAATTGATGAGGCTCATCGACTTAATGCAAAATCCGGTTTATTTAATCATTTGGGCGATAATCAAATCAAAGAATTAATAAGTGCTGCTAAATTTAGCGTTTTTTTCATTGATGAAGATCAAAGAGTCACATTAAAAGATATTGGTAAAAAATCTGTGATTATCGAATGGGCCAATGTTTTAGGTGCAAAAGTTCATAATCTCGAACTTGTGTCTCAATTTAGGTGCAATGGATCAGATGGATATTTGGCATGGGTAGATAATCTGTTACAGATTAAGCAAACAGCTAATGATACGTTTAAAGATATTAATTTCGATTTTCAAGTAATGGACAATCCGACATTAATACACCAAAAAATTATTCAAAAGAACATTTTAAATAATAAAGCGCGTATAGTAGCAGGTTATTGTTGGAAATGGATAAGTAAAAATAACCCAAATCTTAAAGATATTGTAATAGGTGATTATGCCGGAACTTGGAATTTAAATGCACACGGTCAAGCGTGGATAGTTCATCCCGATTCAGTGAAAGAAGTTGGGTGTATTCATACCTGTCAGGGTCTTGAATTAGATTATGTTGGGGTTATTATTGGACCAGATTTGATAGTACGAAGTGGTAAGGTTATTACTGATGCAACAAAACGAGCTTCGACAGATTTGTCTATAAAAGGTCTTAAAGCAAAGATGAAAGAAAACCCAACCGAAGCGGGATTAATGGCTGACATGATTATAAAAAATACCTATAGAACACTTATGACTCGCGGTATGAAAGGTTGCTACATTTATTGTACCGATCCAGAAACTCAAGAATACTTTAGGAATTCATTAAGTGTCAATACAAAACAGAATGTTTCCTATAGTAACGTTGACGATGGTGTGTCTTTACACATTGATGGGAGAAGGTGTGAAAAGTAAAAATACTTCAGAAAGAAATAAAGGAGAAGGGCATAGAAAACGACTAAAGGAAAGATTTTTACAATCTGGGTTAGACGGATTTCTAGATTATGAAATTATTGAACTTCTTTTAACACTTGGTACACCGCGTAAAGATTGCAAACAACCAGCCAAGGAAGTTATTCTTAGATTTAAGGGATTAACTGGTGTTCTTGATTCAACAATTGATGAATTGCAACAGATTAAAGGTATTGGTCCATTTAATGCCTTCGGCATAAAATTATTTCAAGCAATTTCTGAAAGATACTCGAAAGAAAAAATTAAGCCTAAAATGTTGATCGATTCACCTCAGGCAATATTTGAATACCTTCGTGAAAAAATAGGAAAAAAATCAAAAGAACATTTTGTGGTTCTTTGTTTTGATACCCGAAATAATTTAATTGTGGATGAAGTATCCGTCGGAACGTTAAATGCTAGTCTCGTTCATCCAAGAGAGATTTTTAGTCAAGCTATTTTGAATCACTCTTCGCATGTTATAGTTGCTCATAATCATCCATCTGGCGATTCATCGCCATCAGAAGATGATATTATCACCACAAAACGGCTTGTCGAGGCTGGAAAAATTCTTGGTATTTCGGTTGTAGACCATATTATAGTTACAAAACACAGCTACGTTAGCTTAAAGGAAAAAAGAATACTTTGATTTACACATTACACACACCGGGTGTGTGTAGAGTGTAAAGTGTAAAGGGACGGTTCTCTTTTAGCTTCATGATTGATAAAAAGTTACACACTTACACATACCGGGTGCGAAATATTTTTAATTACCTATTCTCTTGAATGATGTGCGGGAGGAGTGTGGAGGTGAGGGTTTCGATTCCTTCCTTGGTTTTAGCAGAGATGAACA
>CAYMYO010000011.1:0-6024 GCA_964394685.1 uncultured Gammaproteobacteria bacterium
GTTTGCGTAGGTGATTGTAGCGCCTTCCGATAGCCCACCGCTGATTGTGACAGTTGGCGCCATGATGTCCCCAGCCATACTTGACGGCACATCGAGTGACCAAATGGGGAGTATTTTTTTCGGTGTTTTGTCTTCTTCCAGCGCACGTTGGAATTCTTGTGTAAAATCGCCGGACATCGTTGCTTGTTCGATATCAGATAGGGGTAGTGTTTGTTCTTGCCATGTTGGAGTTGGGGCGGGCGGTTTTGGTTTGAGCTGATAGCTGATAATGCCAAGTCCGAGACCGGCAAGGATGATTGCGATTGCTTGAATGAGCTGTTTTGGAATTCGCTTCATATGCTTCGTTTGCGTATCATAAGAAGAAACGGAATGGGAATCAAGAGAAAGCCTATCCATTCAAGAAGCTGTGGCACAAAAAAGATGATAATTGTTGTATTGTTTGGAAGCGCATCTATCATCCACCCATTTGCCCAGTTGTTGACTAGTACGTGATTTTTTAATGGTTTTCCTGAGAGAAATGCAACCCAACCCTTATCATACGATTGATTCAGAATAAGCGTTGTTTTAGAAGCTGTTTTTGGCATTGTTACACGATAAAAAGCTGGATTTGGGTGAGAAACAGAAATCGGCTGTATGTTCTGATTAATTTGTTGAACAGTACTATTTTTCGCATGAATCAGTTGTTCATAGGGAAACGTGTACACTTCTATACGCGCAATATCATTTATTGTTATTTGATTTCCGCTGGAATCATTTGATAAATAAACGCTGTATCCTTTTCCGTCTTTTGAAAGCGGAGGGAGAATCAAATAGTGAGTTTTCCAATCTGATGATGGCAGCGGCACCTCTAATTCCGTATGTTTTGCTGTTTGATTAATCAAGGCCAGCGTGAGCGGTTTTCCCATGACGTTTCGAGAGATAACTTTTACGATATATCCGGTTGCATGGGATAAATGAGGAAAGCCAAAATTCACACAGAGACGGTTATTTGTGCTTTCCAGATGCAAATATTGGTTATTTTCTATACTCGTTTTCGTGTGGCCAGTACTCAAGGGTTTACAGTCGGTAACCGTTTTTGTGGTGAGTAATCCGCTGATGGTTGCTTCGGCAACACGTGTTGAAGATGTCGCTACTCTTTCATCAAGCTCAGTGAGTGCCGTGCGTTTGGAAAAAAGCGATCGGATCGGATAAACGATATCAGCGTTTGGATTGGTTGTTGCTATGTATGCGCCATTTTTTTGAAAAGCACTATCATTATCTGTCCAAAGATATGGGGGAAAAACCGTAGGGAAATCTTTTGCGATGGTTATATGCGTTGAGTTATTATTGTTTATTCGTTTATACACGGTCAGTTTGCCAAACTGACGAGTGAGTTCAATGCCATCCATTGTTGAAAGTAATTTTTTGGTTTCTTCGATAAATAAAGCCCGATTGTTTCCTGTGGTTATTTGGTTTTCATCCAGAAGAATATAGGTGATATCGTATTTTGAAAATACTGCGTCGAGCGCGTTTTTGTCTTTACTGTATAACGCTTTCGACAACTCCCAGTAGTAGTTTTCATTGACATTGCTCCACGGGTCGAATGCGCGGTCAAGCGTCGATTGCGGGATGCCGTACCAGATAAATCCTGATCCACGATAGCCAAAGTTGTAGTATTTCCAACTCCAGAAATCGGGTTGTGGCAAAAGGACGGTTCTTCCATTTGGATTTTGTTTTTGCATATAGGAAAAAAGTTGGAGATATTCATGAGGAAGAGCTATGCGGAGTTGAGAATAAAAAAAGTTACCAGTAACTATCGGATAATAAAGATACCCAAAGAGAGCAATCAGTAAACTTGTGAGGACAGAAACAATCAATTTGTTTTTACGAGAAATACATGTACATATGTGACTTAATCCATACGCAAACAATACGCTGTAAGCAAAAGTGAATAGAATACTAAATTTAGTAAATGAAAACCGGAGTGCTTCTCCTACAAAGGGGATATGAGTTCGAAAAAACTGATTTATTTCTCGGATACCAGAAGTATCAGTTCCCAGAAACAGCATGCCAATACCAAAAAGGAGAATATAAGGAAGTGTTTGTCGTTTATTTCGAAAATATCCAACAATAAGACCGATGAGTGCAAAAAATGCAGGAATGTACGCAAGAATAATCGTTACATTTTGGGAAAAATGATATTTCCATGCTCCCATAAGCCACGTCACGGAGCCATTTTTAAGTACATCAGTTGCATGAAACATGTACCCTTTGAGAAGAAAGATTTCAGAAAGCGTTCCGAATTCATTGTTTCGAGCAAAAATTTCACCGGAACTCATGAGGTTTATTTTTGCGGATGCAATTATTGGGGCGTTTTGAAAAATGCCATAGATATATGGAAAAAGCCAATAGCTGTTGATGAGAATAAACCCAAACCATAACAAAATACTATTCTTGAAATTATTTTTGAGGTGGATACCTATACAAACAAGAAGAACAATACAGACAGGTAGAAAGAGTGTTGTAATGAAAAATTGGCTACTTACCCAAAGGCATATAAGTAGAAAGATACAATAGGTACGTTTTGTTTTTTGTTGCAAAAAGTTTATCGTACTCCAAACAAGCCATGGAAGTGTTGCAAAATGGATAGCAAATGATTCAAGTGGTGTATAAAACATCTGAATTGTCGCAAGATTACAAAGATAAAATAGAGCGCCAAAAAGAGCAATGATGTTGTGTTGTTTATGATTTTTTATTAAAACATACATTCCTATTCCGCCCAGAAGATGCATAAGGAGAGTAAATACATATCGCAGCATATTAGTGGGGAAGATGGATGATAGTCCCCAAAGAGTAAGCGTGTGAAGTGTATTTGCTATATGAGACATACCATCGTACAGTCCTACTCCTCTGTATTCCTGCCAGACACCGACAAGATTCCTCATGATATTCGTTTTGAAATCAAATTCGGGCATGACGTTATCCCAGCCCAAAAGCCAAGTGCCAGGAGTGTAGTTGGTAAGAAATACAATACATTCAAAAAGAATAAGAATGCCTATCGGCCAGTAAGAACGGTGTTTATTCAATAGCCAGCGCATAGCGGATTGCACGAGGTATATCATAGGGCAGACGGAATGTTTTTCTTACCGTTACTGCCCGCATTCCCCGCAGGAATAAGTATAACGTATACAGGATTCGTTCGGGAATGAGAATAGTTACGAGATACTGTAGCAACATGACGGGAAACGCCAATATCGGGAAAGAATAATTCAATTTTTCTAGAGCATGGAATCGTATCTGTATCGTTCGCAGAAAAGTTTGTTTGATGTGTCGTAATGATGAATTTGTTTCATGGACGCGGTATCTGAGCAGGTATTCAGGGATGTTTGCAAAATGTCCATAGTTTAATAGTTCAAAAAATGTTGAATAGTCACTATTCACACCATATTTCGTATCATAGAGCCGTTTTTGATTTGAAAGTTTTGACCTGTTTATCATGCAGGATGGGTGGACAATGGGATTGATAAATGCAAACTGTTTATATATATGTGCGTGTGTTTGCGGGAGACGTTTTGTTCCTGTTTTTTGTCCGCGCGTATTGATAATAGCGACGTCAGATCCAACAATAATGATGTGAGGATTGTTTTGAAGAAAGAGTACTTCTTTTTCGAGTCGCTCCGGATTGCTGATATCATCGCTATCCATTGGCGCGATATATGTTCCTTTGGCGTGTTTTAAGAGTTCATTGGCAGCGGCAAATGCGCCAACACTTGTTTCAAGATGAAATATTTTTATATGTTTCGGATGTTTTCTTTGATAGGTTTTCATGATATCCCACGTGGCATCTTTGGATCCGTCGTCGATAATCAAAAGTTCAAAGTGTTTGTATGTTTGAGAAAGGATGCTGTCTATAGCGTGGTGCATGAAACGAGACCCGTTTTTGACAGGCATAATGACGGAGACAAGTGGTGTACGCATTGTTTTTTTCATAAGTAAAAAAATACTCCCGGACATGTTCTTTGTTTGTTTCCTCGTGAGAGGACAAAGAACAGAGGTCCGGGTATAGGCATTACAGGGTAAATATGGTTATGGCGCGTGGCAGTCGGGGATTCCTTGGGTTGCAGGGGTAATGCATTTGATGAGCTTGATGAGCTCTGCATCCCCGGTTTGCAAGGACATCCACAAGTCGCTAACGTTGTAAACGCGCAGCCATTTGCGATCAGCAGCAATGTTTGTTGCATGCTGTTGAGCTTCAGCCGCAAGTTGCGTATCGGGATGAGCGCACAGCCGCCATGCAACACCTTGGCGCGGGTCATTGAACTGGACCTCGTCAACACTGGTGCGCACTGTGTACACGATTTCCGTGCCGCGTCCATCGCCTTGCTGAACGAGCCAATTGTTTAAAGTGATAGCGCGTTCGTAGTACAGACTCACCAGATAATCCGAATCAACAAATTCGGTGTTGATCTGGATGTAGTCATATGCAGGTTTGTCCGCTGGCGGTTGCCAAGGCCCGAGCATCTGCTCTGTGCAGGATGCAGGCTGGAACGGCAGTGTAGCCGTCGGGCTGGGTTGCAGCGTCGGCGTCGGGCTGGCCGGAATCGCGGTCGGCGGGATCGTCGGCGTCGGTTCGCGGTATGTAACCGAGATCTTGTCGCCATCGCAGGTGATCACGGCGATTTGGCCGTTGGCAATCGTGCGTTCTACAGTTTCTCCTACGTTGAAGATGATGGTTTCATCTTCGAGGATGGTGGTGCACGTGGTCACAACGGTGCCGCTTTCGATGGTCGGCGTGCCGGTTGCGGTGGTCGGGTTAGAGATATTAACACCTATGTCACTTAGCGAGCATGCCAGCATCGCCAATGCAAGAACAGTTACAACAATCCAAATCTTTTTCATCTCAACCTCACTTTTTGCCTTTTGCAGGAGCTGAGCGAGCTGGGGCCGCGTGATGCGTGTGACGCCACCAAAATACTCCGGTAATCACTAGTGCTTCAGTGACCACCAGCGCGGCGGCGGCAAGAACACTCCACAGCGCGATCCAGCCGGCGACTACGAGGAAGCCTAACCCACCCCAGACAATGAGGCGAATCGGGGCGTTCCGTTGGTCGGTCCAGGGGTTGGAATACCTGTTGTGAATTGCTGCAATGATGAAATCATAGAGTGCGACGCAGACGATTCCAGCCGAGACCAAAGTCAAAACATACACGTACATGGGCATAGAAATCATTTTTTCCTCCGATTTAGTGGATCGCCCAATTGCATTGGGCAATCATTGAGATGATGAATATAACTACTAGGATGGCAATAAAGACTTGCCATCTTCGATCATTCTTTTTTTTCCTTCTCAAATAATCCATTCCATTCTCCTTTCATTAGGTTTTTAGGTACAGTGTACCCAACTGCGATCCCATTTTTATAAAAAGAGAACCGCGATTGGGTACACTGAAAGTCCCGAAAGGTTACCCATTCAATTTTCATTTCAAGGCTTAGCCTTGAAATTATCTGGAGGATAACGACAAGCTCCCAGAAACGACCGTTTTGCCAACCGACCCGTACCAAATATATTAAACAGTAATTTTTCCCTGCCCCACACATCTTCCTTTTCGCCTTATCTCGCCAGTTGGCGGATGCGGCTCAAAGAGCGATTGTTGCGGGACAGGTCTAAGTAATTCGTTTTTCTTTGAATCAAAACGAATAACTTTTCCCTGTATGCCTTGTTAAAGAGCAAGAAGATGTTGTTGCTCGTATGCACGCAATGTGCAAGAGAAGCGAATCTTCTTTCCGAGTACCAGTTGGTATCGGGAATGAGAGTGCATTTCCTGCCTTAAACGCACTCTCATTTCTGACACCAAATGATGTATTGACGCATATAGTTTCACGATGTAGAGTAGAAACATATGTTAACCAAGAATGATCTGAATCAAATTCAATCAGTGATGCAAAAATCAATAGAACCTCTTCAAAAAGATGTTTCTTCATTAAAAACTGATGTTTCTTCATTAAAAACTGATGTTTCTTCATTAAAAACTGATGTTTCTTCAT
>CAYMYO010000011.1:6124-37383 GCA_964394685.1 uncultured Gammaproteobacteria bacterium
TAAAAACTGATGTTTCTTCTATAAAAAAAGATATATCGACAGTGAAAAAGGAACTCAAAAAACTTCGAACGTCACACGAAGAAAGTGTTCGTGTGTTTGATCGACAAACGAATTATCATCATCGACGTCTTGAACAATTGGAAGAAAAGGTCGGAGTGAAACCACCTCCTTTTATTGTTTCAACACAGGTTAATTAAATTTTAAAGAGCAATCCACACACCCTTCGGGTGTCGTATCTCGTACGTTTTTTCTCTATGAATCGAAAAAACTACGAATCTACAAAAAAACCGGCCATTCAGCCGGTTAAATATTTATTCACTATCACCGGCAGGAATAGTGTTTGTCATCCTGAACTTGTTTCAGGATCTATGTGTATTTGTTTTTTTAAGCAGTACCAATCCAATGCCTCCCAGTGACAGGAAAGGGAGTATGGTTGCAAAATCATTAAATCCCGCAACAGGCAAGTTTTCAGCACCTTTTACCCGCGTGGTGACACAAAGTTCTGCATTGTCATCATCTCCATTTGGTCTGGCTGGAGCCGTTGCTTTGGTATAGTTAGAAACACAGAAGAAATCCCGATTTGATGCAAAGGCTGATCGTTCAGATACTTTTGCAGTTACTTCGATTGTTCGAGATTCTCCGGCAATGAGGTTTTCGAGTTTCATGACAAGGCGTCGTTTTCCAGCATCATAGGTTCCAGTAACTGTTGATCCGACATAGGTTAAATAATCAGGAAATTGGTCAACAACTTCAACAGGATTGAATGTTTCTCCGCTGTAATTTTTGATTGTAAGTTTAAATGTTACTATTGCGCCAGGAGAAAATGTTGGGTCAGTTGATCCGAGGTTTTCAACAAAACCGTTTGTTATAGGGTTTTTTACTTCTTTATTTATGGTGAGGTTTGCGGGAACCGTAGTCCCGTTTCCATAGGAATAGGCATTCACAGTGCCTGCTAAAAATGCAGATGAGAGTAGTATGATGCTTGCTAGAACAAAAAAAGTTTGTTTCATAATTTTATTTAAAAATCCATCTATATGATGGCAAGACGCGCAGTATATCACTTGTTATAGGCTATGTCAATAAGGTCTGCAAAGACCAAAAGTCGCTCAGAAAAGCTACCAGGTGGCCAACAGGTTTGAAGAATGAGCATTTTTTTGCCTTCAATAGGAGCAACATACGATATCTCTGTTGGTGCTACCACACGTTTTTCTGTGATGGCATAGGTGTATCGTGTTCCTTTATATACAAGGATCACAAGATCTTTTGCCTCGAGATTTTTCATGAGGTAAAATACTGCATTTAAGTCTTTGACAAACCATTCGTAGTTGGTGGAATGGGAGAAGAGATAGACAGCTCCGTTTTCATTAGGAAAGAAGCTGGTTGAGGCATGGGCAACACCTTTTTGGAGCGCTTCATCATAGTTGGCAGGGTCAACAGCGGGGATGACTGTTGCGTTGATACCGATTTTCGGTACAATAATAGAGAAATTTGTATCTGAGGGGATAATTTCATTGCCGGCTTCATCAAGAAGGGGATTAAAAATAACCGGTGTTGATTTTGGAAGCGGTTTTTGCGGGTTTATGAGAGAAGTAATATATTGTTGCGTTTGGGAAACAAGATAACTTGTTTCAAGCCGGGTAGCCGGAATGAGCGGTCTAGTTATGCCCCCAAAAGCTAAAGCGAGTAGTCCTATAGCGAGTGTTTTCATGGAGCGTGAGTATAGCAGAAGAGCCTATAGAATGCAAGTTACGGTTTTCCCGATCCCTGCCACTGGAGTTTGACGTTTTCATGGACTACGTCATCGGTAAGTTGTATCGCAGCATCGTATTTTCCGACTTTAATATAACTAGATACGATATCGCCTGCTTTTTTCGCGATATTCTGTTCGTATATTTTGGCGTATGGAAGAACGATAGGAGAAAGTTCCGTACATGTGTCGTCAAGGGTAAATATGGCTTTGTACAATTCTTCAAGAGACATACCGGGTTTGAGCGTATCAAGAATCAGTTGAGAAATTTGCTGGCTTCGCGTTTCTGTCATGGTGCCGTCAGCAAGTTTTGTTTTGATGAGTCCAACAACAGCAAGTTCTATGTCTTCGCGAATTTCATCTGGGGTCATATAACTATTATGTATCAAATAAACAAATTGTGCTATGATGTAAAGCATGGAAAATACTCCGTTTCAAAAAACAATTCTTCCGAATGGCGCACGACTTCTCCTTATTCCACTTTCTGGAGTTGAAAGCGTCGCTACCAGTGTTATGGTCGGGGTTGGGAGCCGATATGAAGAAAAAACAACGAACGGAATATCCCATTTCCTCGAGCATATAGTCTTTAAAGGAACACAAAAATACCCCACCACAGATGACGTCAATTTTATCGAACGGTTAGGAGGATTACAAAATGCATATACGGATATTGACATTACCTGTTACCACAACAAGGTGCTTTTTGAAGATTGGAAATCGGGACTTGAGATAAATAAAGAACTTGCGCTATTTCCAAGGCTGGAACAGAAGCACATAGATAAGGAAAGAAATGTGATACTTGAGGAAATGAAACGGTATGAAGATGAACCAGCGATGAAAGTGGGCGAAGCGTTTCATCAAATGTTGTATCCAAAAACAAAGCTTGGGATGCGGATTATCGGTGAAGAGCAGTCGTTAAGAGATAGTGATGCAACGACACTTAAAGCATATCACGATACATGGTATCAACCAGAACGGACAGTCGTCATACTGGCCGGAAAAATAGACACGGTTCCCCATATCAAAGAACAGGTAGAAGAATGGTTTGGAGCGATACAAAATAAAAAAACAGGGGAAATAGAAAAAGTTATTGAGAAACAAGATATACCAACAGTTCGCGTACTCACGAAGCCGGATGCGCAACAAGCCCATATTACTCTTGGAGTTCGGACCATTGCCAGAGGGAGTGAAGAGCGATTTGCATGGAATATTTTTAATTTACTTTTTGGTGTTTCTTTTACGTCACGCCTTTTTAAAGAAATACGAGAGAAACGAGGGCTTTGCTATGCTATCCGATCGAGCGCGGATCATTATGAAGACGTAGGGAATTGGTCTATTTACGCAGGAGTTGCAACAGAAAAAGTTGCTGTTGCGGTGCAGGCGATCATGAAAGAACTCACCAAGGTGGTTGAGAAAGGTGTTACAGAAGAAGAAGTACGCGTTGCAGTGAAACGCTTGAAAACCATGATAGCGTTTCGCGCGGAAGATCCGGAGTTTATGAATGAATGGTATGGTCGTCAGGAAATGTATCATCAACCGATTATGACCTTGTCTGATTATGTGAAGCGCATTGAATCGGTCACAAAACAGGAAATAGATAGCATGGTGAAAACATATATCATTCCCAAAACCCTTAATTTAGCAGTTGTATGGAATAGACCGGAAGATGAAACATTGATACAATTATTAACGATATAAGAAAGGAATTTTATGATAGAAAAAACAGTTGTTTTGATTAAACCCGATGGCGTGAAAAAGCATATTATCGGTGAGATTATCAAACGGTTTGAGACACAAGGATTGACTGTTGTTGATTTGAAGATGGTGCAATTAACGCAAGAAATTCTTGATGTTTGGTATGCTCATCATAAAGACAAGCCATTTTTTCCCTCTGTTTGTGAACTAATGATGGAAACGCCGGTAGTGGCCATGATTTTAGAAGGGGAAGGCGCGATTCAGAAGGTTTTTGATATCTGCGGGGTGACAGATCCAGTTGAAGCTGCTCCCGGCACGATCCGAAGAGACTTTGGGGTTGATAAACCGCACAATGTCGTCCACAGAAGTGATAGTGCTGAGGCTACAGCCAAAGAGATTGGACTATTGTTTTGATTTTTTGTCATGCTGAATTTATTTCAGCATCCAGAGTTCGTTTTCATAGATCCTGAAACGAGTTCAGGATGACAAGTTACTTTTACTTAATAATCTCCAGTTTTCTAAATATAGGAAGTATTATTTCAAATGGAAGTCCAATGACATTGGTGTAGCTTCCGTCAATTTTGGTGACGAGATCCCACGGCGCTTCATTTATCGTGTAGGCTGCAGCAAACCGGGAGAAATCATATCGGTTGGTATATTGGTCCAGTTCAGGATTGGTCATTTTTTTCATGGATACTTTTGTTTTAGACACTGCATCCCAGGATTTTTTGACGGTCAGTCCGTGCAAATACAATACTTTGATTGCTGTTACGAATATGTGGGTTTTTCCCATGAGTTCTTTGACCATCTCCCGCGCATCGTTTCTGGATTCCGTTTTTCCGAATGTTTTTTTGCCTAAGATTGCCATAGAATCAGCAGCAATGATGAGAGACCGGCTATCAATAGGGAGGTTGAATACCCGTGGATTCTTGATAATTTCATCGGCTTTCGCAAGAGCTCGGCGTTTGATGGTTTTGACCGGATCAATGTCTTTGATTGCATCCTCATCGACATTGGAAACAATGGTTCGAAATGGAAGACCAAGCTTTTCAAGAAGCATTTTTCTCCCAACGGACTGGGAAGCTAAAATAATCTGAATTGGTTTTTCCTCAAGGGGGATGTGTTGCGGTTTGAAAGATAGGTTCATGATTGGGCTATTATACCGCAAAATTACATCGGAAGCTAGGAGGGAAAAGAGGAAACTATGGGTTATTTGTCGGGACGGGCGGAGTTGAACCGCCGACCTCACGGTCCCGAACCGTGCGTTCTACCAACTGAACTACGTCCCGTTTCATGTATTCTACCATGATTATGGTACACTGACGATATGCTGCCCAAACATAAATATCTTCTAACATACCGATATGCAGAAATTATTCATGATTTGACAGTTGAATTTTGTATGACCTTCTTAAGCAACTTAAGTTCCTTAAGTGACTTAGGTACTATCCCACAAAGAAGAACCATCGATCAAATGGTGCAAGCCGCCCGTTCCGGAAAGCAGAATATCATCGAGGGCGTTGGACAAAGTAAAACGTCCAAAAAAGGAGAAATTAAACTCTTAGGAGTCGCAAATGCATCATTTGAAGAATTAACTGCAGATTATGAAGATTTTCTTCGTCAACGGAATTTAACCATCTGGGTAAAGACAGATTCACGCATTGGCGCGATTAGAAAACGAGCTTTTGTTTTAACAAACATAAGTAACCTAAGTACCTTAGGTGCCTTAGTAGTTAAACCCAAATTACCTCAAAATCAAGAACGAGCGGCAAATACCCTCTTGACCTTATGCCACCAAGTAACGTATCTTTTGGGAAAACAGATAACACGCATGGAAGAATTATTTGTTGATCAAGGTGGATATACAGAAGAATTATTCAAAAAACGATTAGAAAAACGAAAAAGAGTGTCCCTGTAGCTCAATTGGATAGAGTAGAGGTTTCCTAAACCTCAGATATAGGTTCGATTCCTATCAGGGACGCTTACTTTATATTTACAGCATACAGATTCGGGAGGGTGGAAGCGGACGGGTTGAGGTTCGTTAAAATGACGAGTTTACTGGCATTGGTCCAGGGAGCGACAAATGAGTCCCAAAATGGTCCGGCATAGACAGTTTTTCTATTCGTTCCATCGTAGTCCAGTACATCAATTTTGTTATTTCCAGCAGTAATAAGTTGTCTACTTGTCGGGAGCCATTGAAGAACCAGGTCTTTGCTGCTGCCTATAAAATAATTTTTATCTTCTTTGATATCATAAATATACAACGTGTTTGGGATCAGCGTCCGTTTGTCTTCCGTAGGATTGGTTCCAATCAGCGGTGGATTGATGATGGTGGGAATGGTCGCTCCGGCAGTTGCTTCATAGAGAATTTTGCTTTCATCAGGTGCAAATGAAATGATGTTCATGGATCCTGTTGCAACGTTTGTAAAATCAGGAGAGAGTGTGAGGAGTTTTTCTTTTTCTTTCGTTCGTTCTTGAATAGCCCAATTGTTGGTCGTGGTTTGTTTTTCATACAGTGGTTTTGCATAATCATTGAGCTTGTCAGTTTCAAGGAGATACGATGTTGTTTCAGGGATATCAATGAGCAATTCTTTGGAATCAGGTGACCAGGTAAGGGTCGCATTGGTCGTATCAAGAGTAGCTGCCTTTAACAGCTGTTTTGCATCACGGTTCAAGCCGAGCGGCTTATCAATAAGATCCAGTACCCAGACACCGCCTCGATTGATTTGTTCTGCGCCATTGGTTGCATTAGGTGTTGTCGGCATGGTAAAGGCAAGTTTTGATCCGTCAGGAGAAAGGACTGGGTTTGCAACGCCTCCGGTTGTAATAGCAGAGAGTGATGGATTAGTTGGAAAGAGTACTGCGTGAGTAGACACCACGACTTCTCCCTGGACGCGGATTTTTTTCTCCCAGGATTGATACCCTTCTTTTGAAATACTCAGCGTGTACCAGCCGGGTTTAATGGTGACCGTGGTATTCGTAGCCCCTACTTTTTTGTTGTCAATGGTAATGGTTGCGCCTGTGGGATCAGAGGTTACACTGATAAGTCCTGTTGACCCGATTGCTTTTTGTTTTGTATCAAACCGATATCCCCGGCCATACGCAATGATGATGCCTGAAACAAAAAGAATGATACAGACAGTAAGGATGGTTAGAACGGTATTTTTGAATGCGACCATAAATGAATGTGTGGCCTATTATACAGCTATGTATGATAGAATGGAAATTGTGTCATGGTCACTGTTTACCAGTAAAAGAATCGGTATTGATTTAGGAACGGCAAACTCCCTTGTTTGGCTTGCTGGTGAGGGAGTGGTTCTGAATGAACCAACTGTTGTTGCGGTAACTGCTGATGACTCCAGGGTTGTCGCTGTCGGCAATGAAGCCAAAGACATGTTGGGGCGAACACCAGGCAATATTGTGGCGACCCGGCCCATGCGGGACGGCGTGATCGCTGACTATAAAATTACCGAGGCGATGCTTGCGTATTTTATTGATAGGACTGTTGGGAAAAACCGTTTTTTCAAACCGGAAGTCATGATTTGCGTGCCAACGGGTTGTACGCAGGTCGAGAGGCGTGCTGTTATGGACGCAACACTATCAGCCGGAGCAAAAGTCGTGTATCTTATTGAAGAACCGCTTGCATCAGCAATTGGCGCCAAAATTCCCATTGCACAGGCGTCAGGTCATATGATTGTCGATATCGGCGGAGGTTCTACGGAAGCAGCAGTCATTTCTCTTGGCGGTGTTGTTGTCCACAAAAGCGCACGCGTTGCGGGAAACAAAATTGATGAGGCAATTGCGCAGTTTGTGAAAAAAACCTACAACCTAATGATCGGGGAGCGCATGTCAGAGACCATTAAAATGACCATAGGTACTGCTGTTGAAGATGAGCCGCGTTCGATGGAAGTGCGGGGGCGTGATACTGTATCAGGACTTCCGCGAATGATAACCTTAACGAGCCGGGAAGTGGTCACAGCAATTATGCCGGTATTAAATCAAATTATTGGCTGTGTGAAATCTGCTCTTGAGGATACTCCGCCGGAGCTTGCAGCTGATATTATTGACAAAGGTATTATCATGGCAGGCGGCACGAGCACCCTACGGAATTTGGATAAACTCATGACGCAGGTAACAGGCGTTGTGTGCCATGTCGCGGAAGATCCATTATTATGTGTCGTTCGCGGGACAGGGGTAGCACTGGAAAATATAGAGCTCTATAAACGATCCGTCAGTCGCAAATGAATTGTCATCCCGAACTCGTTTCGGGATCCCAGCCGTTTTCAGAAGATGCTGAAACAAGTTCAGCATGACAAAATACTATGAAATTAATTAAAAAACAACTCCTCGGAATAAATATCACGTTGAATTCTCGGGAGGACATTCTTCAAACAATACGTGACTATCTTCTTGGAAAAACAAAATCATCTCCTTTTATTATTGTCACTCCCAATCCGGAACAGATCGTCTATGCGCAACAGGATATTGATTTTTTGAAACTGTTAAACCGTTCGGATGTCGCACTTCCTGATGGAGTAGGACTTGTCTGGGCGATGAAAGTTTTGAAATCTGTATCTATCCAGCGAATTTCCGGCGTTGATTTTATGCAAGAGCTTGTTCGAATGGCGAACAAAAACAGTTGGACAATAGGGTTAGTTGGCGGATGGAATGGGGTTGGAAAAAAGACACTCGCAGTTCTTCAAACATCATATGTAAACATTCATGGATGGGCATTGGAACCGGAAGAAATGGATGAAGAAAAACTTGCGAAACACATTGTTGATAGCAATACAAAAATAGTGTTTGTGGGCCTCGGTGCGCCGAAACAAGAACAGTATATAGAAAGTATCAAGTATCAAGTATCAAGTATCAAGTATCATAATGAAGTTATTTTTATGGCGGTTGGCGGGTCGTTTGACATGATTGCAGGAGGAGTAAAACGCGCCCCCTTATGGATGCAAAGATTGGGAATCGAATGGTTGTATCGACTTTTCCATGAACCGTGGCGATGGAAACGGCAGCTCGCCCTTCTTCAATTTTTCTTTCTGGTTATTCGGACTGTCATGACAAGATAAATCACATTCTGATATAATAACGAGAGGTATGAGAATACTCTATTTACAAACATTTCCATTTTGGGGATCCGGATCAGGAACGTATGCACGACATTTGGCAAGTACTATCGGTGTTAATCACAAAGTTGCAATTTTAGCTCCCGATGATCGTCCCATTGATCGGGCTAAATTGTATTCCGTACACCTTCCTTTTCCAGTAGCATTTACCGGACATCCGGAATGGCCTGATTGTAAATTGTATACACAGCTCACAAATTTGGAACTGACTGCTATTTATAAGACATTTCTTGATGCGACTCTTGCAGCTGTTGAAGATTTCAAGCCGGATATTATTCATGTGCATCACGCTTTTCCATTGACATGGGCAGCGGCATATGTCAAGGATTTGTATGGAATTAATTTCGTGACAACGATTCATGGATCGGAATTACCGACTATAGATAAAGACAAGCGGTATGGTCGGGCAACATACTACGCAATGTATCGAACAAAAAAAATAATTCCGAATTCCGGATATACTCGTGATTGGTTTGTCAAATGTTTTCATGGATATTTTCATGAGAAGTGCCGCGTTATTCCCGGGGGAGTGAATATAGATAAATTTGTATATAGTGATAGTGGATGGAATACTATTGATAAAGAACTACATTTGGACGGAAAACCAACGGTGTTGTTTGCTGGGAAATTAACTAAGTACAAAGGTGTTGAGTTTCTTGTTGGTGCGGCAAAGAAAATTCATGGGGATATTATCATTCTTGGAGATGGCCCGGAGAAAAATCGTTTGGTTGAGAAGGCTAATGCAATAGGAGCAACCAACATTCATTGGGTTGGACATCAAGGAGCAGGGATTAAGAAATTAGTTCCGTATTACAGCCGCGCTGATGTTTTTGTTGCCCCAAGCGTTTGGGATGAACCACTGGGACTTGTGATCCTTGAAGCAATGTCTTGTAACACGCCGGTTGTGGTGACACGGAAAGGCGGAATTCCACTGGCAGTAAAAGAAGGTGTGAATGGGTTGTTTATTCGTGCTCGAAATTCTTCTGATATTGTGGAAAAGGTGAATTATCTTCTGGATAATCCTGATGTTCGGAATAAGATGGGAGAAAACGCACGAAAAATTGTAGAAACAAAGTTTTCATGGGAAAAGATAGGACATAAGTTTGAACTTTTGTACAAAAAGTTTGCCAAGCGAACGAGTAACGGGGTAAGATAAGTACATGAGAATTGCGATTTTAGCCCCCCTTAAAAGAGAACTTTCTCAAGATACAAAAGGCGGTCGTCCACGGATAGTATATAATTTGGTAGAAGGTCTCGTTGCGAATGGTCACAATGTAACAGTGTTCGGAACAGGAGACTCAGTTATCAGCGGTCAATTAATTCCTGTTATTCCCAAAGCATTATTTCACCTACCTCAAGTTGAGAATGAATTTTATCGTCACCTTATTTATTTATCTGAAATGATTGAGAAATTACGTGAATACAAAGGTAGATTTGATGTCATTCACAATCATATGTATCCTGAAGTATTACCGCTTCTTATTGCCGATGAATTACATACTCCGATGGTTACAACAATTCATACGCAAATGACGCAAGAATTAGGTGATTTTTTTTCTCGTTATCCAGAAACCTATTTTTCTCCGATTTCCAATCGGCAGAAAGAGCTCTATCCAGGGTTGCATTATACGCAAACAGTTTACAATGGTATTGACGAAAAAGAATTTCGTTTTCAAGAAGCTCCAGGTTCATATGTATTATTTGTTGGCCGAATAAGAGAATTTTTTACGAATGAATTAGGAGAAAAAATTGACCCCAAAGGGGTTACTGACGCAATTCGTGTAGCTGAAAAAGCGCATATGCCGCTCAAAATCGTTGGAAATGTCGAATCATATGCATTTTTTGAGCGTGAAATTAAGCCGCATTTATCAGAAACAATTCAGTTTATCGGGGATCCTCATAACGCGGAAGGGCAATTAACACTTCGAGAGCGCGTTGCGTTATATCAAGGTGCAAAGGCACTCCTTTTGCCTGTTCACTGGGAGGAACCATTTGGCATTGTGATGATTGAAGCGATGAGTTGCGGAACGCCGGTTATTGCGTATCCAATAGGAGCAATTCCTGAAGTCATTGAGGACGGGAAAACCGGTTTTATCGTTCAATCAGAAGAAGAAATGGTAGGAGCTCTAGATAGGATTGCTGCGTTGCGTCGTATCGATTGCCGCCAGGCGGTAGAAACGCGTTTTTCAACTGCAAAAATGGTGAGTGATTACGAACAGATTTACCAAAATATTTTATGAAAATCGGATTATTATTGCCTTCTGCTCTCATGCTTGAACCCTTGTCCAAGGGAAAAATTTTTGCTCCGAAAGAACTTTTTATAGATTTAGCGAATGGATTATCCATGCATGGTCATAAGGTTCGAATTTATGCTCCGTTGGATACTGTATTAAACCAGAATGATGTCTATTTGGGGAATATCGATTTGATTAGATATGAACCATATGCGATGAAATATAGATATACAAAACAAAGTATTCGTAATAGTGTGGCAAAAAACCAAGCGCGTTGGGAATATGAATTAGAAGTAACAGCACGGGCGTATAACGATGCAAAAACAGGAAACATTGAAATGATACATTCATTCTTGGAATTTACCAGTCATTACTTTGCTAAAGTTACAGGCGTGCCGAGTGTTTATACGGTTCATGATCCTCTGCCGGAAGAAAAATATTTAGACTACCATCGGTATATGATGTTTCCGAAAGATAATTATGTGGCCGTTAGTCAGTTTCAGGCAAAAAAACTCGCTCAGATAGTTAATATCGCTGGTATTGTCTATAACGGTGTTGATCCGTCGAAGTTTTCTCTGAATAATCAAGAGGGTGAATATTTATTATTTGTTGGGCGTTATATGCCGGAAAAAGGCGTTGAAGATGCAGTGAAAACTGGGATTGCCACTCAAACACAAATAATTTTAGTCGGTTCTAAGGAATATAAACTTCTGCCATATTTTCGACAAACAATTCAGCCATATGAGGCAAGCGGGTATATGAAGGATATGGGCTTTATGAACTCGAAGCAAAAAAATTGTGTATTTGGAGGCGCAAAAGCATTACTGTTTCCAATCCATTGGGAAGAGCCGTTTGGGCTGGTCATGATTGAGGCGATGGTGTGCGGGACACCGGTTATTGCATACAATAGAGGAAGTGTTTCGGAGATTGTGAAAGATGGAGCAACAGGTTTTATTATTGATCCAGATGATGAAAATCGCCCGGGAAAAGGATCGTGGGTCATCAAAAAGCAAGGAATTGATGGATTGGTTGAAGCGGTGAAACGGATTGGAGAGATTGATCGGTTAGCATGCCGTAAACATGTAGAAGAGCATTTTACCGTTGAAAAAATGGTAACAGGCTACGAAGCAGTCTATCAACAGGTTCTAAAGAAATAAAATAATGATTGTATGAAAGTTCTTTTTGTTACCAGTGAGGTTGCGGGTCTTTTTAAGCTCGGTGGCTTGGGTGATGTGAGCTACGCTCTTCCGGTGGCCTTATCTAAATTAGGGGTTGCTGTTTGCGTTGTCTTGCCATATTATGAAAAAATTAAACTCAAAGAAGTTTCCTGTGTGGGGCAATTAGCTGCTGATTTTAACCGCAGGAGAGAAATCATATTTGTCTTTAAGAGTTTTTTACCCGGAAGTACTGTTCCGGTTTTTCTTTTTCGCCACCCGTTATTTCATAGTTATCGGTCAAAGAATATGGCCGATGTGTTTGCCTTTTTTTCTAAAGTGGTTTGCCAATTTTATCTGTATTCCAACACGGATTTGGGTGGACCGTATGATATTGTGCATTGTCAGGATTGGCATACAGCGCTTGTTCCTCTTCTTTTAGGCGAACAGCGTAAAATTGGCAAGGATTCCGTAGGCACGTTGGAAGCGGGACAAGTAAAAACTATTTTTACCATTCATAGTCATTTATACAGCGGAGAAACCGGAGTGATGACCATTCTTCGGCTGGGTTTGCCGACATCACTTTTTCATGTGTATGATACAAAACTAGGTCGGGCAATTAAACTCATGCGTGAAGCTCTTGAATATGCAGATACGATCACCACCGTGTCTCCATCGTACGCCCAAGAATTGATAACCATAGAGCACGGTGATGAAATCAATGAAGTGATGAAGCGGAGAGCCGATCGAGTTGTTGGTATTTTGAATGGGATAGACCAGGATGTATGGGATCCGCAAACAGATAAAGCAATTACAGCACAGTACAATGAGAGTGAAGTTTTTGTGCAAAAGGCGAAGAACAAAAGGTATTTACGTCGTGCTTTGAAACTTCCAGAAAATACAGCGCCCTTATTTGGTTTTATTGGTCGTTTGGAATTTAGACAAAAAGGTCTTGATCTGATTGAAAAAATGCTCGCTGTGGTGCCAAGAGATCAGTTTCAATTTGTCATTCTGGGAACTGGTTCTCCAAAATCAGTAGAGAAACTAAAAAAAATGATTCAACCATATGATCATGTGCGTTTTATCAATACATTTGATGAACGTCTGGCGCGGCGGATTTATGCCGGCGCTGATTGTCTCTTGGTTCCTTCCCGATTTGAGCCTTGTGGCCTTATCCAAATGATTGCCATGCGTTATGGCACGCTACCACTCGTGAGGAAAACAGGAGGACTGGCTGATAGTGTCACTCATTTGAAAACAGGGTTCGTTTTTAGGAAATATCAAGCGCGGCAATTAATCGAAGGAATGAAAAAGGCGATAGATTTGTACAAAAATAAGCCGGACGCTTGGCAGAAAATGGTACGGGCCGCGATGCAGAAGAATTTTTCTTGGGTTGAAAGCGCCAAAAAATATGTGGCTTTATACAAAAAATTAGCTTCGTCATCGCTTCATCATGGTAATTTGTAGGAAAATACGGTAAAATAAATCAATGACAACTCCGTTTCATGAACATAAACTCTGGCAGGATGCGTATGTAGCCTTAATGGATATCCATGAGGCATTTGACGCGCAAAAAACAGGCGATGAAGCAGAAATTGTCGAACAAGTGTTGGACAGTGCGACGAATTTAGCTGCAAAAATTGCTGACGGACTCTCACGTCTTGATAGGCGGTTTGGCCGCAATATCCTCATGGATGCAATCGGAATGGTAGCTATTGTCCGGACGCATCTGGCCGTTGCCTGGGGTCGGGGACTGGTGGACGATGATACGTTCCGAACGCTGGACGGGAAATACGACAGCCTCGCAGTAGCTCTTCAAAATGTTCGGTGATTGTCAGGCTGAACTTGTTTCAGCATCTATAGCACCTTTTTCCCACTTGACCCGCCTGCAACGCTATGCGCGTAGCATTGCGGGCAGGTACTTGACACACTTGTTCTAATCCGTGAAACTTGATACATGGATATAATACCTGGTATTGCTGAATCAGATCCCAAGGAACTCGCGCGGAAAATTGCGCTGGTACTTCCGTATGCCGATTGGATACAGCTGGACATTGCAGATGAAACGCTTATTGCGAGTCGTACCTTTGCTGATTTTATTGCACTTGAAAACATTCTCAAACCGCTCCAGACACTGGGAAAGCACGCGGAAGCGCATTTGCTCGTTGATGATCCTGTGCAACTGTTAAAATCTATTAACCAAGCAGGTTTTAAACGGGTGACAGCGCAGGTTGAGTGTCAGGACCCGCGGGAATTTCTTGGTGAAGCACGGTCATTTGAGATGGAAGTGGGACTTGCAATTGGAGCAGATACCGAAATTGAGGTTATCGAGCCATATTTGGAAGATCTTGATTATGTGCTTGTTATGACCGGAGAGCTCGACAGCACCAAACACATGTTTCAACCGGAAACTGTTGAAAAGATCAAAACCATTCATCGCAATTTACCCGATCTGCCGATTGTTGCAGAGGTTGGGATTACACCGGAAACAGTGAAACTTGTCCGGGATGCAGGTGCAACACGCATTGTTGTAGGAAGTTATTTATTTGCAAATGAACAGGGCATTGCGGGAGCTATTGAATCACTCAGATGATGTTGGTGAAATGGACGTTGTGTTGGAAATAATTTCAATTGCTTTTGATGTTCCGATGCGGGTGACACCGGATTCGATAAACGCAATTGCTTCATCGTATGTATCTACTCCTCCTGCCACTTTAATTTTCATATCCGGCCCCACCACTTCTTTGATGAGTGCAAGATCTTCAAGTGTTGCCCCTTTTGGTCCCATGCCTGTTGCAAATTTGACATAATCAGCACCGCTGTCTTTAATAAGCCGTGCTGCTGTTTGGATATGCTCTTCAGTCAAATATCCTGTTTCGATAATAAATTTGATGATGGTGACTGCATTTTCCTGCCTGATCGCGCGGACAATCTGAACCATTTCTTCCAAATACGATGTGCCTTTGGGATCGGATAATAAATTTGCGGTGTTTGGAACAATATCCAGTTCATCTGCCCCGTCTTCGATTGCTTTTAACGCTGCAGTTATTTTTATATCCATCCGGTCTTGTCCAAGAGGGAATGAGATGACTGTTCCGACAATTCCGGATTTTCCGAGGATTTTTTTTGCATATGCGACGTGGATGGGATTGACAAATGTCGCATGGAAACCGTGTTTTACAACATGATTGCAGAGCGTTTGGATATCACTGGTTGTTGCATTGGGGTGGTGGTTGGCAAAATCAAGATGCCGAGCAAGTTCATGGATGTCCATATATATCTATCCTAGCAGAAATGAAATAGAGTTCAAAGTCGGATATAATTGGCAGTATGCAGTTTTCTCATATTGTTGTCGGTGGGACATTTGATCATATTCACAAAGGGCATGAAGCGGTGCTTACGAAAGCATATTCTCTCGGAAAACAGGTGACGATAGGATTGACGTCAGACCTCTACGTATCAAGTATCAAGTATCAAGTATCACGTATAAAAACGTATGAAACGAGAAAAAAAAAGTTGGAAGCGTGGTTGAAAAAACAAGGGGTATTCAGACGAACAGTGATTGTTCCCATTGATGATGCATACGGTCCTTCAACGACTGACAATACATACGACGCTATTGTTGTTTCAACAGAAACGGAACAAGTAGCCAAGAAAATAAATTCATTACGTACAAAGCAGGGAATATCGCCACTTGCAATTATTGTTGTTCCCATGGTTCCAGCCCAAGATGCAAAGCGAATTTCTTCAACACGTATCCGTAACGGGGAAATTGATCACGATGGACGATTGATTCTTCCAGAAACGTTGCGCAGTACTCTTACGAAGCCCATTGGAACGATCATTCCAGATAAAGAACTAATTTCAGTTCCTGTAAAAAATACAACAATTATTTCTGTTGGAGATACAACAACAGAAACCTTGCTCTCCCAAGGTATTATTCCAACACTTGCAATCATCGACTTTCAGGCAAGGCGTCAGGCGTTTGATTGGAAAAAGGATTTGTGGGATACATTGACAAACAACCGAGAAATTTTATATTTTGTGAGTGGTCCGGGATTTATTCATACTACTGTGATGGACGCAATCGATCATTGGTCGAAGCAACCAAAATCAACTCTTTTTATTATCGATGGGGAAGAGGATCTACTCGTATTACCGGCAATTTTGTATGCGCCTGTTGGATCCGTCGTATATTATGGTCAGCCCGCCTCGCCGGCAGGCGGGCCACATCAAGGAATTGTGCAGGTTATTGTGACGATAAAGATCAAACAGTATGTACAAGAGCTTCTTTCTAAGTTTACCTAAGTTCAAACATGACGGTGACTGTTTTTTCAACTGCTGCAGTTCCTGCTTCCATGCCGCCACCTCCACCTCCGCCTTCAAGGTAGACGGGTCGTGATTGCGTCATGCTGTATCCTTCCACTACATTGATGATGTTGCCGAGTTTCCTGTTCGCGCCTCTGGCAACGAGTTCTGCTTTTTTCCTGGCATTGGCGATTGCTTCTCCGAGAAGGCTATTTTCAATATCCGTCGTCTCATCCATGGAAAATTGCGGGCCATTGATATTGGTTGCTCCTGCTTTGGATAAGACATCGGTAAGGCTGTTTGCTCTTGTCACATCCCGAAGGACAAATGATACGGAATTACTGACATTCCATTGTCCAGGACGCATTTTTGGGCGGTTATCTTCATAGTACTGTTCCTGATTTTGGTAGACACTGATGTATTGTGTTTTGATGTCTTCTGTTTTAATGCCAAATGCTTTTGCTGCTTCCACAATGGCATTGATTTTAGTCGTTACTTCATTGGTTGCGTCCTGTTTATTATCTTTCGTGGCAGATACCCCTGCGGTAAATGTTGCAATTTGATTTTTCTGTTTACTAATTGCAAGTCCTGTGACTGTTACGGTTCTCGCTGGTTGGGTCGATATGGTGCCCCAATTGACAAATTTCCAGGGAACAAAAAAACAGGTAAGGGTAAGAAGAATGATTGTAATGATAATCCACACGCCATGCATGAGTTTTTCGTTCATAAAGACTCCTTCACTTCATAGCGTAGAAGAATAAACAGAATCTGTCAATCGTGATACACTAGTATCATGGCAAAGTATGTTCCGGATATTGGGTCGCATCGCTGGGTGATTATTTCTCCTGTCCGTAGCAGTAGACCTATTTCTATTGAATATCCAGATGAAAAAAGTGCTGTGCACCCCGAAGTCCCGAGCGAAAGTCGAGGGACGAAGGAGTGTCCGTTTTGTGCAGGCAACGAGGCGATGACGCCACCTGAGGTATATCGGATTGGAGAGGGACCTGCCCGCAATGCTCCTGCCCGAAATGCTTCGCATATCGAAGCAGGCGGGACGCATAGCGTTGCAGGCGGGGAAAAAGATAAAGAGGGATGGTCAGTACGCGTTGTTCCAAATAAATTTCCCATTACCGATATCCATGAGGTGATTATCCATAGTCCGGATTGCGAGAAGGACATTGATGTTTTGCCTTTGGAACAGGTGTCAAAAATTCTGACAGCATATCGCGATAGGTACCGAGCGCATGAGGCAGATGGGCAAGTGCTCATATTTTGTAACCATGGATTTCCTGCCGGAGCGTCCCTCAAGCATCCGCATAGCCAACTCGTGGTCGTGCCACACCAAATCAATCTGGATGCGGTCTCTATTGAGCCGTTTCAAAATATTGTTGAGGAAAATACGTATTTTTTGACGTATTGTCCGGATTTTTCCCAGTGGCCGTTGGAGGTCTGGATTGCGCCAAAAGTTGTTGGGTCAAAGTTTGGAGACGTGGGGGATAAAGAGCTTCCGGATCTGGCAGTTGTTCTTCAACGGGCATTGAAAAAAATTAGTATTCTATTAAAATCACCGGATGTGCCACTCAAACAAGTGCATGAATCATTTGTGTTCAACTATTATATTTATCATGGGGTAAATTGGTTTATCAGAATTATCCCGCGCGCCATTCATCGGGCTGGATTTGAATTGGGGACGGGCTTGAACGTCAATGTGATTGACCCCACGAATGCAGCGAAGCTCCTGCAGGAAGTTACGGTTTAGTGTCTTCCGGTGTTAGCTTGTCGTGTCTATATATAAGCATAGCGTCACCATTTTTATTTGGGATTTGACCTTCTTGTCCGGGTTCAATTATTGTTTCAACTCCATCAATGGTGATAGTTATTGGATCAGCATCCAATTCACCGTGATGTATGGCAATATCTCCAAAAAACTGATTAGCTTTCCAGCATGCGCGTGGCGCACCCACTCTCACAACAGCCCTTCCTTTTTCTCCAGTTGGCGGAATTTGTAAGGTATATTCTCCTATTGTCGCGTGCATTTCAATAGTTCCTTTTGTCATATAAACTCCTTTTTAGACCTGTCCTTTTTGTTGTAAGCCGAGAAGCCACATCACTGCTTCTTTTTTGTATCGCCGGTCTCCACGGGAATTTATACGAATCGCAGGAAGCTTTCCTCGTTTCCCCCAGCGTTTGATGGTAAGAGGGGATACGCGGAGGATCTTCGCAACCTCTTTGACAGTTAATAGATCTGGCCAGTCATCACCCATTGCCATATGGACTCCTTTTTCGGGGCAAGAAAAAAAATGTATCTTTTGCAGTCAAACAATATCACTTGTTGTCGCACATTGTCAATGGAGAAAAAATAATTGTGGATAAGTTTGTATAGAAAAATTATTTTGCGACGTATATGTAACACAAAAAATCCCCCTATTACGGGGGATTTTCTGTATATACTCTTTTTTAATTTTACTTTAACTCAACTTTCGCTCCGGCTGCTTCGAGCTTTTTCTTTGCTTCCTCGGCTGCGGATTTATTCACGCCTGTTAACACTTCTTTTGGAGCGCTATCAACGAGTGCTTTTGCATCGGTGAGTCCCAATGTGGGAACGAGTTCACGGACTGCTTTAATAACGCTAATTTTTGTTGCTCCTGCATTGGCAATCACGACATTAAACACTGTCTGTTCTTCCTTCGCTTCGACTGCTTCTGCTGGTGCTGCTCCCGTTGCTACTGCAACAGGCGCTGCACTAACACCAAATTTTTCTTCGAGTGCTTTGACTAAGTCGGATAGTTCAAGAACGGTCATTCCTTCAACTGCCGACAAGATTTCATCTTTTGTTAGTTTTGCCATAATTATCTTGTCACCTCCTTATCCTTTTTTCTCTTTTATACTATTAAGTGCCCATACAAATTTGTTCATATTCCAAGAAAGCGCGTAGTGAAGGCCTTGAATTGGGTCCATGAGTTGGCCTGCTAGTTGGCCTAATAACTGTTGTTTTCCGGGGATTTTGGATAGGCGGGTAACATCAGCTTCTGAGAGCATGGTTTCTCCGAGTAAGCCTGCTTTGGCTTTACCGACAGCAGCTAACTTAAAAAATTTCAGAAGCTCTTTTATACCCGCTACTTCATCGTCAAAGTTAAACAGTGTTCCCGTCGCGTTTGAAAGTGCCGAATGTAAATCTTTGAAAGAAAATTTACCCTGAGCTTGCCGAAGGGCTCGTTCGAGAAGCTTGTTTTTGGTGACCATGAATTCCGCTCCGACCACACGGAGTTTTTTACGAAGATCTTCAAGTTGTTTGTGTTTGAGCCCGACGTAGTCAACAAAAACAATGGATTTTGCTTTTGTTATATTATCCGCCATTTTGCGGACGGTGTCGATTTTTTTCTGAGTAGCCATATGTTCCCTCGACGAGTAATTATTATCAGTTTTTACTGGCTCGTGGTCTTTAGGATATGGGTAGTATATATGAGAAACACCGTTACGGTCAAGGCTGGATTTTTATCCCCGGGCCCATGGTGGAGGAGATGGTAATTTTAGATAGTTTTCCTCGGCCAATAGCAGTAATGACCGCTTCGATGTTGTCTGTCAGTTGTTTGTCTTCAAATGACACTTTTCCAATTGCCATATGGATAAGCGGATTGTCCGGTTCTGTTTTGAAGTTGACTTGACCATGAGACAGTTCTTTCACGCGTTTGTCTACATCTGTTGAGACGGTTCCTGTTTTTGGATTTGGCATGAGGCCTTTTGGTCCAAGGATACGTGCGACTTTGGCAAGTTTTGGCATCATGGAGGGGTGAGCAACGAGAATATCAAAATTTATTTTTCCTGCCGTAATCTCAGCAATGATTGCATCATCAGCAACAAGCACCCGAACCTGCTTTCCTGTTCCGTGAGGAAGCGTGACGCTGCCTCGAAAGTCTGTTTTTTCGCCTAAGGTTGCGGGATTGAGGTTGATATGGAGTTCCACAGTACTATCGAATTTTGTAACACTAGTTTGTTTGACGAGTTTAACGGCATCGGTGATGGGGTAGAGCTTTGTTTTATCAACGAGTTTTACAGCTTCTTGGTATTTTTTACCGCGGACTTTAGGTCCAGTTACCCTCTTTTTTTTAGACTCTTTACCTGCTTCTACTCCCTTTTCCACTTTTTCCAGAAGTTCTTTTACTTCCGCTTTGAGTTCTGTTCCTTCCACGATCGCGGTGCTCGCTTTTTTTGCTTTTTTGCCTTCACGACGGGCTTCTGCTTTTCTCTTTTGTTCCTTTTCTTGTTTTTCATCGCCAAGGGCGACTTTTCGTACTTTTCCCATAGTGTTATCCTTCTACTTGTATTCCCATACTGCGGGCAGTGCCTGCGACAACTTTCATTGCCGCTTCAACATTGGTTGTGTTTAAATCAGGAAGTTTGTTTGTTGCGATCTGTTCTACTTGTGCTTTCGTGAGCTTCCCAGCTGATTCCCGTCCTGCCTTGTCGCCAGCTTTGTCGATGCCAAATATCTTTTTGATCATGGCAGCTACTGGTGGAAGTTTGGTAACAAAGGTAAATGTCCGGTCTTCAAAGACCGTGATGACTGCAGGGATGATTTGACCTTTAAGTTTGGCTGTACGTTCGTTGTAGGCCTTCACAAACTCCATGATGGCAATTCCATGTTGTCCAAGCGCTGGGCCTACGGGGGGAGCTGCTGTTGCCTCTCCTGCTTTGAGGTTGAGCTTAATGATGGTTTTGATTTTCTTTGTCGCCATATGTTCGAAATCTTTTCCGATTTCTCCTTCATCTCGCCTTGGCGGACGGAGTAACAAAGAGTATATCAGAAGAATCTTTATGGGTAAAGGATCATTTTTTGCAATGACAAAAATTTTATTGTCATCTCAGAAAGCCATTCAATTGACAGCGTGTGGATAAGTTTCTACACTAAATATATGGCAGAAGAACTTACGCGAGGGGAATTTATAAGAATAGCAGCAACCGGTGTAGCAGGAGGGTTGCTTGCGGCATGTGCACCCAACCTAAATCTTTCACCGATTCAAGCAGAGACCACTCGGCAGACACTGTTGCCTGAAGGAAAAAGAATTGCTGATCTTCTTCCTCCTTGGATGTTAAGCGGTTTAGCAAGAATACAGATAACACCGCTGGAGCGTGCATCAGGAGCAATGATTAGTCCCGTTGGCACCGGTCAAGTATATATTGAAACGAGAACTCATATTGTTGTCTCAACAGCGGAACATGTCGGAAAAGGCATATTTTGGAAGGATGTAGATTTACATTTTCCATACGCATATCAAGCGCCCAATATTCATGTTGACGCAAGAATCGGTGTTGAAAACGGCCCAAAACCCACAGATGAAGATTGGTGGATTCAGGCAGTAACAAGATCATCGGATGTCGATAATGGCATATATCACCCAATCCGTTCCATTATTATTCGTAAACCTGTAGGATTTGATGGATATGTTACAAGACCAGAGTATCCAATTTTAAGAGCATATCAGGGTCAACCCAAACGCGGTGATATTTTTTATCACGGCGGATTTCCGACTAGTACTGGAGGAAGATTAGTATTTTCAGAGCTACAATACCAAACAGATACAAAGCTCTATGACGGCGGAGAAATTGAATTTAATGAATTTAGAGGCTCATCGGATGAAGGTATGTCCGGGGCTATGATTATGACAGAAAGCGGTGAATGTGTGTCATTGGTTCGCGGAGGTAGGCAAGACTCTCATACGCAAGTGGTTTACGGAATTCCATTTGCAAAATACAATCCATTACAAGATATTCTTTCCAAACTAGAGGCGCTGCAATAAGCGTTTAGACGGGCTAGAAAATTGCGTTATAGTTTTGCAACCTGCAAAAAGTCCAGTTCTACTGGCGTTTCCCGTCCAAAGATGGAAACGAGGACTTTAATTTTACCTTTTTCTTCATCCAAGCTATCGATGGATCCCAAGAAGTCTGCAAACGGGCCATCTGTTATTTTGACCGCTTCGCCAACGGAGAAGCTGGTCTTGTATTTCGGTGCTTCCATTTGCATGAATTTCATGATGGCTGCCACTTCAACAGCGGATATGGGCGTCGGTTTATCACCGGTTCCCACAAACGCCGTCACACCTTGAGTGGTACGGACAGCGAGCCATGAGATGTCATCGAGGATCATTCTTACAAGAATATATCCCGGGAAGATTTTTTCTTTTTGTTCTTCCTTTTTACCGTGCCTGACGGTTACGACATTTCTTGTTGGAACGATGATATCAAAGATTTTATCGGCAAGTTTCATGGTTTCGATGCGCTGTTTGAGGTTTGTTGCGACTTTGTTTTCATGCCCTGAGTAGGTATGGACGACATACCATTTGGCATTCTCCGGCACATCGGTGCGTAGGATTATCTTCTCTTGTTCTTGTTTCTTTTGACTTTCGACTTGAGGGACTTGTGACTGTTGTGTGTCTTTCATAGTTATCTCCTAAAAATGAGTGCTGAAATGCGTAAAAATAGCGTATCGAGTATGCCAATAAATGCGCCAACAAGTACGGAAATGGCAATGACAATTGCTGTTAATTTAATTGTTTCCTGTCGTGTCGGCCAGGTCGTTTTTTTTAGTTCCGAAATCACTTCGCGGACAAATTTAGCTGGGGAGGCGATAGTCGGAACCTTCGGCGTTTCCATATAGTAAGACCCCTCCCGGGGTCGTACTTGGTATAGTAGCAAAACAATACCTGTTTGTAAAGGTTTTGTTTTCTTTGATTTTCTCTTATCGGCATGAATATTTTTTAAATATACTAACTGCGCTGCTGATGGTTCTGTTGCATATTCGTTCTCCATACTGCCATTCCGTAAGAGCTACGCGCTCCGGTGTCCACACGCTGCAAGACATTGGGATGTCGCGGCCTTTGTATATCCGTGTTCCCAAACAGGAATCCGGCGGCATACCGTATCTTGTTTGATCCACATACAGATGGCTTGCATCATTATGAATTTCTTTCGCTGAAGCAAATGCCGCGTCAACAAAATTGCACGGACTCAATGTGTCTTTTGGACGGTTTGGATCAAGCTTAAGAACTGCTTCTTTAAATGGTTCCCAATCACTTTTCAAAAATCCAAACGGTCCCTTTGCATTAGTGACCGGATGAGCAAATTCTTCGCATTTCGGCATTTTTTCTCCGCACTGGCTCCATTTCTTGACATTTGCATCGGTCCAGTCCCAGATGCCTGGATGTTCAAACGATCCTTCATTAAGCATAATTGCAAGCAGCATTGCCGCGGGGACTTGATAGGTTTGAGCGGCTGCTTCGAGTACATCAATGGCATTTTTCGGCAATCCGTTCGGAAGAGTTGACATTTCAAAGCTTGTAAGAATATCTGGGTCTTTCGCAAACGCGCCGCTATTGCAGAGTTTGCATGCAGTGTCTGCTGATATGCTGGGTATAGTTCCGCACGATGTTGATTCTTTCTTCGCAAATCCTTTGCAGTCTTCGTCCGTTAGTCCGACTGCTGATCGTTTTGATTGGGGAAAAATGGAACAAAGGACTGTATTGGCATGTTCCTCGGTCGCGGCAGAATGTTTCATGCGCGTGGTAACTGTTTGGCCGCTCACTAGCTCATTTTGTACTTCTCCGTGCTGTTTTCCTTTTGAGGCGTCCATCGTGCTTGGCAGATAGGTGCTGGCGATATTTTTTGACGTCTCATGCATATTTTCTGCATACGGAGAAAGCTGTTTGGACGCGACAATAGCTGTTGCCTGCGCGGTATTTCCTGAAAACAGGCTTCGCAATATATCGATGATGCTGGAAAGGCTGAATTTTTTGGCAACCGGCACTGACTGAGCTTCCTGCTTGGTGCCTGTATTGACTGTATTGCAGTCCGGAAGCTCCGACAGCTCTAGCGGCTCTCGTTTAAAGTTAAAAATTCCTTTTTCATCAGGCGCAAGGGTGTCATGCCCGAGAAACTGCAGGGATTGGAGACCCTCATCCAGTTGCGACAGCTCCGCGATGGGCTGGGTTTTATAGAAATTGTCGCCTTGTATTTTTATTTCCCCTTTATCGTTGCAGAGTTTTGTAGACCCGGAGATAAAAAGGTTGTTTTCCGACGGAATGCTGTTTTGTTGCTGATTCCATGTGAGGAGAAATTTCTGCGCCCCCTTAAAAAGGCGGGCGGCAGGACCTAGATCAGATACATTGTACGTAGCAACATTCATTTTTGCAGAAATCGGGATGGAAATGATAGGCGGAGAATCTTTGTCAATGGGAAGCGACCCGTCTACGGTTACCGGATCGTTATAGACTCCGCCGGTCGTTGGTTTTCCCTGGATAACGCCGATTTCTGGCGTTGGTGTAATCGCAAAAACTGAGTGAGCCATTATCCCGGCCGTTAGCATCATTGCGAAAGCGAAAATCATCCGTTTCATATCTTCTTCATAATAGCAAATTGACAGTTCGATTGCACGACCAGTACAATTGAATAGCGTTTGAAAAGGAGGCGTCTATGCAGAAGAGAAAACCTATTCGAAAAGCAGTCATTCCTGCCGCGGGATTTGGCACCCGATTTTTACCCCAGACCAAGGCCATGCCCAAAGAAATGCTTCCGATTGTTGATAAACCGGTGATCCAATATGTCGTTGAAGAGTTAGTTGCATCAGGAATAACGGATATTGTGATTGTGACGGGATGGCACAAACGGGCAATTGAAGACCATTTTGATTACCCCAATGAACTGATTCAGATTCTCAAAGAGCAGAAAAAAGAACAGTTGATTGAAGAAGTCAAACGTACTGCTGAACTTGCAAGCTTTGTGTATATCAGGCAAAAAGGTCCGTATGGCAATGCAACGCCGATATTGTGTGCAAAAAATGTCATTGGCAACGAACCGTTTGTTGCTATTTGGGGCGATGAGTTTATTTACGCAACACCTCCCCGGACGAAACAATGTATTGATGTTTTTGAAAAATACGGAGATCCGGTCATTTCAGCAATCCGGGTAGACAAAAAAGACGTGTCCCGATATGGTATTGTGAATGTGACGGAAGTAGAACCCGGAGTCGGGCAAATCAAAACCATGATTGAAAAACCGACGAAAGAAGAAGCACCGTCAAATCTTGCAGCGCATGGATGTTATGTGCTGACACCGGATATTTTTCCAATCTTAGAGCATCTTAAACCCGGAAAAAGCGGAGAAGTTTGGCTTGTGGATGCGATTCGGGAACTCATGAAAACACGACCAGTGTATGCATGTGAAGTAAAAAATGCCAAATATTACGATACGGGAAACAAGCTGGAATACCTGAAAACCGTGGTGGAGTTTGCACTGCAGCACAAAGATCTCAACGGTGAGTTCCGTGAGTATCTGAAATCATTGAAGTTGTAATCATGAAAAAAACCATGATGAAGATCTGGGGTATTGGATATTTATTCTGGCATGCCCGGCACATGGTCTATCATCTTCTGTTGGGTGCAGTGTGGATGTGGGTGGTACAGGATCAGACGGCAATATTTAGTCCATCGCTTCTTTTTGTCTCCCTTCTTGGTTCGATATTTCCTGATGTTGAACATTTGTTATTTTTCTTTACGTACGGGAAAAGAGACGCGTATACCGCGTGGGTAAAAACGTATGTGAAACATAGAGATTGGAGAGTGCTGATTCGATTTTTGGAAAAAGGCCATAAATACAATACAAAACTTCGATTTCACAATATTTATATTGTAGGTATCCTGATAGGAGCAGCTGCACTTTTTTTCCGTGTTCATTTCTATGGCGGATTTATTTTTACCGGTGCCATGTTGATCCATTACTGTTTTGATATTATGGATGACCTCGCAACTCTAGGGAAATTAAATAAAAATTGGTACCGGTGGGGGAAAACCATAAAAAAAAACAATCCTGCCATATGGAAAGATCTCGACAAAACCATCAATCGGTGAGGCATCATCCCTGGGTAATTTTTGTATGCAAATACAAACAATTGCACCTCGTTTATCGTATTTTACGATCTGTTTAAAATAACATTTTTGTGGTTATTTGTCTTCTCTATCTCTATACCGAAATAAATAAGATGTGCTGGTGTTTGACTGTCATTGATTGCTGCGTGTGTTTCATTCGGTTCAATAATAAGACAGTCTCCCTTTTGAAGGTGTATGTTTTTTGATGAAACGATAAAAGTGATTGATCCACGGTCAACAAAATATACTTCGTACATAGATTCATGAATATGCGATGGAGTTGACTGACCGGGTTTGAATGTTGCAAAAGTCCTCCTTCGCTAAACCAGCTTTGCCATGCCCTGCCGGCAGGCGGGCGGCAGGCAGGGCTACGGCGAACATAAGAAACTGTATCCCGATATAAACATCGGGACAGTTTCTAATGCAGGTCCGGAGGGAATCGTCCCGCTAAGCGGGATTGGAGACCTTTCCTTCTTGGCAGGGTCACGTGGATTCGAACCACGATCAGGGCTTTTGGAGAGCTCTATTCTACCATTGAACTATGACCCTAAATAGTTAATTTATTAAAACCTTTATTATTATAACCGAAACATTCCTTTTGTTTCCATATTGACATAAATTCAGTATATACTAGAATTATGTTGATATGAAATTAAGTAAGGATGTGAGTGAAAAAAAGAAATATAACAGTTCCTCTCTTATTTCAGAAATAGATTGGGAGAAAGTGTCGGTTTTATTTCAACACAAAAATTCCCCAAAAGAATTATCTTCAGCTATCTCCACAAAAGAATTACTCCTTTTTCTTGCGGGTGTTGGAGCGATTGGACTCACGTTTGCCTGTCCGCTGGCAGGGGCTGCAGTCGGAAAATTGTTGTTGGATAGCAATGTCTATACTCCATGGAAAGTCCGCCGGACCATTCGGGAATTGGAACGTCACAATCGTGTGACGGTTGATTATCATAGAGACGGATCGATAACAGTAACTATTACTAAACAAGGAATGACGCGCGCGCTTTCATATAAATTGGATTCGTTTTCATTGGAAAAACCAAAGAAATGGGACAAAAAATGGCGCGTGATTATTTTTGATATTCCGATTCAGCTAAATTCAGTCCGTGATTTGTTTCGTGAACGGCTGAAGCAGCTGGGAATGGTGATGATTCAAAAAAGCGTGTTTATTTCTCCGTATCCTTGTTTTGATGAAGTGGAATTTCTGCGGCAGCTCTATCATATTCCCGATACTATTTTGTATATTCTTGCTGAAAAAGTGGAAGGTGAGGAACGTCTTAGGGAACGTTTTGATCTCATTTGACCATTAACATAATTTCAGTATATGCGGAATTTATGTTGATCAAGAAAAGATATACGGGTGAGTTTGTTGGCGAGTTTATTTAGCGGGGCGTTATGGAAGAATGGTGATGGATTTGATGATAGCGGAAAATGTGGAGCCGAGTCCTGCTATATAGATGTCCATAGCAGTGTTAGGATTTCTAAAAATGAGCGCGTCAAAGGGAGTACCGTCTTTTGCACTTTTTGTGTGATAAAGTTTAGCCGAAATACTTGCGACCTGTATTGTTTCGATTTTTTCTGCTGGAAGTGCAGTTCTAGGGATTTCTTTTTCGCAGGCAAAAAGAACGACTGATGAATCAGGACTAACAAATTGTGCACTATTGGTTGCTTCTGCTTTCACTGTTGTACCTTGTGGAAGAGTGAGAGTGATACCACAATTGGGGCTTGTAAACAGTGTAGTCTGCGGTGGTTGAGTAGGTATGGGGGTAGGTGACAGTGATGGAACTTCTTCGACCTGTGGTGAAAATTTCCTTCCGATATTGACTCCAACAAGAAGCGCTGCAACTATCGCGAGAATTAAAACAAGCAGGAACGTATTACGATGCATACAAAGCTCGTTTAGTCGAGTTTACTTGTTTCTTTATGGTCTGTGTGTTTTTTACAATGCCGACAGTATTTCATGAGGTGGATTTTTTCGGGTGTATTAATTTTATTGCGCATGGTGACGTAATTGGTCGCTTTGCATATAGAGCATACCATTCCAAGAAGCAGTCGTTGTTCTTTCTTTGCCATGGGGACATTATACTATTCCAGCAGTTTATTTACAATCATTGCATTTGCGATCTTTGAACCCATGAGTGTCCGACCGCTATCCGAGTAGTGGATGTGGTCTCCGCTATTAATATACGTAAGTTTGCCATTGCCTGAACTGTCCAAACTTGCGTTATACGCATTGGCAAGAGGGAAATGTTCACTTTGTGCAAATTTGATAGCGGTTTCAATATATTTTTTTATCATTCCTGTTCGCGCTATTTTATCTTCCGGTGAAAATGCGATGCCAGGAGCACCATCTCCAAAACGGCTGCTATTTGGCGCGATGGTCGCGGCGATAACGATTTTTACATTGGGAAGATTATTTTTTATTGTATCAACCGCCCGTGCCAGTTCCAGCCAATGGTGGTCAACTTCTCCCGGGTTCGTTGTTCCCGATACGTTGTATGCGAATGATTCGAGTACCAAGACGTCCGGGTTGGTAGAGGCGAGTGCGGGAATCCGTTCGATCCCCGAAGCAATCGGTGTTCCGCCAACACCAAAATTTTTTATAACAAACGTTGTGTTTGGATATGTCTTTTTAAGAGCATTTGCAAGGTGCGGCGCATTCAGTCCAAGCGTGTCCATCATAGAATCACCGAGAAGAGCAATAGTCATCGTGCTTTTCCGTGTATGACGAATAGGTGTTGGTGTTGGAGTTTCAGCCAAAGGCGGATCCCGCTTTGCGGGAGGGGTAGGTGTGACTTCCGGAACGGCAAGTTCTGAAAATGATATCTCCGGTTTTGCAATTTCTTGAATGGGAGGTTGGTACTCACTGGTAAGCGGTGAAATGAGGGATTCAGCTGCAAAGATGGAAAAAGTTAAGAAAGAGAGAATATTCATGGTCGCTTGATTAGTTTTGCCTTAACGGTTTTCGCACCAAAATATTTTTTACAAAATGCCGTTGTTTCTTTTGGGTCAAACCACGCGCAGGAAAAGATATTTATATAGACACTTTTTTTGTATTCTGAAAAATGTGCAGTGACGGAGCTGGTTTCAATCAGTTGCACGAGAGAATAGCCAGAGGTGATGGGATTTTCATGTCCGAAATGAGGAATAAATGCTCTGCCATAGCGCTTCATACGAATGACATTGTCACACAGTTCTATGACAAACTTTCTGATTTTCGTTTGAGACGAGATGGTCTTGAGGTCACATCCATATAAATTAAGGATAAGTTCTTGACCAAACAGTTCACTATCTTCTTCACGCGGTGAATGCAACATGTGTTTTTAATCCCGAGCGATCCGCCAGCCGGCGGAGAGTCGAGGGACACTATGAGTTAACGAGAAATTGAACACAATGTCAAGATAGGAATTGTGAAAACAATGAGCCCAGTGAGAGAATTCCTGCCCGCCAGAGCTAGCGCTCAGGCGCTTGCAGGCGGGGAACTCGCGGCCTCCCGCGTAAATTTGCCAAATTTTTGAGCCGAGAGCGAGAATTGGACTCGCGACCTTCTTCTTACCAAGAAGACGTTCTACCACTGAACTATCTCGGCAAATTTGTTCGGGCGTTTTACCGCTGTCAGCCAAAGGCTGATCCACCTTTGGTGGAAACTAACCGGGCAACGCTTCACTATTGTATCAAAAAAAACACGGAATTACTTCCGTGATTTTTTGTTTGTATATTTTTTTCTTTATTACGGCAACACCATGGTTCCGGTTTTGCATGCGGCGCTTGCTTCGAGATCATCCATAACTGCTGTCTTCATGGTGACTGCAGTTCCTTTTGGCATGGCTACTGCTTTTGTGACACAGCGGAACGTTTTGCCAGCTCGCTCAGGAGCATCAGTTAAGACTGCTGCTATTTTTTCCGTTGCGACGATTTTTCCATCAAGATTTCCTGTGACCGTAAATGTACACTCAACGGTTTGGGATGTAGACAGTGCTGATCCTTCTGCGGAAAGATAGTATTCAGGAAATCCAATTTTTGGGTTATACCACTGTGCGTCACAACTTAGTTTCGTTATTGCCTGTTTTTCTTCAACAACAGGTGTGGTTATTACACCTTCTTTTGCTTTTGGTTTCGGCCAGAGGAGAACGCCGGCAACGATAACGGCGACAATGATGATTGCGCCAATGATATAGACGATTGAGGAATCACCCTCGGGTTGAGTAGAAATTTTTTCTTGTTCCATATATAGATACTATATGAAAATAATTCTCATATTGCAAGAGGGAAGTTGAGCAAGTACACTACAGATTAATAAAGGAGAACGTTATGGATATTGCATCATTACAACAACAGGCTGGATCACAGATGGAAACACTCGGGCATTCTGAGGACCCGCACATAATTCTATTATTCTTACTTGAGGAACTAGGTGAAGCAGCACGGGCGTATTTGAAAGAAAACGGATACAAAGAGGGAAACAATCGCGTTACCGAATCATTCAAACAGGAATTAGGGGATGTGCTTCTTTTACTTTTACGGTTGTCCTACGTGACTGGTACGGATTTAGAGAAGCAGCTTCACTATACCCAGAAAAAACTGCTCAAATCAAAAGATGGAATATAACAAGTGCTTTTGAGCCGAGACGGGAATTCGAACCCCGGACCCCTGCCTGCCGGCAGGCAGGTACTGTTTACCCGCCTGCGTACGCATGAGCCCTTCCGCAGAATCGAACTGCGATCAACGGTTTACAAAACCGCCGCTCTGCCATTGAGCTAGAAGGGCGTACTTCTGCGGGCAGGCAAAACAGTTGCTCTACCTGCCGGCAGGTCTACCACTGACCCGCCTGCATCGCTATGCGAAGCATTGCGGGCAGGGCTATCTCGGCTAATGAAAAATTTACTCTTTCCTCTTGAAGGAAACAGTGCTAGTCAAACTTATTCCTTCAAAAATGTTAATGCGCGATAACTGCAAATCACTCAAATCATTATGACATACCTTTTCAAATCCATCTACCTCGTATTGTGGCTTTTCATTCGCTGATCTTTCTGGTTTGTCTAAAGGAAAATCCACTCCCCATG
>CAYMYO010000012.1:0-29644 GCA_964394685.1 uncultured Gammaproteobacteria bacterium
TATCTTCTTCCCGATAAGTTCGGGATAAGCAAGCGGAGGATGAAGAAGATACACGCAGTATGAAAGATATTACACTACAGGATTTACTCGAAGCAGGTTGTCATTTTGGCCACAAATCAGAACGGTGGCACCCAAAAGCATCTTCATTTATCTATACCAAGAAAGACGGGATTCATATTATTGATCTTGCGAAAACCAAAATAGGTTTAGACGCAGCTGTTGCGTTTGTGAAAGAGTTAGTTAGTGGCGGCAGCGAACTTCTTTTCGTTGCTACAAAAAGACAAGCAAAAGGGGTTGTGAAAGAAGAAGCAATTCGTGTGGGAGCTCCGTATATGACGGAACGGTGGATCGGTGGATTTCTCACTAACTGGGATGGCATTCACAAAAATATTCAGAAAATTATCAGGCTTACTGAAGAAGAAACAACGGGCGCGTGGAAAAAGTTTCCCAAGCACGAACAGATGAAACTTTCCCGGTATTTAGTTCGTCTTAAAGTGTTCTATGGCGGAGTATTGCAATTGCATGTCCCTCCTCAGGCGCTCTTTATCGTGGACGTGAAGAAAGAAATATCCTCGGTACGGGAAGGACTTCGTTGCGGCATTCCCATTATCGCTATTGTTGATACCAATTCCGATCCAACAGGGATTACGCATGTGGTTCCGGCTAATGACGATGCAGTTGGATCAATTACGATTATTGCCAAAGCAATCGCTAGCGCGTATGAAGAAGGAAAATCCTCCTTCGCTAAAGCTTCCGCCGACGCTAAACCAGCCTCGCCGGCAGGCAGGGCTTTGGCGGACAAGCCGGCGAGCGAGAAAGAACCGAAACCAGTAAAAAAGGCGCGAGTAAAGAAAGAACAAATATGAATTTTTCTCTTGATACACTAAAGCAGTTACGAGCAGAAACCCAAGCAGGCGTGTCTGATTGCAGGAAGGCGCTTGAAGATGCTAGTGGAGATTATGAAGAAGCAAAAAAGCTATTAGTCAATCGTGGATTGAAAAAAGCATCGAAAAAGGAAGATCGGGAAACGGCCATGGGAATTGTCGAATCCTATGTTCATGCAAATGGCAAAGTGGGAGTACTTGTTGAGCTTCGCTGTGAAACGGATTTTGTAGCTCGAAATGAAGAGTTCAAAAAGTTAGCGCACGAGATTGCGCTTCAAATAGCTGCGATGCAACCGAAAAACGTCGAGGAACTTCTGAAAAGTCCGTATATCCGAGATGCTAAAATGACAATTGCCGATATCGTCAAGCTTACGATTGCCAAAATCGGCGAAAACATCACCATTGCGAAATTCTCCCGCCTGCAGCTTGGTGTGTAATTTTTCCCCCTTGTCATGCTGAATTTATTTCAGCATCTATCAATGTTTGCCTTTGGATCCTGAAACAACCTGCCTGCCGGCAAGGCAGGGTTCAGGATGACAATTTATACTGTTTAATGATAGTATTAATTCACTATGATAGACATCATTCTTTCCCAAACAAAAGAAAAAATGCGCAAAGCGATCGAGGTGACCCGCACAGACCTGTCTTCGATCAGGTCCGGACGGGCAAGCGCGTCGTTGGTTGAAAACATCCACATTAGTGCGTATGAAGGGACACAGAAACTGCGCGTCATGGAGATGGCAACCATTGGTGTTCCTGATGCAAAAACAATTGTCATTACGCCGTATGATCCAACAATGAGGGAAGATATTATCAAAGGGATTCAAGCTGGAAGCTCAAATTTATCTCCTGTTTCTGATGGCGACGTGATCAGAATTACGATTCCTTCGATGAGTCAGGAACAGCGGGAAGAATATATGAAACTAGCCAGAACCAAACTTGAAGGCGGTCGGATTATGATTCGGCAGGTGCGGCAGGAAGCGATGAAAGATTTAAAGCGAGCGCTTGATGAAAAAATGATCTCTGAAGATCAGGAAAAAATAGGAGAGAAAAAAGTGCAAGAGATCACAGATGAGATGATTGGTGAAATTGACTCAATCGGGGAACGGAAAGAAACAGAATTAACACAAATATAATGTGTTAATTTGTCACTTTGTTAATTGTTAATTTGTTTATATGTTGCTCACCATTATTGTATTTATCCTCATATTAAGTATCCTCGTATTTGTGCATGAGTTTGGTCATTTTACTGTAGCACGACTGTTTGGTGTTCACGTTGAAGAGTTTGGATTTGGGCTTCCGCCGATGCTAATTGGCAAAAAAATCCACGGGACTTTGTATTCGTTAAACCTTCTTCCTATTGGTGGATTTGTAAAACTCGCTGGTGAGGATGCAGAAGATATCGATCGCGAAAAACATGGAGTGAAATCAAAAGAAGCGCGGAGTCGTTATTTTTGGGCAAAATCCAAAAAAGAGCGGATTTTGATACTTCTTGCCGGAGTCACCATGAATTTTATTCTTGCAATCGGCATTACCGGATTTTTACTCTCCCGTGGAATTATAGAACCCACTGATCGGGTTCGCGTTGAAAAAGTTATGAGTCAAAGCCCGGCCGAGTCGGCAGGACTTGCAGTTGGCGATGTGGTAAAAGAAATTCAAGTCACAGTAAATGGGAAAAAAGAAATCATCCGCCCAACAAAACCAGGCATGATCGTGGGGACAGTCAATGCGCATAAAGGAGAAACTATTGTGGTGACAATTGATCGAAAAGGTGTAGTGATGGTTATTTCTTTGATTCCTCGGATCAATCCTCCGGAAGGTCAGGGAGCGCTTGGGGTACAACTGAATAACTATGAGCGCCATGTGTATCCGTGGCGGGAAATCCCGTGGAAGTCTGTTGAAGTGACGTTTAAGCGGGCATATCAGATGCTGTATTCCATAGGAGATATGTTGGTACGGTTAGTTACCGGTCAAACAGTCAAGTCCGAGGAAGTGTCCGGGCCAGTGGGGATTGCAAAGGTGGTAGGAGATTCGATGAAGTATGGATGGGAAGCAGTACTAGAGATTGTGAGCATTCTATCGTTGAATTTGGCTATATTAAATATATTGCCGTTTCCTGCCCTTGACGGGGGACGGATCTTATTTGTGGTCTTAGAAAAATTAGGGAAAAAGACGCGGCCAGCGGTAGAGCGCATGATCCATCAAATAGGCATGATGCTTCTCCTCGGGCTTCTTCTTCTTATAACTGTCAGCGATATTCTTCGCATCGTCCGCGGATAACCGTTTTCTCACTGGCTGGTTTGTGATACGATACAAGCATGAAATATTCTCATTTATTTGCAAAAACTCGAAAATCAATTTCCAGTGATGCTACATCAGTCAATCATCAACTGCTATTTAAAGCTGGTTTTGTGGATCAACTTGCCGCAGGTATTTTTACGTGGATGCCACTTGGACTTCGGGTACTTCGGAATATTGAATCCATTGTCAGGGACGAACTTAATGCAATTGGTGCGCAGGAAGTGGTCATGCCGGCTTTAATTCCTAAAGGGAATTGGGAAGAGGGGGGACGGTGGGATGGTATTGATATTTTATTTAAAATGAAAAGTCAGACAGATAAAGAATATGGACTTGGATTTTCACATGAAGAAGTCGTCACACCGCTTGCTAAACAATATATTCATTCATATAAGGATTTGCCGATATCTATTTATCAGATCCAGACAAAATTCCGGGATGAACTGCGGGCAAAATCAGGAGTACTTCGTGGTCGTGAGTTTGGCATGAAAGATATGTATAGCTTCCATGTGTCACTTGAAGATCTCCATGAGTACTATAACAAAGTGATTCAAACCTATGTTACCATCTTCGCTCGAATGGGAATGAGCAAGGTCAAAATGACAGAGGCGTCAGGTGGGTCATTTACAAAAAAACATTCGCATGAGTTTAATGTTCTGACTCCAGCTGGTGAAGTGGATCTTGCGTATTGCGACAGCTGTTCATTTGCAGAAAATAGCGAACTATCAACGCACAAAGAGAAAGAAGCGTGTCCGGTATGTAAAAAAGGAATACTCGTTATTGGAAAAGGTATTGAGGTAGGAAATATTTTTGATCTTGGAACTCGTTTTTCTGATTCATTTAAAGTTACGTTTACTGATGTGGATGGGACAATAAAACCGGTAGTCATGGGCTGTTACGGAATCGGAACAACACGCATTGTCGGAGCAATTGTTGAACTTTTTCATGATGACAAAGGCATGATGTGGCCGGAGGCAATTGCACCGTTTCAAGTGCATTTGATTTCACTTCCTGGTGGAGAGGAAAAAGCAGAAGTGTTGTACAAAAAATTAGTTGACACAAGGATTGAGGTGTTATGGGACGATCGTACTGATGTATCGGCAGGAGTAAAGTTTGCTGACTGTGATCTCATTGGTATTCCCTATCGATTTGTCATATCTGCAAAAACCGGAGAACAGGTAGAAGTAAAAAAACGAAGTGAAAAAGAATCAAAACTCGTATCAGTTGATATGGTTCTAACTTTCCTTCATGGTTAAGCATTATACCGTCAGCGTCATGCTTATAAGTAACACAAAACCAACTGGAAGATCGGGTATCGCTTGTTCCTGTGCCTGACTTTTTTCTTGAAGAAGGTATTCCAGCCTTTGGCGATCATAAGGCGCATATCCACATGGATTGGAATTATATTCTTCGAGTTCCACTGTTTGAGCCAAAGTTTCCCGATCGGGAATATGAGCAAATGCGGTGGTTTACGAAAGAAGAAGTACAGGATATAGATACGTTTGCCAATATCCGTGAATACATCCTCCCGAAATGTTTCAGTTAGCTTCAAGGCCGGGCCTTGAAGCTAGTGGATATCAAAAATCTCCATTATTTAACTTTTCTATTTTTTCTTTATCCTTTTTGAGTTCCCGTAATCCATCTTCCACAAAATGTTGATACGAAAATTTCGTATTCGTTTTTGAAAAATAATTTAAAAGAATTGACGTGTCGCAAATAGGCGAGGGAAGTGTTGGGTGTACATAATACCGATACGACGACCACATGTATTTACTCAACCTCAAGGCCCGGCCTTGAGGTTGGATGACATCGATTGGATTTTGGTGGATATATCTCGAGACATGTAACAAATATCCTTCGGAATCGATCATGCGTGCCTTAAATCTTCCTTGAAATACCGATCCAACGCGTTCATATTTTTTGTTAAAAAACATCGTGTATGCAGTATGCAATCTGTGAATAAATTGTTGTATTGCCTCTTCACCGTTCTGGCGAATAAGAAAATGTACATGATTTGGCATTAAACAATAAGCTAGAATAGTTACGTCATGTTTTTCTAAGTATTGTTGTAATCGTTGGAAATAGCGACCGTAGTCGGAAGGTTGAAGAAAAATAGCATTTTTATTATGGCCTCGATTATAGACGTGGTAATACTGTTCGGAAGCGAGTACCGTTCTTCTTTGAGGCATATATTTTTATAATACATGGAGTATCTTTAGCTTTCAAGGCCCGGCCTTGAGGCTAGGTAACATAGATTGTTCGGTTTTCGAAAAAACGGTATACTTATACCAATGAAAACGATTGTGACTCATTTTGCGCCGGATTTGGATGGAATTACCGGTATTTGGTTACTTAAGACTTTTTTGCCGGAATGGAAAGAGGCGGCGATAGCCTTTGTTCCGGCCGGTAAAACGCTTCAAGATGCGCTAGCAGACAGTGATCCGGAAGTTCTGCATGTGGATACCGGCTTTGGGAAATTTGACCACCATCAGGGAAATGAAGACACCTGTGCAGCACTGAAAGTGTACGAGTCGCTTGGGAAGCATGACGAAGCATTAGAACGCATGCTTCGAGTGGTCAATGAAGTAGATCATTTTCGGGAGGTATTTTTTCCGAGTCCCACATCAGACGTATGGGAAATGTCTTTAGGATCCATTATTGATGGCATGCAGATGACCATGGTGAGTGACCCTTTGTCCATGATCGATCGTGTGATGGATTGTCTTGATGCGTCGTACAAAATGTTTCAAAACAAAGTCTGGGCAGAAAAAGAAATTAAAGAAAAGGCAGTTGAGTTTACGACACGATTTGGCAAGGCTCTTGGTATTGAGACGGTTAATAGAGAAGCAGTACATGTAGCGCAAAAAATGGGTTACGTGATAGCCGTTAGGAAAGATCCAAAAATTGGTAGTATTCAGATTAAGTCGATTCCCAAAGATGAAATTGATCTCACAGCGCTGTATGAAGAGGTAAAGATTCAGAATCCGGAGGCTACGTGGTTTTTGCATGCAAGCAAACACATGCTTCTTAATGGGAGCGCCAAAAATCCTGATATGAAACCAACAAAACTGACGTTGAATCAGATTATAGAAACTGTAAAAAGAGTATTTGGTTAATTTGTCAATTTGTTAACTGTAAATTTGTTTATTTATGGATAATTGTCTTTTTTGTAAAATCGTTCGGAATGAGGTTCCGTCATATACCGTGTACGAAGATGAACATACCCGTGCGTTTTTGGATATTTATCCATCTGTGCCAGGACATACGGTTGTTATTTTAAAAAAACACGGTTGGGCGATTGGCGACTATACGCAAGAAGAACTTTCCCATTTAATGAGTACGGTACAAAAAGTTGTCCGTGGGTTGACCGTTGCGTATAAAACGGAAGTTTTTACGATAGGTATCAATCACAAGGAAGAAACGGGTGTTCATCATTTGCACATGCATATTTTGCCTCGGTTTCCGGATGACGGTGGCGGTGTGATACAATCTATAGTAGAAAAAGAAGTAAAAGAAGCATTACCAGCTATTGCTGAAAAAATAAAGAAAGCAATTGTTTAGGATGGAGGTGCATATTTTTTTATGGTATTCGTGAAAGCACAACCAGGAGATAATTCAGATTCGCTTATTCGTAAATTTACCCGTAAGGTGTTAACTGAAGGAATCTTGCAGGATTTAAAAAAACGGGAATTTTATCAGAAGCCGGCTGAGATTAAAAAAGAAAAGAAACGGGAATTGGCTCGACGGCTTCGTCACCCAAATAGACTTAATTATTAAGGAGTACGTATGTTACTTGACCAGCTGAAAGCAGATGTTCTGACATCGATGAAAAAAGGCGATAAGTTCCGTGTGGATACCCTGCGGTTTTTACTTGCCGCTATTCGAAATGCAGCGATAGCAAAATACGCAGCAGCAGGTGAAAGTGCAATGAAAGATGAGGATGTGTTGGACGTGATTAAAAAACAGGTGAAAACGCATAAAGAGTCTATTGAGGCATTTACCAAAGCCGGACGGAGTGAATTAGTTTCTAAAGAACAGGGAGAACTTACTATACTCGAAGCGTTTTTGCCAAAAGAAATGACCGATGATGAGTTAAAAAAACTTCTTGCACCAGTTGCTCAATCAGGAGAGACCAATTTCGGACTTCTCATGAAACAGGCAATGGCAATTGTTGCTGGGAAAGCGGATGGAGGGCGGGTGGCAGCGTTGTTAAAACAAATGATTCAAAAATAAATGCATCATTTGTCATTGCGAGGCAGTCTTCTGCCGCGGCAATCCCGTTATGTATGAGATTGCTTCTCCCGCAGAGCGGGATCGCAATGACACAAGATTATGGTGACCGTACTACTTCAAACAGAATCTCACTATCCGGTAGACCGGAAGAAAATTAAAGCCGCTGTTATTGCGTATCTCACTGCCAAAATCGAAAGCGATGTTGAGGTGAGTATCACGATTGTTGGTGATCGTCAGATGCATGCGTTAAATAAAAAATATCGGGAAAAAGATTATTCAACAGATGTCTTGTCATTTCCACATAATGATCCGTCACAACCCAATCCTGTTCCCTTTGTTGATCCGCCGGATAATCTCATTCGACTAGGGGATATTGTTGTTTCATACCCTCAAGCGGTTACTGAAGCAATGGAAGATAATAAATTGGTAGATGACCAAATCATCGTTTTGATTTATCATGGGATAGATCATTTACTTGGCATTCATCATCCAGAATAACTATGTCTTTTTATCGAACCTACAGACCACAACTGATTAGTGAAATAGATACAGCCCATGTCCGGGAACAGGTACTGTCACTTTTGAAAAAAGACCGTTCGGAACTTCCCCATGCATATCTTTTGACTGGACCAAAAGGCGCCGGAAAAACAACAACTGCGAGAATTATCGCGAAATTATATACTTGCACAAAGTTTTCCAAAAAAACTGGTCCGTGTGGCGAATGTGATTCATGTAAGACAATAGCCCGCGGAACACACATGGATGTGTTGGAGCTGGACGCAGCAAGTAACCGGGGTATTGATGAGATTCGGGAACTGCGGGATCGTATCGCACTTACACCAGTTTCTGGCGAGTACAAAATATATATTATCGATGAAGTGCATATGCTGACGACCGAAGCATTTAACGCACTGCTAAAGACGCTTGAGGAACCGCCAAAACACGCAGTGTTTATTTTGGCAACCACGGATATTGGGAAAGTTCCGGCTACCATTAAATCTCGGTGTATTCAGATACCGTTTCGCAGAGCTACTGATGAAGAGCTTGTATCTGCACTTAAAAAAATTGTGGAGAAGGAAAAAATTGATGTCGATGGCGACGCAATAGCATTTATCGCAAGTATAGCTGATGGCGCTTTTCGGGATGCGGTGAAACTGCTTGAGCAGGTCAGTTTTTCAACCAAAAAAATTACACTCACAGCTGTGACAGATATGCTTGCCACCAGTGATACCGGTATTCGGGAACAATTTATTCAAGCGATCATTGAAAAAAACCAGGACCAGGCACTGAAACTCATCGAAGACCTTGTTTCAAACGGAAAGGATATTAAACAATTTATTGTTGATATATTAAAAGACAGTCAGAATATGCTTATCAACGCGTCTTCATGGGAAAGTGTATCATGTCAACATTTTATTCATCTTGTCATCGTCGCGTTCGGGCAAATGAAAATATCACCCATTGCCGAGCTTCCGCTTGAACTTGCAGTCATGGAATACTGCGGAAAAGATATTACTGAAAAACCAAAAGAAAAAGAGGCAGTAAAAGAAGTCGTTAAGGAAGAAGCCGTAGTTGATTTCGGTTTACTATCACTCGAAAAATTGATTGAGAGCTGGAAAGACGTCATTGAAGCAGTGAAACCTTACAATCATTCTATTGCAGGGGTTCTCAGGTCGGCCCATCCAAAAGCGTATGGAAACGGACTAGTGACGATTGCGACACAATACAAATTTCATCAGGAGCGCTTGTCGGATGGAAAAGTCCGTGATATCCTAGCAACAGTCGTAAAGAAATTATTTGGAGTAAAAGTAAACGTAGAAATTGTTTTAGAAGAAGCATAGGAGGTTTGTTGTATGTTTAATCCACTCAAAGCATTAAGTGGTGTTGGAGACATGCTGAAATCCGGCGGCGACATGACAAAAATGGCGAAAATTGCTTTTGAAATGCAGAAGAAATTGGGAGCCATGTCGTTTACCGTTTCTGAAGGTGATGTAGAGATAACAATGAATGGTAACCAGGAAGTGCAGTCAATTTCCATTGCCGGCGTTCAAAACGAATCCGCCCGCAGGGCGATAAATAACGTCATCAAACAATCTCAGCAAGCCGCTGCCGGTCAGATGAATGAGATAACGAAAATGATGCAATAATTTTATTATTATGAAATCACCAACGTTATCTGACCGGTTAGCACTTGTTCCTGCTTCTCCAATTCGGAAACTTGTGCCGTTTGCAAACATCGCGAAAAAAGAAGGGGTTCATGTCTATCATTTAAATATAGGGGACCCTGATATTAAAACACCTAAGGTCATGCTTGATGTACTCCATACATGGGAGAAAAATCCCATATCGTATAGTCAGTCGCATGGAGAGCCGGAATTTTTAAAAGCTATTGACTCATATTATCAATCGTGCGGATATTCATTTATTACCCCAAAAAATATTCAAATAACTACTGGCGGATCGGAAGCCATATTCATGGCTCTTTTTAGTGTGACTAATCCCGGAGACGAAGTGATTGTATTTGAGCCATTTTATGCAAATTATAATTCTCAGGTTGCTCTTACGGGTGCCCGGTTTGTTCCTATCGAAACAACGATTGCAAATGGGTTTCACCTGCCGGACAAAAAAATCATTGTTTCTGCAATCACTTCAAAAACCAAAGCTATCCTTATTTGTACGCCAAATAATCCGACCGGAACTGTGTATGCCCAAAAGGAAATGGATATGCTTGTAGAAATAGTTAAAGCACATGGATTATTTCTTCTTTCTGATGAAGTGTATCGGGAGTTTACGTATGATGGGACGAAACACGTGTCGCTTTTTTCGTACATGCAGGATATTCCCGATCAAGCGGTGGTTTTGGATAGTGTATCAAAACGGTATAGTCTCTGCGGTGCCCGACTTGGAATGCTTGTAAGCTTGAATGCGGATCTTATGCATGGAGTGTTACGGATTGCTCAAGGACGGTTATCCAGCGGATTAGTTGATCAACTCATGGCTTCAAAGCTGACAAGGGTACCAAAAAGTTATATAGAAGGCGTTCAGAAAGAATATAAAAAGCGAAGAGATGTGCTGTATGAAGGGTTAAAACACATTCCTGGAGTAACCATTCCAAAATCAGAAGGTGCATTTTATACCATTGTCGGTTTGCCTGTTGCTGATGCTGAGGATTTCGCTACGTATTTATTGACAACATTTCGAGATGAGAATGAAACAGTGATGGTTGCGCCTGCAGCCGGATTTTATGCAACACCGGGGAAGGGGAAGAACGAAATACGAATTGCATACGTTTTGCACGTTGATGCATTGAAGCGTAGTATTGAGATACTAAAAAAAGCACTCGTTGCCTATAAAAAGGTATAAGATAGAGACATGGACACCACGGTTGTTGTTGCCAATACAAATATCTATTCGCTTCCGTTTCCATTTTTACCGGTTACTATTACCAGGTTTGCAGATGGTGAGATTAGACCGTTTGTTGAGAGTGACTTTGTAGGAAAAAAAGTAGTGTACGTCGCTTCAATGTATCCGGTACCGTCTGATATTATTTTGGAATGGCTATTGACCATTGATGCAATTAAACGAAAAAATGCGGTTTCCATTACTGCTGTCGTTCCCTACATGCCGTATATTCGTCAAAGTAAAGTGCATCGGGAGGGAGAATCTCGTTCAGCCGAGGTTGTTTCAAGAATTCTTTCAACATCAGGAGTTGATCGGATTATTACATTCGACTTACATAACGAATCAGCGCTCTCATTTTTTAGGGTTCACGTGGTGCATTTGAGTGCGCTTTCACTTTTGCCGCCACTTATTTCAGTTGATGCACATACTATTGTCGTATCGCCGGACCAGGGGAGCGCGCCACGCGCAAAGCGTGCTTCAGAATTGTTGCACATACCACTTGTCGTTCTTACGAAAAAACGATCACTTGTTGCAGGTGACACTGTTGAAGAACTAGTTCTTCATGATGACGTAGCAGGTAAATCTGCAATTATTGTTGATGATATTATTTCAACCGGCACAACAATTGCAAAAGCAGCAATACTGTTAAAAGACAATGGGTGTAAAAAGGTGATTGTATTTGCGGTTCATGCTGTCTTTGCTGGAGATGCAAAAAGTTTATTAGAACATGCAGGGATTGATCGGTTGATAGTGACAGATACCATACCGCGCAAATCATCTGATTTGCCAAAAGGAACAGAAATTGTTTCCATCAAGCCTCTTCTTGAAGAGGCGCTCATGGTACAATAGAAGGAATGAATATCCTTCCCAAAGCGGTATCACATGTCATTGAATCGTTTGAACGGCTACCTGGGATTGGTCCAAAGACAGCGCAGCGGTTAGCGTTTTATCTTCTTCATATGCCGCAAGCGGATCTTGACCGATTTGGTGACCACATCAAAGCACTCAAAGCAAATACGGTACTATGCGATGTATGCAAAAACGTGACGGAAAAAACTCCGTGCCAAATTTGTGGCGATCCACGGCGGGATCATACGATTATTTGTCTTGTTGAGCAACCGACAGATGTGTTATCCATTGAAAAAACGCAAGCATTTAATGGGGTGTATCATGTGCTGCATGGCATTATTGATCCGCTCAATAATATCGGACCGGATGAGATTTATCTTTCTGATTTATTGAAACGATTGAAAAATCAAGAAGTGAAAGAACTCATTTTTGCGATGAATCCAACCATGGAGGGGGAAGCCACCGCTATGTATATACAGAAACAAATTGACAATTTACAAATTAACAAATTGACAATTACGAGATTAGCACATGGGATTCCCATTGGTGGAGATATTGAATATGCCGACGAAGTCACGCTTCGAAAGGCTCTGGAAGGACGAAGGAATTACTAACCCGCCTAACGGCGAGGCAGGCATTAAACATATGGTTACAAAAAAAGATATTATAAAAGTACTCAAAACAATTCTCGATCCTGAGATCAACGTTAGTTTGTGGGACCTTGGACTTATTTATAAAATAACCGTTACGAATAAAGGGGTTGTGACTATTCTCATGACGCTTACTTCCGTTGGGTGTCCGCTATTTTCGACAATGGAGAGTCTTATTAAGGAAAAAATTGGGGAAGTGAAAGGCGTTACATCTGTTGATATTGATCTGACGTTTGAACCAGCGTGGACAATGGATTTGATGAGTAAAAAAGCTAAAATGGAATTAGGAATGGATCTATGAAAACAGCATTTAGGCCACCAATCATCGGATCGTTTGAAGATATCGGGAAAGATATAGCTTCGGAAGCGGTAAAAGCACCTGTTGACATCGGGGAGAAGATTCTTGAAAGTTTGACAGGATCAAGTGGAACAAAAGGTCAACAAGGACAACAGCAGCAAAAACCAGAAGAAGCCAAAATAAATAAATCTATTGCACGCGCTGCGCTTGTTCAACTTGCTACCCCCAAACAACAGGAACCGACACCGTATGAACAACGTGAGAAAGAAGATAGAGAGAAAAAAGAACTGGAGAAACGAGAGAAAAAAAAGATAGCGATGCAGGAATTACCGAAAATGAGTACGAAAAAAAGGCGGGGAGATTTGTATGGCATACAAGGAAAATCGTCAAGTGAAAAAAGTAGGAATGTCCGACAAGACTAGCGTTCTCTTGTCATGCTGAACTCGTTTCAGCATCCATGTTATTATTGTAATTATGTTACAACTTTATAACACGTTAACTCGCAAGAAACAGGAGTTTGTTTCAATAACGCCAGGTAAGGTGTTGTTTTACCATTGTGGACCGACCATGTATTGGACACAACATATTGGTAATTTACGGGGCATGACTATGGGAGATTTGCTTCGAAGAAGTTTGGAATATTGCGGGTATAGTGTAAAACACGTTCGTAATTATACGGATGTTGGACATTTGACCAGTGACAGCGATACGGGAGAGGATAAAATGGAAAAGGGAGCAAAGCGGGAAGGGAAAACTCCTGATGAAATTGCAAAAAAATACATTGATATTTTTGAGCATGACGCGAAAGCACTTAATCTTCTTGAGCCAACGTTTAAACCGCGCGCAACCGAGTATATTGGGCAAATGATTGATATCATATCCACACTTCTGTCAAAAGGATTTGCCTATACAACAGATTTAGCTGTGTATTTTGATGTCGCTCAATTTTCTCCATATACCCAGCTTTCGCATCAACAGATGGATAAGCTTCAAGAGGGAGCAGGGAAAGCGGATGTATCGGACCCACGGAAAAAGCGGGCTTCTGATTTCGCGTTGTGGTTTTTCAAAGCTGGTATTCATGCAAATGCGCTGCAAGTTTGGAAATCACCGTTTCAATCGCTCCTCGTCCGTGATGGAGTAGGATTCCCCGGTTGGCATATCGAGTGTTCTGCTATGAGTAAAGCACTTTTAGGAACTACCATTGATATTCATCTTGGAGGAGTGGAGCATATTCCCGTTCATCACACGAATGAAATAGCGCAAAGCGAGGGGGCGAGCGGAGTAAAGTTTGTCAATTTTTGGCTTCACAACGAACATTTACTGGTTAACGATAAGAAAATGGCGAAATCCGAAGGAACTGGATTTTCGCTTGGCGAAATTATTGATCACGGATATGATCCGCTCGTGCTTCGTTATTTTTTTCTGCAATCCCACTACCGGTCAAAGCAGAATTTTACTTGGGAAGCGCTGGAGGGAGCCAAAAGAGCATTAGGAGAACTCCGTGAGAAAGTCTTATTTTATCAGTCCGTTTCCAGTAACTTAAGTCACTTAGGTCACTTAGGTAACGTATATAAAACAAAATTTACATCTGCTATTTCAGACGATCTCAATATCCCGAAAGCACTTGCGGTTGTTTGGGATATGACGAAAGCTGATATTTCTGGTGCTGAGAAATTGTCACTCATTTTGGATTTTGACAAAGTGCTCGGACTAGGACTAGTTGATTGGAAAAAGAGAGAGATTCCAAAACACATACGAACATTGATAGTGGAGCGAAATAGATTACGGAAAGAAAAGAAATTTGATGAATCAGATATCATTCGAAAACAAATTGAAGATGCGGGATATTCGGTGAGCGATACGTCTATTTCTTCTTAATTTTCTTTGCGGTCAGGGTGTGAGATTGAATGTCGAAATGTGCTGGATCAATAGTAAGCTTTATTGAATTTCCTACGATTAGAGAGGAAAGCAAAAACGAAGATGGTGGAGTAATAGTCCAGGATCCCAAGCTTGTATAACTACTTGCAAAGGTTAACGCGTCAACTTTTATGGTATTTGTTTCAGAATCGACTGATGTTACGACTGCTGTTGCTTCAATGCCGCTCGTTGCGCTTGCCTTAGCCCGCACGTCGCTGGATTCTGTTTTATTGATAACAGAGGTAAGGATAATACCAAGAAAAATAAAGGTAACTGTTGAGATGATGTAGAGAAATGTATTGTCTTTTTTCTTTGTCTTTGTTTTCATTGCCCTTATTGTTTCAATTTCATATTGTGCTGTCAAATGGAATTGCCGTATGATGGATATATGACCAATCATTGGGAATCATTGTTTTATCCAAAATCCATCGCTATTGTTGGAGCATCGGCTACTGTTGGGAGCGTTGGGTATAATCTTGTTCAAAATGTAACGTCTACGTTTAAGTGGAACGTCTATCCGATACATCGTGAAGATCATCTGAAAGATATCGCGGGTTCTGTTGATCTAGTTGTTTGCGCAGTACCGGCTCCTATTGTTGCTTCAATTGTTGAAGAGGCAGGAAAAAAGGGAGTGAAAGCAATGATTATCATATCAGCCGGATTTAAAGAAGCAGGAGTTGAGGGAGTGAAACGAGAAAAAGAATTAATTGAATTAGCTAAAAAATATGACATAACAATCATTGGTCCGAATTGTTTAGGAGTCATTAATCCGGAAATCGGCATGAACGCCTCATTTGCGCCGGATATGCCTTCCTTTGGCGGAGCAGCGTTTATCTCCCAAAGCGGCGCTCTTTGTACTGCTGTCATTGATTACGCAAAACATTTGAATTTAGGATTTTCCAAATTTGTGAGCATCGGCAACAAAGCGTGCGTTGATGAAGTGGATTTGTTTGATTATTTCGCGAGAGACGAAAAAACGCGCGTGGTACTTGCGTATATTGAAGATGTGGCGAGAATTCCGGAATTTTTGAACAATGCGAAGAAGTTACATAAACCGGTTTTACTTCTTAAATCCGGAAAATCTGATGAAGGCAAACAGGCATCCATTTCCCATACAGGGGCACTCGGTGGGAAAGATATCTATTACGATGCGCTGTTTCGGCAAGCTGGTGTTCTACGGGTAGATACGATTCCGGAATTATTTACCGCCGCTTCCTCATTTTTGTATAATCCACTGCCAAAAGGAAATCGCGTTGCGGTGATAACCAACGCCGGAGGGCCGGGAATACTGGTGACGGATGCAGCCATTGCTTCCGGACTTGCTGTTCCAAAATTGACCAGTTCCACGTGTTCGCTTTTGGTGAAAACAGTAACGTCGATTACAACATGCAATAACCCCATTGATTTGTTAGGTGATGCTACGACGGACCGGTATGCAAAAGCACTTTCTGCGGTTTGTGCTGATGATGCGATTGATTCTTTATTGGTGCTTCTTACTCCGCAAGGCGGGACTCCCATTACGGAAATTGCTAAAAGTATTGTGGAAGTGAAAAAAACAACAGACAAACCGATTATTGTTTCGTTTATGGGTCAGCATCGGGTGTTGCCTGGGATAGACATACTGAAACAGGGAAATATTGCTGTTTGCGATTACCCGGAAGATGCGGCAAAAGCATTAGGACTTCTCGTTAAATTTACACGTATATCAAAACAAATTCATACAAAACTACCGGTTCTTGAAGTATCAAACAATAAAAAACTAAAAGCTGGGATGGTGCCGGAGTATGAGGCGATGACGCTTCTTAAAAGCTATGGATTTCCCGTTGTTAAAAGCGGATTTGCAGCAAACGCGAAAGATGCTAAGGCAGTGATGGATTTATTGCGTGTACCGTGTGCAATGAAAATAGTATCACCGGACATTACGCATAAAACTGATGTCGGTGGAGTGATACTTGGAGTCACTGCGGATACTGTTACTTCATTGTATGAAAGAATGATGGAACAAGTAAAGGAGAATGTACCAAAAGCAAAAATTGAAGGAGTATTGTTGGTTGAGATGGTTGGTGAGAAGGGAATTGAGCTTATTATTGGAGCAACACGTGATCCGCTTTTTGGGGTGATGCTCATGGTGGGATTTGGAGGAGTGACGGTGGAAGTATTTAACGATACGGCATTCGGCATCGCTCCACTTTCAAAAGAAAATGCAATGGAAATGATTAATTCTTTACAGGTAAAAAAACTATTTGATCATTTCCGCGGCGGGCCATCGTATAACAGGGAAACGATAATTGATGTGGTAGGAAAAGTACAGCAACTCATGACCGATCATCCGGAAATATCAGAACTCGACATCAATCCCTGTATTTTGCTTCCTGAGGACAAAGGAGCACCTGCCTCGCCGGTAGGCGGGAAGATTGTCGACGTCCGGATCCGTGTTTAGTTTAGCTTCCTATAACTTCCTCTAAAATCCTTTAAATTCCCTAAAATTGTTAGCTTCCGAGGCCCGACCGTTTTGTTTTTATTGACATGGAGCATATATTTGGTGTATAAAATGGTATATTATGACAGAGAAATTGAAAGAATCGCATTTACCGGCTTTTTTATTTAAGATTGCTCATTTTGATTGTTCTCCGACTCAACGGAAAGTTGACTGGAAAGTGGTTGGTTTTAGTAGAAAATATAACGATTATTTATTTAGGCCTGTTATCGTTTGGCAATGTGAAACACATGGACAACAAAGCAATAGATCGGCAGGACCTAAGGTATTAGGTGACTTCGATGGTTAACTTTCAGGGTTTTTAGCAGATAGTTCTTTTTCAATTTCCATAAGTCTATTGTATTTTGCCATTCTCTCGGGTTTACGGGGACCGCCGAATTTACAATACCTGGAGGTGCCAACGGCGAGGTCAGCTATTGTCGTATCCATCGTTTCTCCGCCGCGGTGGGAAATAATGGTTTTAAAATTTGCTTTGTTTGCAAGTTGCATTGCATCAAGTGTTTCAGAGATGGTTCCAATTTGGTTCACTTTGATAATACAGCTATTGATTGCCTTTAAATTAATTGCTTTTTGTATGCGGATGACATTGGTGGTAATAAGATCATCGCCAACAATCAGATGGTCGCTGCCGAGTGTTGCTGTTAGTGTTGTCCAATTACCCCAGTCCTCCTGATCAAACATATCTTCAAAAGAATAGATAGGATATTTTTTTGACCAGGATATACTTTGTTCCATCCAAGATTCTGTTGATAGTTTTTCAATAAATTCACTCGCCGCTGCATCAATGCCGATGTGAATATCTTTTCCCGGGACACATCTGGCTTTTTCGATTGCTTGAGTGATGAGAGTTAATGCTTCTTCATTACCGGTAAGTTCTTTTGGGCAAAATGCACCCTCAAAACCGATAGTGAGCGAATACTTTTTTTCTTTGAGAAGTTGTTCGAGTGTTTCAAAAACCTTATTGCAGATGTCAAAACGATCCTGAAATGTCGAATATTTTTCTTTATTGGGAATAATCATGAATTCCTGGATATCTGTTGCCCAGTTGCCGTGCTTTCCTCCCTCCATAACAAGAAATTGTGGAGTAGGGAGTTGAAATTGTGTGTTTCCGATAAGAGATCCGAAATACTGATAGAGAGGAATACCTTTTGTATGAGCGCCGGCTTTGGCTAGTGCCATGGATACTGCGGTTGTTGCATTGCCGCCAAGTTTGCTTTTGTTTGGAGTTCCATCAAGAGAAATGATGATGGCATCAAGTACGCGTTGATCGGTTACATCTTTGCCCACAAGTGCTGGTTTTATGATTGTTTCAACCGCATCAAGAGCTTGCCCAATGGGCAGTTCTACCGCTTCAGTTATTCCCCTAGAGGCTCCGGAGGGGGAAGTAGCAATATATGATGTTCCATCAACAAGCGTGACCGTTGCCTCAACCGTCGGATGGTTTTTTGAGTCAAGGATTTGTTTGGCTTGGATGTCTTGTATATTCATGATGGAGTAAGTTCTAAAAATGTATACGTATAGTTATCATCCTGCTTTTGGACGCTGGACACAACTTTTGAAAATCTGGCGTAATCTGGGAAATAGGTGTCGGCGTCGAATGTGCCTTTTACGATAGTAAGATAGAGTTTATCTGCATATTGAATACCTTGAGTAAATAGTTGTCCGCCACCGGAAATAACTACTTCATTTGGTTCGATTTTTTTAGCAAGTTCCAGAGCTTCTTCAATGGAGTGGGCGACATACGATTGGGGGATTGATGGATGATAGTTCGTGTCGTGGGTTACGACAATATGTTTTCTTTTTGGAATCGGATTTTTGCTTTTTGCATAATAGTTAAGTACTGATTCAAATGTTTTTCGTCCCATGATGACCGTTTTACCGACAGTAAGATTTTTGAATCGTATGAGATCTTCTCTGATATGCCACGGAATGCGTCCGTCTTTCCCGATACCCCGATGTTCATCCATGACAGCGACAATTGAGATAATCATGGTTAAAATCCTCCCTCTTTTCTTGTCATCCCGAACTTGTTTCGGGATCCCATCCGTTTTCAGATAGATGCTGAAATAAATTCAGCATGACAAACGTAAACTAAAAACCACCAACAACTGTTATATCTCCTTTTATTGGCGGGTGGTACTTGTAATTTTCGATAGTGATATCTTCAAATTTGAATCCGTCAATTGTTTTGATATCGGGATTTAATTTGGGTGTTGGAAATTTGTAAGGTTTCCGTTTGATTTGCTCACGGCACTGTTTGAAATGGTTTTCATAAATATGTACATCCCCAAAGACGTGAACAAATTCACCTGGTTTGTAACCAGTGACTTGAGCCAGCATCATGGTGAGCAGTGCATAGGAGGCGATATTAAATGGTACTCCTAGGAAAAGATCTGCGCTTCGTTGATAAAGAAGAAGCGACAGTTTATCTCCTGTAATATTGATATGAAACATGGTGTGGCATGGAGCGATCACAACTGATGCGCTATGGCTTCCGCTCATTTCATAAATACATCCGGCGTTCCATGCGGAAATGATGTAGTGTTTTTTTTGCGGATATTTTTTGATTTTTTCTATCGCCCAACCAAGCTGATCAACGGTATCTTTTCTTCCGGTGACCCAATGGCGCCATTGTACCCCATAGACAGGACCGAGTTCCCCCCAGGTTTTCAAAAATTTCGGATCTGATTTGATTTTTTCAATAAATAGTTCATAAGGAAGAGGAGTTTCATGTAAGTCTTTCATTCCCCACTGATATTTTTTGTATGCCCATTCGTCCCAAATGTGGACATTATTATCTACCAGATATTTGATATTCGATGATCCTGAGAGAAACCAGATAAGTTCGTGGATGATGCCGCGCGTAAACATTTTTTTGGTGGTAAGAAGAGGAAATCCTTTTGATAGATCATACCGGCAGATTCTGCCGAAGACACTTTTGAGTTTCACTCCTGTTGAATGGGAGATTTTCCATTTTCCATGTTTCATAATATCTTGCATGAGGTCAAGATACTGATATTCCTGATGCTTTGTTTTCATTTTCCCTCCATTGAATGATTTTTAATATACAGATAAACCGCGAAAATGCCAATCCCCAAGATGGTAAAGAGGGTATGAACGCCAAGAAATTCAGTGAGCGTTGCTGAAAGAAACATAGGAATGACGGTTATGATGGTCATCATAAACCAGAGGTTTCCCCAGAGACGTCCGAGCATGTCTTTCGGGGTGGTTTCCTGTAAATATGTTTGAGAAGGAACTTGAATACCGGTAAAACTCATTCCGGCGATAAATGAAATGATGGGAAGAAGGAGTAATCGAGCGGTGAGCGGAAGGCGTTCAAGGAGTAGCCCAATGACGAAAAACGAAAGAACGAGGCCGATGAGTCCTTTTTGAATAAGAGCAATTTTTCGAATACCACGCCTTAAAAGTCGTGCAAAGGAAAAGATGCCTGTCATTGCGCCAAACATTGCTGGAATGATGATAAAGAGTGCCGCGTCTTCAGGAGGAATGCTGATAATTTCTTTTGCAATTGCAGGGATTGTTATAGCGATAATGAGCATGGTGATTTCACTTCCCGAAGAAAGAAGGAGGGGTTGGAGAACGTACCGGTTATTTTTGATGTATTTATATCCTTCAGCAACTTTTGCAAAAAAATGAGAAAGATCCCGCTCAACATTAACAGTTTTTCTAATATGAAGGATAGGAAGTGATAGAACGCTTAAGAATGCAATGCCCAGAAGCATGGAGCAGGCAATCAGTGTTGGATGAAACCCGATAAATTTTGCTAAAAATCCGGCGACACCAAATCCAAGTAACCTTCCGACTTGACCGGTAAAAAGAAACATGCCGGTTGCTTCAGCGAGATCTTCTTTGGCAACGATGATCGGTAGCGTTGCTGCTTCTGCCGGACCATAAAATTGTGAGAATAGGGAATAGAGAAGCATGATGGCATAGATGAGGAAATACCGCTCTCCTGGAAGAAGAAAAAGGAGTATGGTGAGGCACTGGAGAAGTGTGGTGAGCGTAAGAAGTTTTTTCCGGTTCACAAGATCGACAATGGTTGATGCAAATGGACCGACAAGGAGTACTGGTATGCTAAAGGCAATCCATAGAAAAGAAGCCGCGAGTGTTGAGTTTGTGTTTTTATAGAGATGCAAAAGAAGAACATAGTTAACAATATTGATGCCAAGAACCGTACAAATCTGCGATATCCAGAGTTTCACGAAATTATGATTGTGAAGGACGTGTGGTATGAGCATCGAGATTTTATTATACCATGTGATAGGATAGATATATGAAGTTGTTTTGTACTATATTTGCAGCATTGTGCATATTATTTCAACCCACACCTCCCGCAAAGCGGGATCAGCCTTTGGCTGATTGGCCAAAAAAAATTCCTATTCTTATGTATCACTATGTTGAATATGTGCAGGATAAAGGAGATACAATTCGGCAATCACTGGATATCACTCCGTATGCATTTGAACACCAAATTATTACGCTCGTGAATGCCGGATACACCTTTATTACAGCGGGAGAATTAGGCGAGATGTTTGATGGGAAACGTGATATTCCTGTTAAACCAATACTTTTGACGTTTGACGATGGGTACCGCGATTTTTATACAGATGCCTATCCGATTATCAAAAAATACCGTATCAAAGCGACTGCGTATATTATTTCAGGATTTATCGGATATAGAAATTATATGACGGATACTCAACTTCAAACGATTGGAAGTGGTGGATTGGTGGAGATTGGTGCTCATACGGTTCACCACGTCAGTTTGAAACACGCTCCTCGTGAAGAAATACAAAAAGAATTATGTGAGAGTAAAACAGCACTGGAAACGTTAATTGGTATTCCTGTTGTCTCATTTGCCTATCCAAACGGAGCATATGATGAGAATGCGATAAAAGAAGTTCAAGAATCTGGCTTTACCACAGCAGTCGCGACAAAACCGGGTATTGAAATTGATCCGAAAAATCGTTACGCGTTAGTTCGTATTAGACCCGGCTCAAACACCGGAGCTGATCTTCTCAAACGCATAAACCAGAAATCCTACCCCTAAATCCCCTTAAATTCCTTTAACCTCTCTTAGTATGTTAATATAATACACTCATGGTTAAAACATTTGAAGAAGTGAATCGGTATGTCATGTCGTATATCCCCAAAGCGGATGAGGTGAAATTTGCAGGACAATTTGGACTGGATCGGCAGCGATATCTCCTTCATCTAGCAGGTGATCCGCAGGATCATTTTCCATGTGTGCATATAACGGGAACGTCAGGTAAAAGTTCTACATCGTATCTTATTTCCTCCATTTTAAAAGAGGCTGGCTATACGGTTGGACTTCATATTTCTCCCCATTTGGTTAGCCCATGCGAACGGATACAAATTAATAATGAGCCCATTTCAGAGGATGAGTTTGTAGAGTTAGTTACTATCGTTATTCCGCATGTGGAAGCAATGAAAACGAGCAGGTTTATCAAACCCACATACTTTGAAATTCTTGTTACCATGACATTTCTTGCGTTTGTCCGACACAAGATCGATATTGCTGTTGTTGAAGTAGGACTTGGAGGAAGGTTTGACGGAACGAATGTTGTGAAAAAAACATTGGTTGCGGTGATCACGAATGTCGGGCTTGACCATACACAGATTTTGGGTGACACGGTTGAAAAAATCATTGATGATAAAAAAGAAATTATTAAACCAGGGTGCGTTGTCATTTCAGGTGCGACACAACCTTCGGTTCGATCCATTATTCAAAACAAATGCATGGAAACCCAAACATCAGTAATGTTTCTTGAAAATAATACCCTTGATCATATAAAAGAAACTTCACTTCATACGTCTTTTGATTTTTCCTATCACGATTGGGAATTTAATAATATTTCGGTATCTCTTTTGGGAGCACATCAAGCAAGAAATGCAGCTCTTGCGATCATGACTGCGTATGAACTTACAAAAAAAACATACACTATAACTGAACAGCATATCCGTCAAGCTCTTGAAAACATACAGTTCGGGGGAAGGATGGAGGTGGTACGAAAGAATCCGTTGGTTGTTTTGGACGGAGCACATAATGAAGATAAGATGCAAGCCCTTGTTTCATCATTTCCGCGCTGTTTTTCCTATAAAAAACTTGTTGTCGTTATGGCTCTCAAGAAAGACAAAGACGCGGATGCGATTCTCCCTGAAATTGTCAAAATAGCAGACAAAATCATCGTCACGCAGTTTACCAAAGAGACGGATATGGGAAATATGCTTTGTAAAGATCCAGAGGAACTGGTTGAAATTTTAAGAACGTTAGATACGTCAAAAAATATACTCGTTGACCGCGATCCGATCCATGCGTTCAAAAAAGCTGTCACTCAACAAGATGAAGATACAGCTGTTCTTGTGACCGGATCATTGTATTTGGTCGGAGAAATCAAAAAAGTACTTATGGAATGAGTTTTAACACATTCCACCAATTTTTTACATATTCCGCTTTTCTGTTTTGATAGTGTAAATAATACGCGTGTTCCCACATATCGAGTCCAATGATCGGCGTATGCCTCAGTGTCAGTGGTGAGTTTTGATTTGGTAGGGTATAGAGTACAAGATTTTTCTTTTTGTCTTCAACAAGCCATGCCCAACCGCTGCCGAATAATTTTGTTGCTTGGGTGCTCATCTGTTCTTTGAATGTTTCTATTGAACCAAATGTTTTTGTAATTCGTTTACCAAGTTGCATATCAGGCTCTTTTTTTAGTCCCATGATGGAAAAATACAACGCATGATTGACGACTCCTCCAGCGTTATTTTTCAAATATGTTCGATCCGCCTCTGTCATGGGTAGTGATTCAATATCAATAAGAATTTTTTCTAGCGTTAGTTTTTGGATCTCCGGATACTTGGTGAGTATTGTATTGGTGTTATCAATGTATATTTGAAAATGTTTTGCATAGTGCACTTCCATTGTTTTTGCGTCAATGGTCGGTTCAAGGTCAGTAAACGTATACGATAATGGTTGTTGGGTAATCATAGATGAAACTCCTTTGATTCATCATACAGGTATTTATTCAATTGGCAAGTAGATTTCAAAGTATTGTTTTGTGAGGTCCGAGCTGTTGACGTTCCGGTAGATTTCAAAATCAGAGGCATTCGTACGAACTACGTCGTTGTGCAATTTTGCATATTTTTCTAATTCTTTCCAGAATAAAGAAAGAAGATTTGCTGATCCGTGATGGGTATAGGTGAGAACTGATCCCGGATGGTAAATTTCTTTTTTCACTTTTGCTTCACATTCTTTTTTTATCTTCATACCGGAAGTTGCGAGCGCTCCGATTCTCATGTGACTTTTGACAGGTTCGTAATTTTGACCGGTAAATATGGTAAGCGTTGTAAAGTGTTTTCCTTTTGAAGAAAACATAGAGGAAAGTTCTTCACAATAGTCTTTGATTTTTGCGTACGGTCCGACTTTTTCTATGAAGTAGTATGTAAACGGTTTCATGGTGAGCTTCGTTGGATTAATCATGGTGCCATTGGCCTTAAGATTGTATAGATAGGTTTCGAGATTTGTTAGGTTAAATGAGAGCCATTGGATTTGTTTTCTGATGCTTTCTTTTTTGTCCTCAAATAAATTATCGAGACTGCCGTTATAGGAAAGGTATTTTTGAATGTCTTTCAGAGATACGCCAAGTGTTGTTAATAAAAGGATCATTTGATACTCCAGAATTTGTTTGTTTTCATACGAACGGTACCCGTTAGGAGCGATGTTTGTGGGCTTTAGGATGCCTTTTTGATCGTAAAAAAGGATAGTTCGTTTGGTCGTACCGCTTAGTTTTGCCAGTTCTCCAGCGGTTAATGTTAGCTTCATATGATGTCTATTGACTATGACGTTACGTTATACTATATGATACATCTTAATGGAGGCATTGTCAAATTCATCCTATGAATGCAATTGCCCTTATTGGTGCATCGGAGAATAATTTAAAACACATTGATGTTGTTATTCCGCGTGGAAAAATCGTGTGTTTTGTCGGCGTATCCGGATCAGGAAAGTCCACCATTGCCTTTGATATTATCGCGCGTGAGGGACAACGCCAGTATTTTGAATCCTTGCCGTCATATGCCCGCAGGTATTTAGTGAAAAGTAACCGTCCGAATGTCGATGAAATGCGTGGAATTTCAGCAAGTGTTGTGATTAGCCAAGACCGCGTACACGGAAATCCTCGGTCAACTGTTGGAACGCTTACAGAAGCATATACATATCTTCGTTTGTTGTATTCCCGTGTCGGTCTTCCATCTATGGATTCTTCGTACTATTCATTCAATCATCCGTATGGCGCATGCCGAAGGTGTAAGGGATTAGGGAGAGCAGTGGAAGTAAATATTGATAAGATGATCAATCGAAGTAAAAGTCTTAGTGGTGGAGCACTCATCCCGCGAGAATGGTATGTTGGCGGACGGCAGTGGAGCATTATCAGAGCGAGCCATCACTTTGACATGGGCAAAAAGGTGAGTGAGTTTAGCGTAAGAGAACTTGAGATGTTATTGTATGCACCACCTGAAACAGTTGAAGCATATTCCGGGGAATTCGTAGATAGGTTTACGTTTCAAGGGGTTGCGCACCGGATTATGCATAGAAACACAAAAGTACATCGCGGGCCAACAGAAAGCGATATGAAATATTTTGATTTTATTCCGTGCGCTCTGTGTCATGGAGGAAGACTGAATGAAAAGGCGTTAGCGGTGAAGTTAAACGGAAAAAATATCGGTGATATCGGCAACATGTCATTGACAACATGCCTTGAGTTTGTGAAGAGCATTTATCACGTCAATGCTACGGCTATTAAGCCGCGGCTGATTGATCAACTAGCAAGCTTGATTAGCGTCGGACTTGGTTATGTATCTCTCAATCGTTCCACGGATACATTGTCAGGAGGAGAGGCACAGCGGGTAAAAATGGCGCGGCAGCTCGGATGCGATTTAGTGGAAACTATTTATGTCTTAGATGAGCCTACTGCTGGACTGCACCCGAGAGATGTTGGGAGTGTGATAACTAATCTGCGTCGTCTTCGTGATACCGGCAATACGGTTCTCGTTGTTGAACATGATGAGTCAGTGATCCGAGGATCAGACTATATTATTGAAGTTGGCCCTGGTGGAGGAAAACTTGGGGGAGAAATTGTGGCGCAGGGAACAGTGAAAGAAATTGTAGGTAACAAAAAGTCGCTGACTGGTAAGTATCTCACTAATGCGCTTCGTATTACGAACAAATCGACGTATCGTACATCGCAAGGGTTTTTGGAAGTAACGCATGCGAAAAGAAATAATTTGAAAGATCTCACTATGCAGATTCCCAAAGGTGTTCTGGTTGCATTAACTGGAGTATCTGGATCTGGAAAAAGTTCGTTGGTTGAAGAGATAAAAAATCAACACGATGATGTCGTTGTTATTGACCAGTCTGGCATTGGGAAAACCATGCGCGGATGTATTGCAACCTATGTTGGCGCCTTTGACCGGATTCGTGACTATTTTGCACATGCTCATCATCTCCATCCGAGTTTATTTAGTTTTAATAGCCATGGTGGATGTGCTGCCTGCAAAGGTGTTGGGTTTTTGGAAATGGATATGAATTTTTTGGGCGATGTAAAAATTCTGTGTGAAGTCTGTCATGGGACACGGTATAAAGAAAAAGTACTAAGGTATGTATATAAAGGAAAGACGATTGTTGACGTATTGCAGATGACAGCAGCAGAGATTTATGAATTTTTTGATGACGTTGAAATACGTATACAGATGCAACTACTGATGGATGTCGGGCTTTCGTATGTAGAGATGGGACAGACACTGGATACGCTCTCAGGTGGCGAGTCACAACGATTGAAATTGGCTAGCCGTTTGCAGCAAAAAAGTGAGTTTTATATTTTAGATGAACCAACGTCAGGACTCCACTTTGCGGATGTTGAAAAGTTACTTGTACTTCTCAATCAACTCGTTGACGCAGGGAATACCGTTTTTGTCGTAGAACATAATCTTGATGTGATCAGAAATAGCGATTGGGTGATTGATTTAGGTCCAGAGGGGGGAGATGAAGGAGGATATCTCGTCGCCCAAGGTACACCAAAAGACATATCCGAAGTAAAAGCGTCATATACAGGAAAATATTTGGTACAATAGAGATATTATGAAAATAATATTTCTTGGTACCAATGGCTGGTATGATACTGAAGCAGGAGTGACTCCGTGCATTCTTATTGATAGTGAGCTTGCCTATATTATTTTGGACGCAGGAAATGGGATCTATAAATTAGACAGGCATATCACGGACACGAAAAAACCAATTTTTCTTTTTATCAGCCATCTACATATTGATCACATTTGGGGATTACATATTCTTCAAAAATTTCGATTTCCGCAAGGAATGACGATTGTTGTTCCTAAAGGTTCTGGAAATGCATTGAACACTATTATGAATGCACCATATACAACACCTATTGAGAATCTGCATACAAAAACAGAATTGGTTGAACTTGATAAAATAAATTATCATTTTCCATTTTTGGTTGAATCTATTCCGCTTTTTCACCCGTCTCCAAATTTCGGATATCGATTTACCTTAGAGAATAAAATAGTGGCCTATTCTGGAGATACTGGTATACGTGAGGAGAGCATCGATTTTGCAAGAAATGCGGATATTCTTATTCATGAATGTACCTTGAAAGAATATCAAATAACGAGCTCATCGGGACATAGTTCGCCCAGAGGAGCAGCACAAGTAGCAAAAGATGGTCATGTGAACCGGTTGCTTCTGACACATTTCGAAGCGCCTACATATACTACTCTTGCAGAGCGCATAGAAGCGGAAAAAGTTGCACAGGCTATATTTCCAAATTCTCATACCGTTGTGGATGATGAAGTGATTGAGTTGTAATTTAAGGTTAAGAGTCGTTGCCGATGCAGATAAAGACGGTCTTGCTCAGGTCATTCAAAAGTATATTCTATAGTGGTACAATTCCATCATGAATCTGAAAATTGCAATTGTTGGGTTACCCAACGCTGGAAAGTCGACGCTCTTTAATGCGCTTCTCAAAAAGCAGGTTGCAGATGCTGCGCCGTATCCGTTTTGTACCATTGAACCAAATATTGGAGTAGTTCCAGTGCCGGATACGCGGCTTACAAAGATTGCTGAAATTACCAAGGTTGAAGAAAAGATGGAGAAGTTGCCGCCTATTATTCCAGCTGTTGTTGAATTTGTGGACGTAGCGGGGCTTGTCAAAGGCGCATCGCAGGGTGAGGGATTAGGAAACAAATTTTTATCGCATATTCGGGAAACCGATATTATTTGCCATGTGGTCCGGTACTTTCAGGATCCGTCGGTTGTGAATATTGCTGGAGAGATTAATCCCATGCGTGACCGCGATATTATTGAAACAGAACTCATTCTCGCTGACCTGCAGACACTGGAAAAACAGCAAGAACCGCGGGGAAAAGTTGAACGGGATGCGCAGAAAAAATGGGAATTGATTGTGAGATTAAAAGAGACTCTCAATAACGGGAAGAATGCACGGGATGTGATGACTGATACAGAGGAAATAGAATTGATTCGTGATTTGCATTTGTTATCCATGAAACCGGTACTGTATGTTAATAATGTAGCTGAAGAACAAATATCGGTCGGGATCCCTCGACAAGCTCGGGATGACAAGCAAGAGCTTGTCATTTGCGCGAAGACGGAGAGCGAGCTTTCGAGTTTGACTCCAGAAGAGCAGAAAGATTATTTAGCAGCTCTTGGGTTATCTGCTTCAGGACTAGATCGGCTCATCCAAAAAGCCTATGAGATGTTGGGACTCATTTCTTTTTTAACTACTGGGGTTAAGGAAGCACGTGCGTGGACGATCGTCCGCGGGATGAAAGCGCCTCAAACATCAGGTGTCATTCATACGGATTTTGAAAAGAAATTTATCAAAGCTGATTGTGTAACATTTGAAGATTTTGTGAGTGCGCAGGGATGGAAAAACGCTAAAGAGCAGGGAAAAGTCAGGCAAGAAGGCCGTGAGTATGTGATGCAAGACGGAGACATCGTTGAGTTTAAGATTGGAGTATGATATTATTCCACGTATGATACGAACGTATGAGTTGATGTTGGTGGTGAGGTCGGATTTTCCCGTGGATGACACCAAAAAGCGTGATGACCTTATTCAGAAATTGGTTAAAGGAGCAAAGATTCTTGATGTAACAGTTCTTGGGAAAAAACATCTCGCATATCCAATCAGAAAACAAACAGATGGAATTTTCATTCTCATTCATATGTCAGGCGATTCAATAAAAACTGGGACCATTGAAAAAGAAGCGAAATTAGGCACGGATGTTATTCGTTTTCTACTGTTGGAAAGGGAGGAATAATATGTCTTCACGAAGTTTAAATAAAGTACAACTGATTGGTAATTTAACCCGTGATCCTGAACTTCGGTATACCCCAACGGGTGCGGCGGTGTGTACCATAGGTCTTGCGACCAATAGAAGTTGGACAACAGAAGCAGGTGAGAAAAAAGAAGAAACAGAATTTCATCGGGTTATTGCGTGGAACAAACTCGCGGAGCTCTGCAGTCAACTTCTGGTTAAA
>CAYMYO010000013.1:0-28354 GCA_964394685.1 uncultured Gammaproteobacteria bacterium
TTTTGTTTTTTGGGATTTTTTGTTATAATTTCGGGACTTTTTTTAATTTTAAGGATTTTTTTTTTAATAAAAAAACGGCATGAGTTTAAACAATCTAAAGATAGATCTTAATGGTATTAAATCTTTTCTTCGCAATGGTTTTTTTGTCTTCTTGTTATTTTCCGCCATTTTTTTATTTCATACACCCGCCGCTTATGCTACAGACGATTCGTATAAGCCGCAAAATTTCACTATTAGAGGCAAGGTTCCGCTTTCCCCACAATTTGCCTATGCCATGAGTAAAAATTCCCAAGCGGAAAGCAATACTTTTTCTCCGTCTATCAATGATATGGTTTCCATTAAATTACATCTTTTGGGAGCAAATGATACCCCCCTGCCAAATCAGACGGTTGCCATGAGGATGAGTGATTTAGCCAAACAGAAGATGTATGAGGAGGTTATAAAAACAGATGAGACAGGAATAGCGGTTTTTTACTTTCGCGTAACGGAAAATATGTCCGGAAGAATGCATATAGAGTTTATCAATCGTACCTATGATCAGGAGATTCTTCTCAAAACAACACTATCTTTTGATGTTGCAAACAGCAAAAATGCATATAAAGAATGGACTATTGACATCCACGAACAAGTATCTAGTTTGATATCAATTGAGACCTTTTCTTTTATGGAAAAAATTAGTTATACTGAAATAGTTAATACTTTATTTATACCGGTAGATGTTATAAATGAGAAAAACAATAGTTCGACTACTGACCATATTGACTATCCTGCTCGCGCCGGTCCTCTTCTTATCTCCTAAAGTATTTGCCGCCACCGGCATCAATAAACAAATAAGCTTTCAGGGAAAAGTCGTCAATACCAATGGCACCAATGTTACCAATGGCAATTATGATTTCGTGTTTAGCATTTACACGGTAGCCACAGCAGGTACGGCAATTTGGACAGAGACAAGAACAACTAGTAATCAGGTGGCGGTTACCGACGGGGTTTTTCAGGTAAACTTAGGTTCGGTCACGGCTCTTCCCGGATCAGTTGATTTTAACACGGACAATATTTACTTAGGTATAAACTTTAACAATAACGGAGAAATGACTCCGCGGATCCAGTTTACGGCCGTTCCCCAAGCTTTTAATGCCTTGAAAGTTGCAGGGCTGACCGTTACAGACACGACAGGAACGTTGACAATCCCCAATGCTAAAACCATTTCTTTTGCAGATGCTTTTACCACTTCCGGTGCATTTGCTTTGACTTTGACCACCACCGGAATAACTAATGTCACCCTTCCCACTACCGGCACATTGTCTACCTTGGCCGGAGCAGAAACCTTGACCAATAAAACCATCGGCTCAACCGGGCTGACTTTTTTCGGGGCAACGACTGATATTACTACCGCAACAGGTGAGGACCTAACTTTAGTTGCCAATGGAGCAGGAGTATTAAAACTAGGTGATTTCATAACTGCCAATGGAGTGCTCTATGTTTCAGCAACAGATGGGACAGTAGCTGAAACCGCAGCCGCAACCGCTGCCCAGTGTTTGCAGACAACCGGGGCGGGTCTGGCTCCTGTCTGGGGAGCTTGCGGTTCAGGCGGAGCCACTGCTTGGGATGCAATTGGCGACCCCGCTGGAGCGGGGGCAGTAGCCATGGCTAATACTACTCAAACCTTAGACTGGGTTACTCCTGCACCAGCCACGGCCTTAGACGGTCTTACCATAACCATCACCAATGCCTCAACAACTGATTCAACCACGCAAAGAGCATTTGTGGTTGCCAACAAAGATGATGCGGCCACAACTGGAACAGTGGAGACTCTGGTGCAGATTGACAATAGAGATATCAACGAAACAGTTACCAATGGATTGCTGATTGAGCAGACAGGAGCAGGGACTTTGACCAATGCTTTAAACATTTTGGAAACAGCTGGAACTATAACCACAGCAATCAATATCGGCAACAATGTGGGAACGGGAATTGTCTTGGGAACAGGTCTGACGACCGGCATTTCTGTCGGCTCCGGAGGAATAACGGTTACATCCGGTGCTTTGGCAGTTAATTCAGGCAGTATCACCTCCAGCGGGAACATCACCTTTGATCCCACCTCAACGGTTATTATTACGACAGCTGATACTTTCCAAACAGATGATGTTACCGCTCCTGCCTCTTCTGCTTTGACACTTTCTACTACCACTGCAGGTGCAATTGTCCTGCAACCCTTGGGTTCTGGGACAACCGGCGATGTGCAGATTGGCGCAGGAGGAGCGGGTTCAACCACACCCGATCTTTTAAAACTTGATGTTAAATCTTCTGCTGGTGATCCAACCGGAGCCGGTGGAACAATGTATTATAACGCCAATACCCTTAAATTTAGATGTTTTGAAGGTAGCGCTTGGAAAGATTGCGATACCACAGGTGCAGGAGAAGGCAAAACCCTGGTTAGGATGACGGCTGATGTGAGTAACACTACCATCACCGCTGCCGATGTCACAGGCCTTGGAATGACCGTGGCTGCCAGCACGGATTATTCATATCTCTGTTATTTGATTGCTGATGCTGCTGCTGCAGCCACTGGAATTCAAACATCCATGAACGGACCCGCCTCGCCCACCCAGTTTACCGCCACCATCCAAGGGTTCACCTCTGCCACAGCCATTGCCTGGACCAATATCAGCGCCTATAATACTTTCCAAGCCAATACTGCTAGCGCCGGCACAGTCAGAACAACCTTTGTGATAAAAGGGGTGCTAAGAAACGGGACCACTGCCGGAACTCTGATTCCCAGATTTAAGTCTGAGGTAGCAGCGTCAGCAGTGAATATTCGAAGAGGAAGCTGGTGTGAAGTATTTTAATATGTTTAAAAACCCTAATAATTTAATACGGTTGGCCCTGATTGTTCTCTTGGGAGCTTTGATAACGGAAAACGTCTGGCTTTATTATACCCAACAAAAACAGCAAGGAGAAAAGCCGCCGACAACTTTCAAAGAACAAGAGCAAAGATACCCCCATCTTTCCAAAAGAATTTTGGTTGAGAACCCGAACGATTTGCTGATTAACTTTTTAGACTTGAGAAAAAGGTTACGAGAGGAGGCAAAGCCGTTTGGTCAGGATTTTGCTTTATATTTTGAATACCTGCCAACAGGAACATCTATAGGCATTAACGAGAAGCTAGAGTTTGTGTCAGGGTCGCTTTTTAAGGTGCCGGTGGCGATGGCATATCTTCGTAAAAAAGAGCGGTTGGGCATTAAAGAGGATAAAACCGTGGTGCTTGGGGAAGAACAGATGGACCCAAGATTTGGAAATTTGTGGAAACTGGGCCCAGGAGCCAAAATAAATCTGGCCGAGGCCGTCAAGCTATCCCTAACAGAATCCGATAACACCGCAGTCAATCTTTTGCTCAAAGAACCGGAGGTTCAAGATTACCAGTGGGTTTATGAAGGACTGGACATAGATCTAAAAGGTAAAGCCGGCGAGCCGCCAATCATCACCAACAAAAGTCTTTCCTCAATTCTGAAGGCATTATATTTCTCTGCTATCTTGAACAAGGAAAACTCAGAACTTGTTCTTAAATACCTATCGGAATCAAAATTTGATGATCAGATTGTGGCAGGAGTGCCAAAGGATGTTGCTGTTGCCCACAAAATAGGAGTGTTTGGGGAGGCTTTTATGGATTGCGCCATAGTCTATGTGCCTAAAAGGCCTTATCTTCTTTGTATGCGTTCAAAGTCCGATCAGCAAACGGCGCAAGAGAGAATGAAAAAGATATCAAAAATAGTTTATGATTATGTAAGTACTGAGGCAAAAGATAATGAATAAAATAATACTTTACATAACAATTTCAGTAATCTTTTTCATGCTCCCAACTCCTGCCTTGGCTGCCCGCTGGGACAGAGAAGGTATTGGTGCCAATAAGCTAAAAGTGAAGGGGGATTGCGCTGGCCGGGAAGTGACCATTTATTTGTATCCCAAAGATGGCGGTGATGCTATTTATTCTGCCGGTACAGAGTGTAAAAATGGTAAATTTAAATTTGAGGATAACCTGACTCCTTGGAATATCGCTGATAACTCCTATAATGTAGTAGTAGGAGAGGGGCAGGGAAATCCTGATTTTAGTAAAACAGAGGAGGTCTCTGTTTGGCAAAGGATTGAAAATGCCATTTCTCAAGTTTTTAGTAGTGGACCATCTGAACCTGCGCCTCCGCCTGATCCCAACGAGCCCTTTGTCCAGGCATCCGGCAGTTTTTCTTCTAACTTGCAAGGACTGGCTGATTCTTTGGATCAGATGAAACAGTCTTTAGCTGACACAACTTACCCTGCTCCAATTAAAACAGTTCTTTCTGGTTTCTTGTCGGTTCTGGAAACTGCACTCACAACGCTTAAAGATATAAGTGAGAAACTCAGTATTCAATTCACCCAACCACAACAACCTCTAACGGACGTTCAACCTTCTCCCACCCCAAGTCTATCACCCGAGGTTACTCCATCGCCACAGCCAACAATTGAGGCAAGTCCAACTCCAACCTCAACCCCAACTCCTCAACTAACTCCTGAACCTATCGCCACTTCTTCAGCTTTACAACCTTAATCCCCTTTTTTCTGTTTGTTTCCAATTCCTCCAAACTAATTCAATGTAGAGAACAATATTAAAAAGAGTAATCAAAGCGATTGGCAGGTCTTTGGTAATACCGAATTTCCCGATGTAAAAAAGCTGTAAGATAATGACCGCAAAAAGAAGAGCGTCAGAAAACACCCGCAGAAATGCTCCCCCGATTACCAGAAAAAACTCAATGATTTTTGGCTTTGGTAAAGCTGCTTTTTCCTCAAGTTGAAAAAGGTGGTGGCGCTTCTCCGTCTCTGCACCGTTAAATCTTTTTTTAAATGTCTTAAAGCCCTTTTTGGTGATAACAAGATCATACTCCTTGTTCTTTTCAACATGGAGGTGAAATTCACCAAGAAAATTAGTGATATTCTTATAGTAGACGATTTTTTTATCGTCAGGAGAAATAAGGAGAACTGAAACGCCATGAATTGGCAGGCCGGTATTGCTTTGGACAAAACCGGTAAAAAGATTTTCCGCAGGAATTCTATGCCCTATGAGTATTCGCCAATATTTTTCCAGATAAACCAAAAGATCCACGATTTTTATTTTCAGATGATGGGCAGTTAACAAAAGGCTTAAGATTGAAAATATCCCCAGCCCCAAAAGAAAAAATAACTGCAAAAAACGATTGGAAGAAAAAAGCTTGTCTAAGTTGTAATTAAAAAACTTATACGTATCTAAAAATGTATGCCAATAGTAAAGGAAGTTATCTTTTAATGAAAAAGCGGATTTGACTAAAGTGATTTTGGGATAACTTTGACTCTCCAAGGGAGAAAAGTCAAACACTTCCTCTTTGGGTGTATAGCCTAAACTTGCTATCTGTACTTTATACCTTCCCGCCATGAGCATCGTATCGACTGTACCGTCTGCTTCAGAATGCGCAGGATTTTTAAAACCAAACGTCTCTGCCGGAAAATACTCAAACATTCTTAATCTTGGATTATATAATTCAAACGATACATGGGCATTCTCGATAGGAAGTCCTTCGGAGGAAAGAATCCTTAAAGGCTCAGTTATCAGTAATTTTGTAAGACGATCAAGTGTGTAGTTGCCATCCAGATTCTGTGTTTCCATCAGAAGATCGTAGCTGCCCGGGGTCGAAGGAGAAGTAATCTTACCGCTAAAGACTCCCGGTTCTGTCTCTAAAAGCCTTATTTTCTCTAAAAATGGCAAAGGCTCCAGATTGTGCATACCTAAGACTTGAGAGTTGATGATTTTTAGAAATACCTGAGCGGGCGAGGTGCCGGTAAATGGCAAAAAAATATCAAGACTCTTTTTTTTGGGAAAAAGGATTGACATTTCTTTGTGCATCGATGCTTTATTTTTCAAAATAGCGCCGAAGGCTCCAATAATCGCATTTTCCTGATCAATGGCCGCAAAAAATGATATGGAAGGAGTGGTCAACGTAAATAGTTCCGAGGTAATTTTCGAGACTCCCTTCTCGTTTTCTACTTTGACCTTTAGATAGTAGGTGGTATTTGGCTCTAAATCGTCAAGTGTAATGACTTTCTGCTGGCTAAATGTTGCATCGGTGATACTTTTTTCAAGATGAGAGGTTGTCCCATAAAAGATAATTGTGGTTGACGGTTGGTTGGTTCGGATAAGAAGTGAAGCCGAGGTGCTTTTTAATTCTCGGATTTCAAGACCGATGATTGCAAATTCAGAAAGAGCTTTTGCAATAAACGAGGTGGGCGTGTAGGTTAATGTTACCTCTTTTTGGGGAAGAGAAATTTGGGAAGTATAAAGCCTCGCTTTCACAGTAAATTCAACATTGTCGTCGGTAACATAGCGTGACGGAGTCTTGAGTTTAAACGAAACGGTTTTGTCTTTGGTGTTTTTGGGGAAATTTTCGATTTTCCAAGAAATTTTCTTTTTGGCAAGGTCAATCGTTGGAATAGCTTCATTATACCCACGGCTTGCGCTTTCTGATACATAAGAAACAATGTCAAAAGTATAGAGGTTTTTGGCAGGAATAGTCCCCAGTGACCACTCTGCCTCAAGAGTCAGTGAAGTAGATTGAGGAAGATAAGAGCCGTAGGTGATCGTATAGGTGATGGTTTCATCTGAACCGACAGTAGCCTCTTTAGCCGAGGAAGAAAATTCCAGTTGAAAATCAGAGGTATGGGGAGAAACGGTAGCATTAATTTTCAGTTCCTTCTGCACCGGAGTCGGCGTCACAAGAGCGGCCAATGCGTCTATGGGGAAAAAAGAAGCAAGTCCAACAAAAACCATAAAGACAGCCATCAGCGAAACTTGCATATTATATTTATAATACTATAAAATGAAGTATGTTGAAAATGAGCGCGTTGTTGGGTAAATTTTCTAAAAAAATTATTATCTTCTTCGGTCTTGTTATTGTGTTGACATTTGCTACCCTTCCGGCCTACTACTTTTATAACAAATATCAAAGAGCACAGCAGGTCGTAAATAATCCATCCCTAGCTGCTCAAGAAGAAGTCAAGACGCTGGTAGAAAAAGTGGGAAAACTCATCGAGCTTCCGACGAACGAAGTTCCTACGGTAGCGACAGTTTCCGACAAAGAGAAACTTGCCAACCAGCCCTTTTTTACCAAAGCGGCAAACGGAGACAAGGTGCTGATTTTTACCCAAGGGGGAAAAGCGATCCTCTATAGGCCAAGCGTCAACAAAATAATAGAAATGGCTCCGGTTAATATTGGACAGTCCCAGCAAACTGCCACACCCTCACCCGTTCCCCAGAAAATTAAAGTTGCTCTTTATAATGGAACAGACTCAACAGGTTTAACCGGTAAATTTGAGGCGAGATTAAAAAATAAATTTACTGAAATTGACATAGTTAAAAAAGAACAGGCGGTAAAGAATGATTATGAAAAGACCCTCATTGTAGATATATCCAAGAAATATCCTGACATGGTCAAACAACTTGCCACCGAATTATCCGCAACCGTTTCTTCAATGCCGGAAGGCGAAACTCCGCCAAACTCCGATATACTTATAATTTTTGGTAAAGATAAACTGTAACTGTGAGAATCAGAAATCGCCGCCTGCTTTTCATTATTTTCTTGATTGCTTTGGTTGCCGTCTTTCTATGGTTGATTGTCAAATGGCTTGGTTCACCCGCAAAAGGAACATTTAAAACATTGGTCAAAGAGCCTGACCGTTTTAAAACCCTAAACATTGAGCCAAAAAAATTAGACGGTAATTTCTTTACGGTAACATATCCTGATGATTATAGGGTTAAGGTGCATGAAGCATCTGATAGCGGAACGTTAGAGAAGATTATTTTATTGGGAGCTGGTATGAGTTCGAAAAAACTGCTTATTTCTTCTGACAAAACCCAGGAGACTGACCTTTCCAATATTTCCGCTGTTCAACATAGGCGGCCGAAGTCCGCACTCTACCAGGAAAAGACCATCACACTTGATGGCAGAGATGGACTTTTGTATGAAAGAAAAGATGGTTCGTATGAGAAAACCGCATTTTTTCTTCAAGACGGTATCGTTACGGTCATATCATTAACAGCGCCTTTAGCTCATGAAGATTTTAATAAAGACTACGCATATATTTTTGATAATTTTTTTTGGAAGTAAGTTTGATTCTTATTGACTTAAAATCCGTTCGAATTTTGTTAAAAACGTTCACATTTATTCTTGTAGACAAAATAGCGATCCAATAGGCAATACTTCTGGTATATACACATCTTTATCTTTAAACATCGAAGCATTGCCACCATCCAGATTAATTGCTGATAGAAGTGGATTTGGAAGTGTTGTGTTGATTTGTTCAATAATATTGGGAAGATCAGTTAGTTGCGGTCCTTGGACTTTCGTTTCAGGAACAAAAATCGTCATAAACACGAGAGTTCCCTGCGATGGAATACCTGCAATCATTCGTCGTGCATACTCATCATTTTTAATTGCAAGCTTCAGTTTTTTCCCCTCTACCATGAGCATTGGACCAGTTTGTAATGCGATTGTCGGATTTTCTGGTAGATCGAAGTCTATGGTTGATTTATTTGTTATTGCGATATAACCATTAATAAGCGAATTCGTAATTGAAGCGGTTTTCAACGCATGACTTATAAATAATCCGAGTGGTTTACTGTTCGTATCATAATAGCCTCCATTTATCGCATATTGACACTTATTTTCTTTAATAAGCAGCTCACTGGATTTCTTTTGCGTAAAATTCGCTATGAGTGTAAGTTGAGAGATATCTTTTATCTCGAAATACTCAAACCCGTAGGCAATATCATTCCACGTTACGGTAGGTGAGGAGTAGGGGACTTCGAGTTGATAGTTGATAGTTGATAGTTTTTGTTTGGGTGCAAAAATACGAAAATATAGAAAGAGAGCAATAAAAAAAAGTAAAACAAGAAAAATAATTTTTTTCATTTAAAATGAGAGGAACGTTTGACCAATTTGGCTACGTAGACAATTTCCCGCACTTCCCCATCATCTCCTTCTATTTCATTGGATCCGGACAAACGTTGATATTCACGGAGATAATCGGATAAGGCATTTTGTAAGTCCTTTAACTCTGAAGACAATTCTTTAATTTTATTATGCAGCTCGGCTGCTGCGGGTTGTTTGAGAAGTTCTGATTTGGTTGCAGTTCGTATTTTCGTTGCCTCTTTGACTGCGGTATCATGTTTCTGATACGTTGAATCATTAGCAAACATGTCCGATAACATTTCTTTCAGTTTCTTTAGTTCTGCTTTTGAAGTATCTATGCTTACGATATGTTCTTTGATACTTGATTCAAGATTACCAAGCAGTTCTGCGGGCGTTTCTTCAACAATTGTCGCGTTTTGTATTGGTTGTGTATCGTCTTGTTGTGTTTGCATAGTTTACTAACTATAGAAAAGCGATCGCAAAAAATCAAGCCCTGCCTGCCGGCAGGCAGGATCTCTTTCGTTGTCTAGCCATGTAACGATGTTAATAACGTTAATGCGTCAGATGTATTGGTAATAAGCATAATTTTATTTCGGATAGAAGAAGCATCCGGAAATCCCTTTATATACCATCCGAGGTGTTTTCTTAAAGAAAACGGATTTGCGGTAGGTGTAAGCTCGTCAAATAATTGTATATGACGAATGGCCGTTTGAATACGAGTTTTTACATCAGGAGCTATATTTTGAAATACCCATGGATTTCCAAAAGAAGCCCGCCCTATCAATACCCCATCTGGTGTGTACGAAGAAATATGCGAATGGGCCTGCTCTAGAGTTTTGATATCACCATTTCCCAATAAGAGTGTATTTGTTTCCTTAGCAAGTAGTGCGGCTTTATGAATTTCGTTCCAATTTGCTTCTCCCATATACATTTGCTTGAGTGTTCTTCCGTGAAGAGCTATTGCATCCGGTTCTAATTCCAATAGACAACGTATCCAGCTCTCCGTAGCAATGTCATCATATCCTATACGTGTTTTGACTGAAATACCGATAGGCATTTTTGATTGAGTAATTGCCAGTTTAGCAGCGTCGATTAATTGCTTTGCCAGTTTTGGATTTTGAATAAGCGCAGTACCTCCACCGTTGCTTACGACACGTCGATCAGGACATCCCATATTAATATCGATGCCGTTAACCTTCGTTTTTTCAAGAAGAATTGCAGATGCCTCCTGCATGGCAAACGGATCAGCTCCGAATAATTGGCCAATAAGAGGCGTATTAGTATTGTGAGAGGTAAATGTTCTAAGCAAGCGCTTTGGATTTCTAGAAAGGCCCTCTGCTGATACAAATTCTGTATATAATACGCTTGGATGTCCGACTTCATCAACAATTGCTCGAAACGCAGGATCAGTAATTCCATCCATAGGAGATAAACCGATTATTGGTTTTGTTATGGTGTGCCAGAAGTTTTGAAGCATCGAGTACCCCCAGCCGGATTCGAACCGGCGATTTACTGGCTGAAAACCCACTGTCCTAGTTCTTATGTAAACGTACTCCTCTACTCACACTCTATCACAGAGTGTCATTCTTAGCACTAATTAAAAGAAGTCAAATATTCTGGCACGCGCGCTGAGGAGAGCGTTAAATTCTGGGCAAGCGGCAATTGCAATCAACCGAAAAACGTCTTTAGTGGAGAGAATAAGAAAAGAGGTGCAAAAAAATGTAGGGGGAAGACCAGAACTATATCAAACCGAAACAAAACCTAGTCAATTAATTGACTCGGTTAATAACGAACGACGCACCGACTCCAAACTCGCTAAACTTGCGGGGACCAAGAGAGTAACGAAAAGAAGTCTCTTTCTCACGACGTCGTGAGAATTTAAGCTTTTCCGCTCAAATAGTATCTTGCGCGAATTTTGCTCTATGAAATGGCGTCAGGACGTGACAATGAAGACTTGACAGAACTACATATATATGTTTTAATGTAATCATGAGGGCAACAATTGATATCGACAATGACATTGAACCCATAGCTCGCGCAAAAGCCGGAGCGGAACGAAAGACGCTTTCAGAAGTAATCAATGAAGCGTTACGGGCTTATTTACCCGCAAAGATGGTTATCGAGTATGACAAGGCAACAAGGATAAGCGGTCCAACAATAAGTCAGACTCAAAAACTATGAACAAAATGGATAAAATTCGCTACGAATTGATAAAGCTAAAAAAAATAGGGCCGTTAACAGAAGACGCGCTTAAAGCGGCAGTAAGCGACAAAAGCAATAGACTGTCAAAACTGATACCGAAAGATTACTTCAGGAAAAGCGGTAAGATGCTAAAAATTCGAGTAAAAATAGAAGCACCAGCAAAGGGGATGCCGATAAGATCGACACCGCCCGAGAAGCCCAAAAGAATAAAAATTAAATAGCGAAAGTCTTTTTTTGCTGTTCGAGAAAAGCAGTATTGACGGAAATCAGCGACAGAACATGACAAGTCGCATGACCGTAGGAGAAATCCTACGGTTTTTTTGTTGGTTTCTGAAGGATGGACGATATGGAAAATCCCATAAAAATAGAAACAGTTACACCACGGTTTTACGCACAGTTGTGCCCCAACTGCAATGGGCGTTCCCATGTTGGTTATCAACGGTTGCCGTGTCCTACTTGTGGCAACACGAATCACCCCGGCATCGTATACGTGCCGACTGACGGAAGGATGGATGAGTATGAACAACACAAATAATTTAACTACAAAACAAGCAATCGAAATCTTCGGCAAGCCCGACGTTCAGACAATCGCCGAGGATAAAATTCGCGAGTTTAAAAAGCCTGGACATCCCCGATTCACTCAAGCACAGCGTGACTACCTGGCATATCGAATGGGAACCGATCGTGCGCATTGGGCCATCGAATTTAGTGAGGCCAAAAAACGTGCAATCCGTAAGGCGGAACTTGTCTACTGGTGCAAGCTTTTCTTACGTGTTACCGACACCCCGCGAACATCCGGCTTTACAGATGAACAGATGCGGCGAGCGCGAGAATACCCCACCCACGAACTCTATGAAGGGCGACTGATTCGGTCTGGGCAAAACTTCAAGTGTAAGTGTCCGTTCCACGATGACCGTACCCCATCATTTTTCTTCTATGCCGACGGCTCGTATCACTGCTTCGGATGTCAGGCGCACGGCAATAATGCCCTTGACTACGTGATGCAGCTAGAAAAATTATCGTTCAAAGACGCAGTGAGGAGGCTTCTATGAATCGGAACACCGTCCAAAACATATTGAGCCGTACAGTTGAAGAAAACTTACTGCACACGACAGACACGGGAAACGCACAAAGGTTTACCGAGCTATTCGGAGACACCGTGCGGTTCGACCATCGCCGAGGGCGTTGTTTGGTTTGGAAGAGTCACCGATGGATACCCGATTCTACGGGCGAAGTCTCCCGTCTCGCAATTCGGACGGCGAAACAGCGATACGAGGATGCAGAACAAATCTCAGACCTCAAGGTTCGCGCTTCTGAGGCGGCGTGGGCAATCGTCAGCGAAAGCAAGGCGAAGGTTGATGCGTGCCTGGGTCTTGCTAAAAATCTATTGCCCGTTGCTGATGCGGGGAACCATTGGGATGAGGGACAAATGTTGCTTGGATGTGAAAATGGTGTTGTTGACCTTGCCACAGGCAAACTACGGGATGGCCAGCCTGACGACCGACTCACGATGACCACAGGAATCACTTTTGACTATGACGCTTCGTGTCCGCGCTGGGAGCAGTTTATCAATGAAGTGTTTGGTGACGATGAACAACTCGTTGGTTTCATACACCGGGCGCTGGGATACAGTCTTACGGGCAAGATGGACGAACAAGTCGTTTTTATCGCCCATGGTGCGGGTCGAAATGGGAAAACGACACTCTTTGAAACCGTGCGTCATATTCTTGGAGATTATGGACACACCGCACCCGCCCGGATGTTTCTCAAGAATGAAAGCCTGCAATCAAATGACATTGCGGCCATTGAAAACAAGCGATTCATTATAGCGTCGGAAACCTTAACAAGTGCCCGACTAGACGAGCAACGCCTCAAATCGCTATCCGGCGGCGACTCAATGACGGCGCGATTCCTATACAAAGAGTATTTTACGATGCAACCCCAGGGGAAGGTATGGCTATTTCTTAATCACTTACCAAAGGTTGATGATGACTCTTTTGCGTTTTGGCGACGGGTGCGTCTCGTGCCATTTCTTCAAACATTCACCGGAGATCGCGATGATAAAACGCTACCAGCAAAACTCAAAGAAGAAGCGCCCGGCATACTCAACTGGCTGATCCAGGGATGCTTAGAGTGGCAACAACACGGACTTGGTGATGTCCCGGCGTCTATCATTTCAGCAACCGAGCAGTACCGTATTGAAAGTGATCCGTTATTAGGCTTTCTCACTGAGACTTGTTCAACAGACAAGGAAGGGGAAGTGTTGGCGAGCAGTCTTTACAGTGCATACGTCGAGTGGGCAGGAGCGCAAAAGATGAACAATCGGGAGACTCTTTCTTCTACCGCTTTTGGTCGAAAAATGGGAGAGAAGTTTTCACGGCGCCATACTAGGGAAGGGTGGGTCTACAGAGGGGTAAAAATTGGAAACGGTGACGGGTTTGTGACGGGTTCTAGCCACGATGTGACGGGTTTTGAGCAATTTCCTAAAACTACAGCTGTTATATCTTCGCGAGAGGGTTTTATGGAAATGACGTCAAACCCGTCACATAATGTAAAACAAAATGACACTTTGGAAAGTAATGACAATCTAAACTACACCGTGACGGGTTATAAAAGTTTTCACGGTCCCATAACGCCATGTTTTATGTGTCAGGGGACGGAGTTTTGGACGAGACGAGACGGAGAAAAAATATGCGGAAGGTGTCATCCGAAACCGTAAGGAGGTGAAACTATATGACAAAGACAGCAATTATTTTAATTCAATACTTCCTGCTTTTGCTCCTAAGTTTTCTTTTTTATTTTGGAGTATTTCGAGGTGGTGTAAATCAAGGTATAGCGCCGCGAGTATTCGCGGTGACAAGGTAGGGCGTGTGTTCTCAGAGGTGAAGCCATCATATTTTTCTTTTTTGATTGTCCTCGGCCCGTCGTGTCTGCGGGCGGAGGAGAGGCAAAACTATGACAAAAACGAACATTCAACAATCATTATTTGACGTACTTGAGACGCTTGAGAAAGCGGAAATTCCGTATCGTAACGGACTCGGGATGCTTTTGCCTTGGGAGGACCCGGCGGATACCCTGAGCAAGCCATATCACACTTTTTGGGATATTGACGCTCCACAAAAACGTGATAAGATTGCATTGTCAGTAAATCGCAACGAAACAATTTCGAGCGAGGACAGGCCGCTAGGTCACGTCCCCGCTCTTTTTTATGGGAAAAACATCAAAAGAGCATCGCACACAAGTTGGAATAACCGCAAACCACGTTATCAGAAACGAGCATGTCACATTGAGTGAGAAGGAATTTTCTCGGAAGGCGAAACGATATGTGTCACTTTTGTATGAAGTCTTTTGCAAGTGGGCGGGATCAGCGGAAAACTACAACTCTCACGGTGGGGCGAGTTGGCAAACCATGACGGAATGGAAGCGCGATGAAGTAATGAAAGAATTTTTCGAATTGTACTTGACGGGATAGAACTATGGATATTCAACTAGAAAACAAAATAGAAGTGTTGCGGATACTGCGGGAAGCAATTCCAGGATGTGATGAGGCGTACGAACTGGACCGCTTTTTGAGTTTTTTGAGAAGCAAAGATCAGGAATTCGAAGCATACGACAGTAGTGGAAAGCGTCGGTTACTTGCTGAGTACCTCGACGGTTATATCGGTGAACAAAAGCTTCGAGTAGGAAGAGATGGCTAGCTTATGTTGCTACGAAAAATAAACGATTCATGGCGTCCTAGAGACTTCTACTTACAGTTTGGAAGGGATATGGCGATTGGCGATGTAACCTGGATTGATGGCTGGGAAAAGCTTGTGAAAGACGGAATGGCCGAGGCACTAGACGACCATGGTGTTCCCGTTCAATTTGTAGAGGAGAAGAAAGAGGAGTTGTTGCCGATTACCGAAAGCATACTAACCGACTTGAAAAAAATAGCAGATAGCGATTCAAGAATTGCTCGTTTTTGGAATGCAAAAAAGGCAACTGTGGGTCAAAGGATAAACATTCAGGTTGTTGAGCTGATGAATAAAATCCGGCAAGAGCTTTACGCAGAAACCTATCGGGAAGCATACGGAAACAAAACCGTCCCCGACGTAAAAATTGTACTAAAAGGAATATGAACAATAAAATCTGCTCTTTTTGTAAAAGTAAAATGACCACGAAACATTCCTGTCTCGAACAAGTAAAACGAGGTGACACAAAACATCGTGACGAAATTCAAAAAAAACGATATGTCGGAATGACCTTGCGTTCTACGGCTAAAATGCCGACGAAATTTTGAAAGGAGAAAAAATGCCAGAATTTATGAACACTCAATCATGCCTTTTGTGCAGAGAATCGTTTCAAACGAAAGACCTTAGGGTTGATCTGTGCCCTTCTTGTGATTCTGACTCGCACAAAAAAGAAGTGCAAAAGTATCGCGGGTTAGGTGGAAGGTTAAACGAAGCAACGAAGCAAAAAATTTTTGATTCAAAAACTTTGAGGTTCGGGTCGGGTCATCGTTTTGACTATTTTGACAAGGGAGGCAAGAAGCCCGAAGCAGCAAAACCCTGGCGACCACTAACATGAAAACATCAGAGAAACGAAACTACATTTTCAAGGCAAAATATGGCGACAAGATCATAAGACACGAAAGTGCGAACAAAAGACGTTTTCTGTACCACGTAGGCACGATAAACTGGGAACTTTGCCCTTCTGTAGACCTTCGGGTGACATATGGCGACGGCTTCCATAATGACGGTAGTTACAACAACAAAAGGGATTTTGATTTTTCTTTGAAAGCATTTCTTGAATAAATCTATGAAAACAAACACTGATGAGCTCGGCGCACAAATTTTACATTCGGCGATTTACGAATTGATTCTCAAGACTTTCGAGGAGGATACGCGCTGCCGTTTTCCTGTCGAATATGACGATTTCTTGGAGCATTCCTTTAAAGCTTTTAACGATCCAACGGTATACCGCATAAAATACAACGAGGCATTGCGGAAGTTTTTGGAATCCAGGGGATACGGCTCACGATTTTATCGTCTGCACGAATTGCTCATGGTGGCAGTCAAACAAGAAAATGACGAATTCAATCTTGCCCTTCACCACTTGGGAAAACTTGAAGCAAAAGAAAAATTGTCAAAAGAAAACTATGCAAAACTTATCAAAGCGAATTGAAAAACTAGAAGATCAACTTGCTATAGGAGGTACTGAAACAGCTCTACAGTCAATCGTACGGCGGCAAAAGTGTCTCACCTGGTTCTACGGTCACGCGAACGCGACTCAGGCAGAGATGGTGGATTATGCGAAAAAAAACTCAATAAACGACTATCAGTACAAAAACAATCTCAACGTTTTTTTGCAGTTGATTGACGAGAGGAAAAGTGGGCGGAAGTTCGAGGTTCGACAAGGGGGGCTTGTATGACCCGTCGAAGTTCACCAACAGGGCGGGTGTTTAGTGGGATCATTTCCGACACGAATACACCAAGCGCAGGACTTGACGCAAAAGCTATAAAGATGCGAGCGGGTCAACGAAGCGGTTTGTATCGGATGGGTGTACCTAAAAAACTTATTCAAAAAATTATTAGAGGAGGTGAATGATATGTCAAAAAATCGAGGCATCGGACACTGGAGGCACATAGATGGCGACCATTTGGCTCAACGGGTCAAGTCGTTGGCTTTGGGTCGAGAAGATTCCCTAGAAGCGGGAGAGCTTCGTTCAGACGCTCCCAAATGGATGCAGCGGGTTCTCAATGCCGTGTCTAATCCAAAAGCAAAACCAGACGAGCGCTGGGAAGAAATTTTAAAAGAAAGCGAAGCAGCGGAAAAACAGTTAAACGAAGTTCAAAAAGCGATTGAAGAAAGGAGAGCGGAAGGTACACCGTTTGATGTGTAAACATTATGGATTTTCAACAAGCACTACAAGCGGTATCAGGTGGCTACCCGCAATTGTTCGGACGGGTCCCCTTCGTGTCGCCTGTTCAACCAGTGGAAGCACCTAAGCCCGTAGAAAAAAAGGGGGAAATAACAGAAGAGAAAAAGCCAGAGAAACGAAGCGCACCAAAGAAAGTCCCTCATATCCAGGTAGGTTTCAGCGGTCCAGTCACCAGCGCCCCTATCTTCCATCAGACGGCAAATATGTTTGGATTAGATGGATCGGAACTTGACCCCGTGGACAGAAACAGGATTCAGTCAATTATCGAGCTGGTTGCAGAACGAATCGGGTCAGTTGACACGCAGAAGATTCTCAATTTTATCCGTAGGGAATCTCATAAATACCCAGGAGAAAATCGTTTCAGAGAAATGCACATGATCCTTTGTCTTGGTCAGAAGTCCGAGAAACAAAAGTCACCATGGGGGAAAACGGGGAGGTGAGAGCATGTGGCAATCGTATATGCAAAACCAGGCGAAACAACAGAAAAATTACTTCAACGATTCAAACGAAAGATGACAGAAGACAACATTTTAGATGAGTTGAAGGAGCGGGAGTATTACCGGAAGCCATCGCTAATCAAACAAGATGAAGCGAGAAAGCTAAGGCAAAAAATCAAAGAACAAAAACGTTTACGGAGGGGACACTATGAATAATGGAAAATACGGACCCAAAAAAAGCGAGGATATTGCCCGACTTATTAGATCGGGAGTTCCAGCTATCCACGCGTGTGTAGCGAGTGATATTTCTCAAGACACATATTACCGATGGTTGAAAGAAAAGCCTGAGTTTTCTGAGCTTATAAAAAAAGCAGAATCCGAACGGCTGGCAACCTTGGTTCTCGCTATCCGCAAAGACATATCATGGCAATCAAAGGCATGGTTGCTCGAACGATTGTACCGTGATGAATTTGGCGCGGTCAACGAACGAGCATTGCTTGAGAGGGTAAAGGCAATCGAAGAAAAAATAAACAATACACAACATGGACAATAAACCATCTCAATTCATTGTTTCCCCCGGGCTCTCAGAAGAAGAAAACAATTTGATCCTGCTTCTGAGAACGCTTCGTACCGGGATTGTGAAGATTCCGGTTGCCTACGGGAAACCTACAAGCATGGACCTGCGCTGGCCGGACCTCGTGAATTGGCCAGACATTTACACCGGGGAATTGTCACATCGGGAACGTGAAGTCCTCGCGTGTATCTATAACCTGGAATTTGGTGACCTGTATTTGAACATTTTAGACCTCGGCAAGTTTCAGATCCTCTCAGATACCGTTCAGCGCATTCGCCTGAGAGGAATTGACTGGGGCAAGCGAATACACAGAACTTGACAACAATGTAGGAACGTCGTACAATTTTTCTACATTCATTTTTCTGCGTGTTGACCCACGCAAACGACTCACTGAAAAACAGAGGTCGTCTCAACTAGCAAGACAGTATTTCTAGAGGGGGCGGCCTTTTTGGTACAAAAATATGGTATATGGCGGTTACGATCCGACAAAAAGTTTTTGGCAAAACCTACAAGGTACAGTAGGAACGATTGGTGGTTTTTTGACGCCAAATGTTTATGCTGGACAGATTGACCCTGTAGGCTCGCGTCCCATAAATCCACAAGGGACGCCGAGTTATATTCCTCCTGAGCAGGAGTATCTTTTTAGTGGTGGGCAGAAAGGATACCAAGCCCCGGCAGCCGTACCCCCCGCTGTAAAACCACCACAGGTTACACCCACAAGTCCCTGGACATCCGCCCCCGCACCTCAACCTCAACAACAACAGCAACAGGGCGGACAACCACCTTACGCACCAAACGTTCAAAATCAAACGGTTAGCTACGGCGGTAATACATGGAAGGGCAACCCTGGTCAAGGATGGACGCTTCAGGGACCAAGTGGCGGTGGCGCACCCCAAGGCCCAGACTTAAATAGCATCTACGATCCCGCGATGCAATCCCTCAACGCGATAGAACAAAACTACCGAAACCAACTCCCTGGCGCACTCCAAAGTATCGAGGCGTCCTATGGACAGGGATCAAACGAGTTGGATCAAAACCTCGCAGCTCAAAACGCTCTCTTAGGCAATCAAGCTACCAACGTAGGTACAGCCAAGGCAAATGCTTTGGCTCAAGCCCGTCAACTCTATGTGGAATTGTCACAACGCAACGCGGCAATGTTCGGGAGTAGATCAAGCGCGGGTCCAGCTGCTCAGGAACTTCTTGGTCGGGCAACAACCCAGCAGTTCGGAAACGTGGAAACGGGCGCTCAATCATCGATGGCAGCGATTGACGCGGAAAAGAGAAGAATCCTCGACTTTACCAACGTTCAAAAAGACAAATTCGCTCTTGCAAAAGCTGACGCACTTCGCCAAACAAACAACGACTTCACCAATAAACTTGCGGAGATTAACTCCCAACGTGGCGCACTGGAAAGCGCCAAGGCAACAGCCAGGGTTCAGGCTTTGGAAGCTGCCCGCGCTGCAACGGCTCAGATTGCTGCGGCAGAAAAAACATTCCAAAATCAAATCACCATGTTCGAGATGGAAAGCCAGCGTCAATTAGCAAACAAGGCGGCTTCAGGAAGTGGCTTCGACACGGCTTTCTTAAATGCTACTGGCAAGATCGGTGACATTCTAGGGCAATACGGACCTGACACCGCACAAGCTGCTGCGAAACAAGCAGGGGTTCCTTACAACTTCGCTCCTCAGGCGGGGTACGACTGGGTGCAGAATGAAAAAGGCCAATGGGTCCAGCAGAAGAAAAAAACGGACACATTGTGGAATCCGTTTGACTAACCCTATGTATGAATGCGCCACAAGATGCAATCCAACGGCTAAAGTCATTCGCAGGCAGTACCGCTAATCAGGTTAGCTCCTTCGTACAAAAATATCCTTCTCCCGCTTCGTACGTTTCTCAACAGATTACCCCTCCCGTCCAGAAGCTTCTTTCGTCTTTTCAGACACCACTACCGCAACAATACGCGAATCAAAACTTTCGAAGCGTTCCTGAGTACGTTGCACCCGCTATCCAGAAACTAAAGTCGTTTGTTATGGATTCAGGGAACAAGTTACAGCAACAAGCAAACAACTACATCAACACACAGCAAGCGCTCTACGATAAGGGAATCTATCAGGGGTCAACCATAACGCCAGGACGCGCCATTGTTACGGACTATCAAAAACAAATCCAGGGGGGTCTTGATAAACTCCCGACTGTATCATTTCAACCATTCCCCCTACGAAAGCCTCTTTCAATCAAGACGGGCGATATCGTCAATGCGGGTATCAACTTGTTTACTGGCGGCCCGTACTCCCCCGAAGAACAGTCGTATCTCAGGAAAGTGAATGCTGGGAACGCTGACTTTGCGCCTCAAGAGTTAGTTGCAGCTCGGAATTTACAAGACACAGAACGCCTTGCGATCATGGGCTTTTCTAAAACACCAGAGATTCAACGGGCATTGAGGGGTAGCCTTGCTCTCACCAGAACACCAGAAGAAGCTTCGGTAATATACAACGAATTTGCAGATAAGATTATAAAAACAGGGGCAATGGACGACCTCAAGGCGCTTCGGGCAACGCTCAATAAGGAACTTGTCAATCTCGTAGGCGGTTCGGGCGACTACAAAAAGGATTACGCTATCATCCAGAACCTCAAAAACGACACCAAGGTCGGAAGCATTATTCGTGTTATAGAGGATAAGATTTTTACCATTGATGAGGCATTATCCAAAGTACCCAAAACTGCAAACGAACGATTGTCAAACCTTCTGAACTATCCTCAAGAGCTGGGGAATCGCGGGTTCACCGCCCGTCAAATACGGTTTATCGACGCCAAAGAAGCACAGCGTATTCTTGATGAAGGGATAAGCCCGCTTGACCACTCATCCTACGACAAAATGGTTGCCGCAAATGTCAATGAGGCCAAGACGTATGTAAAAAAAGCGTTTACCGCAAACAATACGCAGGCAATAGAACGGGCACAAACCGTCATTGATCCTACATTCACCAATGTACAGAACAAGGTAAACATTGTTGACTACCTGCGAACTCCCGAACAGGTACTTCAAAAGATCGGACTGGGAGACGAAGCAAAGTATCTTCGTTCTCAATACGAATCGTACCTCACGCAGTTACCCGATGAAATCAAGAGAATATCAGACTGGCAGAAGCGGGTTTCGCCAGAAAGCAACGAGCGGATATTCCGGGCGCTGGACGGTGAAAACGTGGGGCGCAACCCTGTTGAAGGGAGGGTTGCAATGGAGATCAAGGGGTATCTCGCTGACTGGGCTACAAAGTTAAAACTACCACCATCGAAACAGATAACGAACTACATAACCCACATCTGGACAAAAGGCGCGGTTGAGGGAGAGTTTGATCCTGCCCTTGCCAAGCTGATCGACCAGAAGGTCGCGGGCGGGGTCTATGATCCGTTCCTTTTGATGCGTAAGAGCGGCAGGATTGATTATCTCAAAGACACCTGGGCCGCCTTGGACGCCTACACCAAGCGGGCAGTGAGAAAATACAATCTTGACCCAGCCCTGGAAGCACTGAAAGAGAAGTCGTCAAGCCTCGAGTTGTCTCAGTACAAATATTTACAAAGATTAACGGATCGGATAAACATGCGGCCAACGGAAGTTGACGATCTCATAGACAACCTCATTAAATTAACACCAATTGGGTATAAGTTTGGGCCACGTCCTGTAACTGCTATCTCTCAAAAAATTAGGCAGTTCATTTATCGGGGAACGCTTGGCATGAACGTATCCTCTGCACTTCGCAACCTTTCACAGGCTGCCAATACCTATGCGGAACTCGGCGAGAGATGGACAGCGACGGGGTACATGAAGCTTGTCCGAAACTGGGGATTAGACGAGCTTGAACGTGTAGGGGTGTTGAAAGATTCGTTCATACAGGATAGGAATATCGGCGTCTACAAAACCCTTCTTGCAAAGCTTGATGAAGGACTGTTCTACCTGTTCGAGAAGGCAGAAAAAATCAATCGCGGCGCTGCCTATTACGGCGCAAAAGCAAAGGCGCTGTCACAAGGCATGAGTGAACAACAAGCGATAGAGTACGCAAAGGGTGTCGTTCGAAAGACACAATTCGTGTTTGGGAGCATTGATACCCCCCTTCTGTTATCAAGCGACATAAATAAAACGCTTCTTCAGTTTCAGTCGTTCAACATTAAGCAGGGTGAGTTTCTCCTGACCAAAGTTGCGCAACGGGATATTGCGGGACTCATGCGCTATGTCGGCGCAACCCTCGTCATGGCAAAGGCACTTAAGGACGCCTTCGGGATGACACTGAGCCTCTTACCGATAAATTTCAACCTCACCCCGTCGTTGCAGGCAGGACAAGCAACAGGACAAATATTGTTTGGCGAAGGACAAACCAGAGAGGAAGGCAAGCGCAATCTCATTAAAGTAGCACCTGCGTTTATCCCCGCGGGCGTACAGATGAGAAAAACAATTGAGGGCCTGCAATCCTACAATCAGGGAAAATCAACCACTCCTACGGGCCGTACACGCTTTGAGATAGAACAAACACCCCAAAACCTCCTGCGTTCCGCTTTGTTCGGGCAATACTCAACGCCTCAGGCTCAACAGTATTTTGCTGCACGGGACCAGAATATGGCTACAGGAACGCCCAATGCAACAACGAAAAGACTTTCCGTTAGCAAAGGGTCTACGGGCGGGACGGGACGAATGCGAGTCGGAAGAAGAGTTGCTACGCCAAAAGTGGCAATACCGAAGCTTGCTCAAGCCAGAAGATTAAAGTTACGGATTCCTACCCTCAAAGCCCCCAAGCCTCTTACCGTGAGACGCCTCAAGGTTCGGGAACTGGCAAGCGTACCTAAGGTGAGACGGTTGAAGATTCGATCCGTTGCGAGCCTACAAAAAAAGTTCCTCAATACGGGAAGGAAAAATGCCCTGCAAACCGCCCTAGCGTCTCAATTTCGTCTAGGCTCTTGATTCTACCGCACCAGCAAGCACGGGACCTCCTTAGTTCTTCATGCTTCAAAAGGCTTCACCTCCTTTCAGTTGGTGCGGTGAGATGAGGGGCTTGTGTAAAGTGCTATACTATATAGGCATGTTAGGGTTACTAACGAAGTTTGCTATATTTGGATTAGTTGCCATCACATCTGCAATGGGTGCGGGTGTTGCTATCCAATCAAGCATTAGTCCGACTTCAACATTAAAATCCTCGCCTTCCACTCTGGGAGCCGTAGACAATGATCCAATTACTCTATGTGGCCCAGGGCAAAATTCCAAACTATACGTCAACGTCCGTAAAAGTGAATGTTCTAGTTATGTTGATTGCGGATTGAACGACGGTACGTGGAAGCTCATCAAAAAAACAGAATGTGACACGTTACAACGTCGTGTTGTTTCAAATTCAGTTGGCTCAAGTCCCAAGGTAGACTGCACTGGCCCCGACGGGAAACATTTACAAATCACCCAGCAAGAATGTGACACTTTTAACAATGCTTGGAAAAATAACAATCACGGGCAAAACAATTCAGGAATGTCCTGTGAAATAGTCCCTGGTCAATCAATCCGCGCAAGAGATCAGGCCGAATGTGACAGGATGAGGTCTACGTTTCCAGGGTATACCGTGAAATATACGCCCCCTACATTCCAAAACACCTACACCCCACCAGCCCCCTCAGTAAATTGGAATTCTACGTCATTCGCTACCCCTGACTTTGGCCCTGTTCCGACTTATGGCCCGATTCCAGACTTTGCTGCCGAGACACAAGCAAAATACGATAAAGCAATCCAGGGACTCAAAGATTCCCAGACAATGGGACCAAGAACGTCAGATCACGGCTGCGGTTATAGAGGGTTTGCGGCAACTGAGTGCTGGTAAAAGCATATGGCCCCCTATGCTGCCCTAGGACGTCCGTTTAACAATCGAGACGACCAACTCATCGTTTCTATTCTCAACCGTAATCGCCTCGTCGTTCCCAATCCACCGCCTCACCTGATCGTAGAGCGCATTGAGCTTGTCCTGTACCGTCAACGAGCGCCGCGCCATCGGGTTGTACAAGTCAACCTGATGCGCCAGATCATCGAGATTGTTTTGCAAGTAATACTTCACCGTTGTTTCAAACTTCCGGTGGTGCATGTGCTTTTGTAGAAAGTACGCGGGCATTCCCTGACGGTTCTCTTCATTCCCGACAATGTGTCGCAAGCCGTGACAGGTAACACGAAAGAGTATTCCCATCGCTTTAAGTCCACGGTTGAGCGCACGGTTTGATGCGTCGTTTGATACGTGAAACAGTTGCTCCTTGTCCGCAATGGGGCGCAAGAGCGCAACCGCTTCTTTTGGCAGGTATACTTGCGTTTTTTGCTTCCTTCCTTTGAGCATTGCCAATACATGCGGAGGGGTGGCATTTAAAAACAAATCACCCCCTCGGAGTTTCCCGACCTCTTCAAACCGCAGGCCTGTATAGAGGATAAGCAAGAGTACGATCCGCATATCCTCATTGGCCCGCCGCGCTGCCTTGTTGTACCACGGCTTCACTTCTGTACCCAAAAGGATCGCCTGTTCCGCGGTTTCCATGTTGACTAACGGAATTTGCGGCTCTTCCCCGTCAAGCTTGGGTTTCTTGATGTTCTCGATGAAGTAGTCGGTGAAATACTTCTGTCCAAAACAGAACTTGAGAAACGTGCGCAACGAAACAATTTCTGCATACGCGGATCGCGGTGACCAGCCTTTATCCGGTAGGCTTGCACAATACGCACGCGCCGTTTCTTCGTTCAGCTCCCGCCCGGCAAGAAACGCGCCGAGCCGCGCCAGGAACTTTCTCTTGTTTTTGTACGTTGCGGGGGACAAGTACCGCCCTTTTGCTTCCGCCAGATAGACACTGACCGCCTGTTCATACCACAGCATAGACGCTCCTATAGTGGAGACGTCTTGCATAAGTGACGGGCTTTAGCGCTGGTAGGGCTACGAAGACCAGTCTTGGACGCAAGCTTCTCGAAAAAGAGTTATTCGGACACGTTACCAATCGTGACCTTGTACCCGCGACGCGATTCGAACGCGTGATTCTCGCCCTGAAAAGGCGATGTCCTAGGCCGCTAGACGACGCGGGCAATGTGCTCTCCATTCATCTAGTAGCTAGGGTTACTGGCTGAAAACCAGTCGTCCTAGGCCGCTAGACGATGGGGGCAAAGATATTGGTATTTTAACAAATTTTGAAACAAAAACCTAGGAGAAACCGAATCGCAACTTTTTCTCGCGTACGTAGTAATTTGTTGTGGTAAGATATTTAGTAGCGCTCAGAAGCGCTCCTTTGAGTAACCATTCAAAATCGCGTGTATGGGGTACTAAATCCCATAGTTGTTTTTTTGTAATAAACATATTACAATCTAAAAAACTATGGGTGTTCCAACAGCTGAACAAAATGCTTCTGCCCCACAAACCCCTGACCGTCTTCCAAGTACGGAAGAATTAGCTGCTACCCTTCGGGAAACAACAGTTGAAGAGATACACCATTATCTTGATAGTCATTGGCACGAAGTAAACTGTCAAATTGCAGAACCGGGTAAAAGAATAGAATTACCTCAAGATTGGCATGGAAATGAAAAATACGGCAAGCGATTTAATGGCGACGGATATGTTGATTTTGGTACTAATCTCATTAGCCTTGAAGGAACGCATTTACCTGCTGACGCATTTATTGACGGATTTCGCGGATTGGGTTTTGTATTCGAAGATGGAGATGGAAAACAACTGAAAGATGCTGCGGCAGGCAGGATTTTAACCTCACAAGAAGAATGTCATATTATATCTCCTGGTGATGAAAGACCTGTGATACGCGCCATAAATGCTGATAGACACATTCTTGTCGAAATCAGAAATGGTTCTTTAACTTCTGTTATGGTAAGACTTAGTCGTCTTGGAAATGATCCTGATATGGATAATGAAAAGCGGTTTCGGTATCGAAAATACCTCGATACGTTACTTGGAGGATTTTCTGCAATGGGTGCAACAGCTATTCGTAAACGATTAAAATTAGGTCATGTTCCTCGAGATACGTTTATGGATGATTGCTCAGCAACATATTCGACGGGATTGGCACTTTGGATACTTGATAAATTTATGAGAGGACAAAGTAATTCATTAAAGGAAATGCGAGTAGGTGTCGCATCAACACAAGCAATTGCTGTCTCTGTATGGTACGCGTTAAAAAACAATGAATCTTTCTTGGTTCGAACCGGTGGGTTGTATTATGGTTTAGGAAACGAAGAAATGGGATCAAATTACCTAATCAATACACTAAAAGAGATGCTTGATCTCGGATTATTATATGGTGTAGGCGATATGGGTGATAGACTGAAGACAGGAAGAGAACAATACATTCACCCAGAGATAAGGATCCATGTACCGTGGACAGAGGGAAACCGTAATCGAACAACTCTTTGTCTGAGCGGAGGCTACGCGATGTTGGAACTACTGGAAGAAAGAACCGCGGCAAGAAGGAAAGAACCGGATGCAACCTTCCGCATTCTTCAGGCAGCACGTGTTAATCCTCCGCCCGAAGCAGACGGAAAGATTCATAATTGGGGAGTGTTGATTGATGGAATGAAGTTACCGGTTTTTGAACCATTTTCATAACGAGAGAGGAATCTTAATATGATGAATCAAGAAGGTGATACAACATGTCCGATAAGCGGCATGAATGAACTTTATGCCTTAATAAAAGAAGTTGAGGCTATTTTTTATCCAATTCGTACTGCTGAATAAAAATATTCACAAATTCTTGAGCAAATTGTCGCTCCTCTTTTGGTAGATTTATTTCCATCATTAATGTAGACCATTGTTGATCTTGAAAATGAGCTTCAGCATCTGAAAATGCGAATCCGTAAATTTCTAATTTCGGTCCGAACGTAACGGTATCTGAATAAGAAATAAGGTGATTTGTGATTGCAGAATAGCTGCTCTGCTTAGCTATTGACATTAAATCATTATCTATTTTTAGTTCTGATGCATGATCACGTATCCATTTAAAAAATTGAGATCCATGAATTAATCCTGCCCGGTTGCCTTTCGAAGAAATATACCCATTCAGATACGGGCCAGAGTCGTCCATTTCTTTTGTTGGACGTAAGCGCGGAAAAATTCCGTTTTTAGATATATATCCTTCACCCACCCAACCTTTAGGTCCTATGAATACGAAACTGCCAAATCGGTAACGTGAAACTTTTTCCCAAAAATCTTTTGACACTTGCACGGGGATAGGTATTGGATACGTGGACTTTGTAGCTTCAACATAAGATTCCATTAATGGCAGTTCAACTATCGGTAAGGTATCTGTTGTCAGAGTAATATCTTCATACGATAGGGTCGAACTTTTATTAGAAGATTCAACAAATTCGGGTAATTGAGGCGGCTCTTTATCGGATGATGCTTGTTCAGTGTAAGATGAACTTTCTAGGGCATTTTTTTTGTAAATAGAATACCCAACAATGCCGTACAACACAATGCCATAAATAATTAAAAGAATAATTACAACTGGTATACGAAATTGTCTTTTTTGAGAATCGTTCATATCAGCTTGAGGTGAGGCTACCGGTACAGGTAGAGGCATATATAATTTTATTGTACCATTATTTTGAAAAACAATTTCTGCAGCGGGCCTCGTAGGCTTCAAGGCCGGCAACAAAAGAGGGATCGGCAATAAGGGAATCGGGGGATTTTCCCTTTATAATGCGTTTATGAAACACCGCTTCGGCTCCACAGATACTGCAAACAGCTGATAATATGGTGACTTTGTCAGCAATTGCCATGAGATTGGGAATCGGTGCAAATGGCTGACGGTCAAACGTCATAGCAAGTCCAGCTACGATGACATGTTTTTTTAGCGATAACAGTTTTTGAACGACATCAATAAGATTTTCTCCAAGCCATTGTGCCTCATCAATAGCTATCATATCTGTTGTTTTGCAAACGTGTTTTAAAATCTCCTTTGGATCGGTAATGATAATGGATTGAAAGGAAATACCGGAATGACTGTGGACTTTGTGATCTTTCCCGTATCTCGTATCAATGGCATGTTTACATACAATGACCTTCTTTTTACCAATCATAGCCCGTTTGACTTGTCGTATCAACTCTTCAGTTTTACCACAATACATTGGTCCGGCAATAACTTCCAGATATCCGCACGTTTTCATAGTTTGATACTACGCCTATACGTTCTGCGTTGCAAATACATGTACTAGTTCAGTACATCCCGTACACATTCTCCTTTCTGTTGTTTCCACTTG
>CAYMYO010000014.1:0-26977 GCA_964394685.1 uncultured Gammaproteobacteria bacterium
ACAAACACTACCCGTATCTGATATCGAACAAGCAACGATGTCCGGCGATTTTACACAAGAATTCCGACGGGCGCTGGAAGAAGAAAATCAGCCCAAGGCTGATCGGCCCTTGGCCGAAAATTCAATATTTACACTTGATGTTCCCTAAAGCATGGCTGGTGACATCATAGCGCCATCTGTCACGATAAACGGCGGACCACCGGAAGGCTCTACAATCGCCTACAATAATCCTTGTTTCCCTCTTTGGGTATCAGACAATATGACCCCATGGCAACAGCTGGTAACACGCACAAAACTTGATGACCGGCAGTGGAGCCTGTGGATGAATATCTTTTTCTACTGCTTTGATAACCTCGGAAATGGTGCACATACAGTGAGCATTCAAATAAAAGATTTGGCGGGAAACATTTCCTCTGAACTCAAACGCACGTTTATCGTGAAGCGGTAAATCGCATTATTTTCCTAATATCACAATCGCATCAACAAGTGAGGCACTATCAAGAAGCGTTGAAGACGCAGAGGCGTTTTTGTACGTTTCTTTGATATCTGCTACCACAAATGCAGAAATTGCAGCAGTCTTTGCTTTCACTGTCACACCCTGATACTCATAATTATCGGCACTTGCAGTCGTCACGGTTGTATACCCAAGGTTTTCTAATACTTTTTTTCCTTTCCCGGCAAGTCCGGCCTCGCCACTCCCGTTTTGCACTTCAACAGTAAGTTGACTGCGGCCGATTGGCTTTTCTGTTGGAGTAGCAGCTAAAGTAGGTGAAGGTGAAAGTTGTGTCCTTTGAGAAGTCAAACGGTAACTGAAAAATACAATCCCTACAACAAGAAGGATAATAATGCCAATAATGGGTAGCAGGGGAAGACGTTTTTTCTCATCTTTTTTCATAGCCAACCCCACGACCGGATCCGGGGTATTGGTTGCAATGGCTCTGACTGTTATTCCACGCGTATTAGCAACATGTTCAATAAACGTATGCTTGGTATCTTCCAAAGATCCAAGAGGATCCACACGCGTAACTTCCAATACGTTTCCATCTTGTATTGCACAAATAAATTCTGGCACCACTTGCGGATACACAAGAAGAAATGGCTCAGGGACTTTGGAAGCCATCCGCGCCATGGCAACGGATGGCTGTTCAGACGCTTCCACAATCATTCCTGCGTCACCGGCTGCTTTGAGTATTGGATCAACCGCATCTTGCTCCGGAAGAAGTATCCGTATCCGCTTAATTCCAAATTCTGCTTGTAATGCTTGAAAGGAGGTGTTCTCGATCTTGTTTTCAAGAACTATTCCTTTTCCGGTTTTTGAAAATATCGTTGCTGTAATACCCGTCTGAGAAACAGTACAAACAGTAATACATCTCTTTCCAAACATAGGATACATTTATGATACCATAAAGATATGAACTTATTGCGCGTGGTGAGGTGGATTCCTATTGTCAGCATTCTTTTATTTATCGCAACCGTTATTATTCTTGGATTTATTACCCCTGGATATAATCATTTACCCCACACCATTAGCAGGCTATCTGTCGGAAGATACGGCGCTATTGCAAATGCGAATCTCATACAACTTGCTATCGGTGGACTGATTTTAGGCATTGAACTGGCGTTTTCCCTCCGCGTTCCGCACGTCCGCTTTACAGTTCTTCCCTTTTTTCTTCTTGCAAGTTTCAGTCTCATCGGTGCTACGTATTTTCCCACGGATGTAGCCATGGGAGACGTACCGATAGCCTTGACCGATCTCTCAACAAACGGACTTATGCACACGGCAAGCGTCGCATCATTTATCCTGCTTTGCCCGATTACCATTTTTCTCATGGTCAAAGCAATGATTGCCGATCCATCATGGAAAGATGTTGCACGCTGGACTGTTGCGATGGGCTTGGGATCAATGATTCTTACTGGTATTTGGATCGTGTTTTATTTCTACCGGATCTATTTTAATTACCGCGGCATGTTTCAAAAAGGAATTGCCCTCTGGACCCTCCTCTGGATGCTTCTTATAGCGCTTAAAACCGTACGGGAAAAATAGTGTTATTTGTTTATTTCTTCCGCTATTTGTGCAGGAAGTTCAGTTTTCAATTTTTCATTTGCAACCAAAACAGAATCAGGCGGTTTTATGTATTCACTCATATAACCGCATGCTACACACTCTCTCTCTCTCTCTGAATTTTGCAAATGTACGGTTTTTGACATGCACGTGCATTGAAAAAAGACAACATTTTGTTCTCAACATTTGTTCTGTTGAGTTGACAGCGTGATATTCTTTCAGTACACTAGTTATATATGAAACAACAAAAATCCAGTAATTGGATCTCTTTTATCAGCATTGTTTGCATACTCATTGGCTTTTATGCATTAGCACGACTAACTTTTAATCTTGTTGCCTACCCAGCTTACCCAATGACTGGCGTCATTCCATTTTTTCAAACCAACCAATATGTACAACAGGAACGGGATTGCCAATATCCGCCAATGACATATTACAACACAGATGGAAACATGCGAAAAGCAACAGCAGAAGAAATGCAGTTTGAAACCCAACAGCGGCAAATGTGCCTCGACACTGTTCGTGATGCCCGCATACTGGCAAAAACAAACGATATTAATTTTTCTCTCTTTTTCCTATTTATAGGAATTGGAATTGTTGTAACAAAAAAATTTTTTTTGAAGTAACGATCAATCGTTCGATCTGAAATTTCGTGCTATACTAGCTTCATGTTGATATTTCTTCTTGGCATTATTGTTGAACTTGTTATTTTGGGCATTCTTTCATCACGCCTCACACAACTTTCATTTACCGTCCTCATGCGTCTCACCCATTCGCGAACCATTTCTATAACCATCCTTACCATCATTCTTTTTCCCGGAACCGTGATCCATGAATTATCCCATCTTTTTACTGCTGAAGTGTTGGGAGTTCATACAGGCAAACTCACGCTTGCTCCGGAATCTATAGAGGGAGAAGACGTCCAAAGCGGCTCTGTCCAAGTAGCTGTTACTGATCCGTTCCGCCGCACTATTATCGGCATTGCACCGACAATAACCGGTATGATTTCCCTTTCAATACTCTCCTGGTATCTTTCCCAAGCCCAACAATTTATTATTATCATTGCACTTCTTTACCTTATTCTCACTATTTCCAATACCATGTTTACGTCAAAAGAGGATCTCAAGGGGGTGCTTCCTGTTGCACTCACGCTTGCGCTCTTTTTTAGCGCGTTCTATATTTCCGGAATCAGAATCATACTTCCAACGGCTTTCCAAACAACCATCACGACCATCATCCAAACACTCGCTCAATACCTAGGAGCTGCAGTAGGAATTAATCTCATCGGAATACTCATTAACACACTGTTTCTTCTTATACTTCAAAAACGCCGGCATCCATGACCAATTCCATTTTCCCTATCCGCGATCGTGTGTATTTTTTGAAAAGAGGCAGTTCATATCAAAAATATCGGTATAAAGAACAAGGAAATTCGTTTTCCGGAAGATTTACAAAACGAACCATATATACACGAACGAGTACACATATTATTCAAAAACTTCTTTCCTCCATGACCTTGCCGTTTGAACGAGATGTATGGAGCCACGCACCAACATCCATACAACAAGCGCTTCTCTTTTCCTACTCCTATCATGAGCATAATAAAAACAAAAAAGTGGCAAATGTGGAAACAATGAATTGGCTTGCTCTTCCCTATTTTGCCGATTTACTTTCTGTCGGTAAAAAACGCACGGAAATCCAAAATGTGATTCATCCCCGCGCGTGGTTTAACGCGATGACCATGACACACGGAAACCACAAAAAAAATTTGCGGATCGGTCATATTCATTTCACCTACGATATTCTTGACAGGAAAGAAGTGTATTGTGTCCACTGGGATATCGGTGCATCGAGATTTTCTCCAACTATTTTCATCCACTGGCTACTCGATGACATGAGCTCGTAACAAAAATATCGTATCTTTGATCAGATTCTTTTTCGCCCACTCTTTCATTTTGTTATCCAACAGTTCTCCCATACCGTCTAAAATATGCTTCGGCGCTTTTTTTTCAAGGAATCGCAAACATTGCTGCAGATATTTTTTAGGTTCTGTTTTCGTACGCATTTTCAAAAGCTCTTCATTAACATCCCAGTGGCTGTTCAACATAAACCAGATGTCAAAAATATCGCGATTTGCCAATCTTTTTCTATCCAAAAGAGCTGTTAATTTGTTGGCAAACATATCTTCTTTTTTCATAACGAGCGCAGGAATGCCTAAATAATTTTTGACTTCATATGCATTACCAACACTTCTCTTTGAAACTTCAATTTTTATATGATGGATCCCCTTTTCGTACCGTAATAACCAAAAAAGAGTAAAATATTTTTCCCTGTTTTCTTGCAACACTCCGTATGTACTGACTATTTTTGTGATATTTTTATATACGATGTCTTTTTTAGATTCATCGAGTAGGTCAAAATCCAGATCGACGCTGAAACGAGGGATGCCGTAAAAAAAATATAAGGCAGTACCTCCTTTAAAACCAAGCGTTGAACTTATGGAAATATCAGAATAAATATCTTTCACAATCTTAGTCATGATGAATTTGTGCGTGGAAATCTTTAACATATGTTTTGAACCTCCTTTCCATTGCTTTGTTGTTATAAATATCCAACAAATCTTCAGCTTTTCCCCAGTCAATAGGCCCTAAATTATCGAAATAATAATTATTTGATAAATAGATCCGGTCAAGAAAGGCCCGTTCAACACTCGCAATTGCATACCCATGTTCGTGTATTATCCCTTTTGCGTTCGTCAATACACCATCCTTAACTTTTTTTAAACGAATGACATAGTCATCAAGTTTTACCTCTCTTGTTTGATAACTTACTACAAAAATGGTTCTGCTGTAATCCTGAAATGTTACCCCATGTCTTTGAAGTACCGTCTCGAGACTGACATAGGAAGGAGTAAAAATTTTGTTTGCAGCTTCAAGAATTTCATATCCTGTATTTTTCGCATACAGACCTCTTTTTAGATTAAGTAGTATACCTTTTTTCACAAAATAGTTAATTTTTGATTTCAATCGATCGAGGTTTGTTTCTCCAAGAATAAGGGATATCTCTTGGGTCGTAAAAACAGTGTTTTTTAATGAATATAAGCCAAAGGTAAGGTTTTTCATTACCTCCAGTTTACAAAACAGTATATATCTTGTCAAGGGGATGTTACCGTTTCCGAAGCACGTCAAAAAATGCGGTCTGGGGGATTTCTACACGGCCGATCATCTTCATCTTCGCTTTCCCCTTCTTTTGCTTATCTAGCAGTTTATCTTTCCGCGTCCTATCGCCTCCATAAAGTTTTTGGATAACATCTTTGCGGAATGATTTAATATCCTCACGGGCAACAACATCTCCTCCGATAGCAGCTTGCACCGGAATCGTAAACTGCTGCCTTGGAAGCACCTCTACTAACCGCTTAACAATCTCTTTCCCCCGCTTCCTTGCCTGATCTTTCACAATAAGAAACGCCAAGGCATCAACTTTTTCATGGTTAACCAGAATATCTACTTTCGCTACCTCAACCGGTTGGTAGCCGAAAAATTCATAATCAAGTGATGCATACCCCTCTGTCACACTTTTCAGCCGGTCAAAAAAATCCACAATCATCTCGGACAGTGGAATAAGGTAGGTAAATTCTGCTTGTTCTCCATGGTATACCAAATCCACATACTCCCCTCGTTTTTCCTGTGACAGCTGCATAACTACACCCACAAACCGTTTGGGACAGAAAATTGCTACCTGCATAATAGGTTCTTCGATAGATTCAACAACTGTAGGATCAGGATATTCAGAGGCAGACTGTATCGCGTACACACCGGCTTTTGCCTCATGCAAAATACCAACTTTTGATGCTGAAACTCCTGATCTAAGTCGTAATAAATATTCAACGCTTGGTGATGTAGCTAAAAGTGACAACCCAAATTCCCGTTGAATCCGTTCCTGCACTATTTCAGCATGGAGTAGTCCTAAAAATCCGCAGTGGAAGCCGTTGCCCAGCGCCATAGACGAGATTGGACGAAACGTAAACGCGCTATCAGATAACTGTAGCTTCTCCATGGCAATACGTGCCTGTTGAAATTCGTTGCTCTCAATCGGAAAGAGTCCAACAAACACCATGGATTTGGGTTCTTTATAGCCGGGAAGCGAAACTACGTGTGGCATATCTTCATCGTGTTTGGAAACGGTAATCGTATCGCCTACTTTTGCCATCCGGACATCTTTGAGGCCTGTTGCAATATACCCGACTTCGCCGCAGGATAGCCCGCGGGTTGCGCCCATTTTCGGGTGAAAAACTCCTATTTCAATAGGAGTTATATCCGCTTTTGAATTAAGAAAATGAATATGTATATCTGGTTCGTACTGTATCGAACCATCTACCAATCGAACAAAAACAACCACTCCTTTATGCGGATCATACTGGGAAGAAAACACCAGCGCCCGGACCGGGGCGGCGGGGTTACCAATCGGAGCAGGTATACGATCAACAACCACTTCCAAAACCTTTTCAACATTCTTTCCGGTTTTAGCAGAAATTTCTAAAATTTCTTCGTCTTTAAATCCTAAGTTCCGAAGCTCGATTCTCGTTTCTCCAATTCTCGCCATGGGCATATCAATTTTATTAATGACAGGAATAACAACGAGTTTGTGCATCCGAGCTTGATGCAAATTTGCCAATGTCTGTGCTTGTACGCCCTGGGTCGCATCGACAACCAGAATCGCCCCTTCACATGCAGCAAGCGACCGCGAGACCTCATACCCAAAGTCCACATGCCCGGGAGTATCGATTAAATTAAGAATGTATTCCTGTTTGTCATGACAATGAAAAATCATCCTCACCGGCGCGAGTTTAATCGTTATTCCCCGTTCACGTTCTATGGGATTACTATCCAAAACCTGTGCCTGCATATCCCGCATCGCAATCGTATGCGTCATTTCCAACAGCCTGTCAGCCAAGGTCGATTTCCCATGGTCAATGTGGGCGATAATGGCGAAATTACGGATATGAGATTGTTTATCCTGAGCTTTGTCGAAGGAATCCATGAGAGGATTATAGCAGAAAATGTTTCCATTTTGATATGCACGTGCGTGAGGAAAAGGACACATTTATACTCCTTGACAAACAATACAAAACCATTATAATTGTATGCATATGAATAGAATTATCCTTCAAGTACCCATGAAAAAAGAACTGCGTGATAAGGCGGCCATTGCCGCGAAAAACAACGGATTTTCCTCTCTGCAGGAAGCTATCCGGGTTCTTTTGTCAAAACTCGCTAAGAAAGAACTGACAATCCGCGTGGGAAATGAAGAGGAACAGCTTTCTCCCCGTCTAGCACGAAAATACGATAAGATTGTAGAGGAAATAAAGCAAGGTAAAAATGTGACGCATACAAAAAATCTTGATGAACTCTTTGCATATCTTGATGCATGAACATCGAATTTTCTAAGTCATACATTCGGGCATTCAATAGACGATTTCGTGGAAATTCGGCATTCAAGAAACGTCTTCGTGAACGATCTGAATTATTCATCCATAATCCAACTTTTCCGCTTCTTCACGATCACCCGCTTAAAGGAAGAAAAAAGGGGTTGCGATCATTTTCCATCACTGGAGATATCCGTGTTGTGTATTATATTCACATCAACACAGCTTATTTCGTCGACATCGGAACACACAATCAGGTATATTAATCAATCCCCTACAAATGTTTCCTTTTTGATGTGCACGTGCGTGGGAAAAACACCACTTTTCTGATTTAATTAAAACACTTTACTTGCTTTCCTGAAGCATCTTTTGAAGATTTCTTGCCTGCGGGTCCCCCGGATCAAGCGCTATTGCCTGCTCCATGGCGTATCGAGCTTTCTCTTCATTTTCCATCTCCAAATACAAGACTCCGGCATTACTCCATAACACTGCATCAACCGGATTGATTTTAATTGCCTGTTCGATATAGGAAATTGCTTTGTCATACTCTTTCTTACTCACAGAGACGACGGCAAGATTCTGATACGATTGCCAAAGCCTTGGATTGATTGATAGGGCCTTTTCAAAAAACGGGAGTGCCTCGTCGTACTTCTTCATGAGTACATACGTTTTTCCGATATTATGATACGCATCCGCATAATTTGGCTTTATGTTCGTAGCCCGAGTAAATGCCTCGATACTTTTGTCATACTCCCCGCGTTTTCCGTAGACATCTCCCATGTTATTCCAACTATGCGGATCGTAAGGGGAAATGCGAGCGGTAGCTACCCATAAGCTGTCTTCTGTCCGCCAATCGTTATTTCGTATCATTGTCCGCGTCGATAGCGCAAGAACGATCATCACACCGAAACATATAACAAGCACATTCCATCTCTTACGAGATAGTAAGGCATCAAACATCATCCCGACAAGGACAGATAAACCAATGATTGAGAGATACGCATACCGCTCCGCGACAATCCACGCGATTTTGACCGGAAGCAAGGTAATACCCAAACCGATAACAAACCACGCCATCCAAAACCCAAATAAACGTTTTTTTATGACGCCATACACAGCCAATACAAAAAATCCTAGCGTGACCAGCATTCGAAACCCCAATTCCCAAATAGTTAAACGAAACGCAGAGTGATAGAGCGTCAAGGCCTGCGGCCACACAAATAACGCAAGATATGAACTGATTGCAAGAGGAATTTGCTGAAATGGATTGTATAGTCCTGATATGGCCTGGTAATTTACTTGTTCGAGATCTGATATCCGTACCCCAAGACGGGAAATGTAAAAGAGGATAAAACCGATACTTATGAGAAAGTACGGTATCAAACGCTTCCAATTCTTTTTAATATCCCCATATGTCCATTCAAACAAAATAAACACAAAGACAAGAGGAACTGTTTTTTCGGAAATAAATAGTGAAAGCAGAAAGCAGAGGGTAGAAGGCAGAAAATTTTTCTTTAGATAGAGTAAAAACGAGAAAAGAAAGAAAAACGCGTAGTGGCTGTACACGCCGCCGGAAATCCAAGTAACGGATTCAATGGCCAAGGGGTGAATAGCAAAGAGTAAACTGGCAAAAAAGGCGACATTTGATTTCGATAGTTTGCGGACAATAAGAAACACAAGCACTGCATTCCCCATATGAAACAGAATATTGGTCAATCGAAATGGCCAAGGAACGAGTCCAAACAGATGATACGCCCAATATTGCAGAAGTACTCCAAGATGGATTACCCGCGGCCAGCCGATGGACTCAAGGAGCGTCCAACGGGATACTCCGTTTACGATGCCGCCGATATCATCAGAGACGAAGGCATTTCCCAAAAACGGGAGATATATAATTCCAACAAGGAGAAGCGGTATAGCAAAAGCATATTTTTTCATATTATCTACAGGTACTGCTTTTTGTAAATCCGTTCTTCTTTGCATCAGTTTCGCTACACAACCACATATCACCGAAACTGATTGATACAATCACATCATCGTAGTTATAACACTCTTGTAAAAAATATATCTTTTTCCCATTGCGAATGTTCCCTTTAATAGAACAGTTGGTGGTTGGAGAAACAACCGGAGTACATAGTTCCGAGTAAATACCAAGTTTTCCTGTCCTGGCAACCTGACTTGCTCTACTTAGCACTTGCGTGTATTGACCGCCAGAATTGTGATACAGTCCCAGACCTTCTTCAACTATCACGCGGTTTATCATTGACAGATTATTGTGATCGAATAATCTATCAACTATAACATTTGCAAGAATTCTCCCGTAATCATCATGCAGTGTATCTTTGAGTCGCACGTGTTTCCCTAACACAAGTTGTGATAATCTATTTTTTGCTTCTTCGCTCAAACACCTTCCCATCTCAGGAGCATCTACGCCCAACAGTCGTACACGCCTGCCATCAAAAAGCGTCAATGTATCGCCATCAGAAACACGAACAACAACATCCCGTCGCCACTCACGAACAGAAAAAATGATATTGAGAGTTATAGAAAGAGATAGAATGATGAAGATAATTGAAAGAATTATATTGGCTTTTCTCTTTACCATATAGAACTTAGTATAGCATAGCAAAAAATCATTTTGCTATCATGACTGTCCCAAAATTCTCCTCTATTTTTCCTCTGGCAAAATCAACAAGAATTCCGGACATCTGGCTGGCAATCTGCTTGTCAGAATCACCATTTGCCTGCCTTCGATAAATCTCTACCACATTCATTTCTTCTTGAAATATTCCCGTTAATAATGGCTGTTCTAACCGATCACGTGCTGCAATGTCAGCCATGATGACATCATTTGGAAGCGTTGTACAGGCTTCCGGCTGATCAATCCGACGAATGGCAATACGTACCGGAGGAGGAGCGGTCGTACGGAACAATATTTGTGCATCTCTTCGTTCCCTGCCATCAAGTCCTACAAAATCGTGACGACCGAGCGGACCGGTAATGTGATCGTGAATAAATTTATCAACGTAATAAATAATTGGTCCGTTGGTGCAAATAGTAGCAGCAATATTCCCATTTTCATACGTCTGTTCAACCCGCTCGCCATCATATACAAGCCGGATTCGTCCGCCACCATCAACAACCACAGTTGTCTGTTCCAGTGTTGCGTGCACGGAATCAATCAGAGCTTCGGATGTATCAAACGGCGGCTGCACATGATGCGTAAGGTGCCGGAACATGTCTCCTACGGAAAAACTCACCGTATCATACCCAATTTCTCGTAAATTTTTTGTTGTCTCCTCAACAAGCCGAGTTTTACCAGTAGACGTAAGTCCAGCAACTGCATACGTGATGCCTCGTTCAAGATGATTCATATAAGTGGTTTCAGCCAAAGGCTGATCGGCCTCTGGCTGAGTTTTTTCGTTTGGTGAACGTCTCTCAAGGATGTTGCGAACGTTCGTTGCTTGAGAAAAAACTTTACCCCGCGACGCGGGGAATGAAGATAGTTTGCCAAATTACGGGATATTAGTCAATGGGAAAAAGTCAAAATGCGGGTAACCTAAGTGACTTAAGGGGCTTAAGCAAGACAGAAGTAAAATATTAAAAAAACTTACTCGACTGTGACACGCTGCATATGCAGAAACACGCGGCGCGTGCCACAGTCGAGCTGTTGCGGGAATGAATTTATAATCTGATAATCGGAGTCTTTTTCATCGATCCGTCTTTATAATCATACTCGACAGTTGAGTATAGACCAGTGAAAGGATCGTGATGTAAATATGTCATTGTCATACGGCTTTTCCTTTTCCCCTTCTTGAAGAGCAAGTATATCAATATAACAACGACAATGACCGTCGCCCCCAGAAGTGCTTTCAAAATGGTGACATCCATGTCTCATCTCCTTCTTAAACAACAGGATAAATCTCGCACAATCGAATTTTTTCCGTTTCCTCTCTTTCTCACTGTGAACGCAGTGAAAATTATTGTTTGAATTCCGCTTCACGAGGAATAAATGCGATCCGGTCAGCATAATCGCCATCGAGCACATCGACCTGGATCACCCCGGGAAGCATGGTACACAAAACGTTGAGATAAGTGCCAGCAAAAAGTGTCACCGTATCTCCGTCCCGACGGTCGATTTGGACATCAGTGTCCTCGATCAATTCGACCATCTGGTTACTGTGAGTTTCTTGCATTGTTTTTATCACCATTTCTCTCCTTCTGAATATGGTTTTAGTAGAGTCATCCGTGCTCTACCACGAATTACAAAGAGAATTATTTTCTCTTCATAATCCATGGTAGAACACTGTATTTTCCCGCAACTTGTTAAAGAGCTCCAGTAGTAAGCTCGCCGTTCCCGAGGCCTACGGCCACGCGTCACGGTGTCGCTACTACGGGATTGATGGTTAGTACACTCTCCCTCGACTTCGCTCGGGATCGCTAACTAACCAATCAACCTTCCAAGAACACAAACATGAGCGCAAATACCCCTTTGTATTCAATGAAGAATTCTATTATAGGATAAAATGGGGAAAAGTCAAAATTTGTTAAACATTACTTGTCATTTTCCCGATACAACCATATAATCCGTATGTATGAGTCCGGAATACCACAATTTTTGTGATTCTCGTCATGTCATTGACCGGTTGCGTCACGCCTATGCGATCATCACAACCCCTCACCTCATCAGTATTTGCAGTGCTACATCATTTACCGCAGTTTTTGGTCCGGAAGCATATCCCTCATCGCTTCTGGTAACCGAACAATCGCTTACCGCTAATGAACGGACAATTAATGAAGCAGCCCGTTTGATGCAAGCGGAATTGTACGGACCAAAGAGTGCACATTCTTTCATTTCATTTCTCAATCATTCATATACACAAGGAGCGTTATTTTTATCTGAAATTCATGTCCCACGACAACAATCAATTGCCCATGTGACTGCCATTGTGCCATCAGAGATACGAACCGCTGATCAATTAGAACCAGTCAATTTCTATGCTGTTGATACTGGGAATCCACCATTTCTCTATCAAACGAATGTTGAGGGAGCTCTTGATATGTTCGCTCATGCTCAAGCATGCTTTATTGTCACTCGAAGCATCATTCCTCAACCTTTCCAAGAAGAATGATTACATCCGCTCCACAGTCTGAATCCCTAGTAAATACAACCCTTTTTTCAAAACCCGTGCGGTCGCATCGGTGAGTTGCAAGCGGTAGGGCTGTTCGAGGATCGGGCATTTTTGATAAAACAAATTAAACGCCTGGGCTAAGGTAAATAAATACGTACAAAGTATATTTGGTGCGTAGAGCTGGGCTGCTTCTTCAACAATTTCAGGGAAATAGAGAAGAAGACGTGCAAGTGATCGCTCTTCGGGAGTAAGCGATGAGGCTTGCCCCGCGAAGCCTTGGCGAAGTGGGGCTTTCCGTAAAACAGACCTGCAGCGAGCGTAGGTATACAGAAGATATGGACCAGAATCACCATGAAGATTGATGGATTCATGAATGTCAAAGCTTATTTCCTGTGTTGTCCCCACTTTCAAAAAACTATACTTCACCGCTGCTATTGCCAATGTTTCACTGATATCATTTACATCAAAAATATCGCTATCTTTATGTTTTGATATATTATCTAGCACTTTGATACGTATCTCTTCTTTTACTGTATCGATCAACCACTCTCCGAGTACCACTTTACCTGTGCGGCTGCTCATTTTCCCTTTCTTCAGCCTTACCCATCCATAGACCAAATGCTGCTCTTTTCCTTTGGTTTCCGGCAGAAGTTGCGCGAGAGCCTCTATAATGACCTGGAAATACCCTGTTTGCTCGGAGCTGACACAATGGATAATTAAATCCGGATGATATTCTTTAAACTGGAGTTTTCCGAGCCCCATGTCTTTTGCTTCATATGTTGAGTTTCCTTCTTTGGTAATAAATACCCGGTTGTGCAGACCGAATTTTTTCCCAGGAAAAATCACCGCGCCGTCGCTTTTTTCAAAAATCCCTTTTGTTATTCCGTCTTCCACCAGTTTTTTTCCCAACTCATAGACTTCCGACTCAAAATATAGGCGGTCAAACGTTGAACCGACTCTTTTATATATATGGTCAAAATACTCAAAACTCCATGCACGCGTTTTTTCATACAACGGAAATACACCTGCATCTTTTGCATAGATTTGCTTGTTTATACGCTCTATTTCTGATTTTGCGGCAGGATCTTCATCGAAGGCTTTCGACCCTGCGGCGTAGGCCTTCCCCAAAAACGACACTTTTTCCTGTATTGGCGCTTCATTTGGCATTGGACATTTAGCATTTAGCATTGTCAAAATGCTGTAGAGGCATTTTGCAATATGCATGCCGACGTCACCCTGATAGTTAGCGCTCACAACCTTGTTTCCAATGGCTTCAAGAAGCCGGACAATACACTCGCCCGTGATAATATTTCTCAAATGGCCGATATGAAAGGCTTTATGGGTGTTTGGGTGAGCGAATTCCACCATAATAGTCTTCCCCTTTTTCAATTTTGTTGATTTTTGGCGTATGTTGGCGCTATCTTTTGAAAATAGCAGTTCAAGAGCAAGAGTGCTAAGTTTGGCCTTAGAAAAATGAATGTTAAGAAACCCCGGACCGGCAATTTCTATTTTTTCAATAGCCTGTAGCGCATTTTTCCATTCGGGTTTTATTTGAAAATCAGGTATAGTTTGATCTTTTTGATATGTAGTTAGATCCCCTGCTTCTTTCTGTATTGAAGCTACAACCCCCTCTATTGCCTCTTGTATCTTTTTAGCAATATCTATAGGACGTACGTGTTTTTGCGCTGCTATGACCATTGCAACGTTAGTTGTGTACTCCCCATGCTCTGCATTTTCCGGACGAGATACCTCAAGAATCACGCCATCATAACCAAGGGAGGTTAAAATGGCGGTTAGAATGTCTGTAAGTGTCTTTTTCATGGCAGTATTACAATATCACATTGACCGTGCAAATACTTTTCAACCAGGGTCTGTGTTTCTAAAAGCGCAGTTTCAAGTTTCTCACGAGCAATAACCGACACTTTTTCGATAACAAGAATTGCGTTTTTTGACGTCTGTTCAATCTTTGTGCGATCTGCTTCTCGCCAATTCCAGCGTCTACACAAAAACCCTGCGTCATCCACATACGCAACTTCTCCTTTATCACACACCTCTTCATGGTCACTTCCCAGTGCAATTCCTTTTTCCGTTCCAGTCATAAATCCAAGCCGCATATCGCCTTGAATTTTGTCACAATCCTCTGCTCCAACAGGCATATGATACTTGAGCGAAATATAATTGTAGAGATCGACCAGATTGTTAATTTGTGGAAGCGGATTGACTCCGCGGCGCGCCCGTCGCAATACTGCTTCTACTGACGAAAGATAGTCATGCGGGTCACTGCCAAAGGATTTATAGATTTTGCGCCAGGCACTAATCTCTGGAAGACTCCCAAGCTCTGTGTTTGCCAATAATTCGTGTTGACGAGCTTCTTCCGCACGAAGCATCGTAAGGATTTCCTCGTTATGCCCGATATTATCCATTTCATGAATATCCAAAACCCCGATTTCAATGCCGAGATATTTTTCAAAAATAGTTGGATCAATAATCAGTTTCATAGGGTTTATCATAGCAAAAAGTCCTGTTTGATGCATTGATGAAAACAGGAAATAACATATTTCCAATCTTTTTTTGGCGGTATACCAAGTAATAAATATCCAAGCGCGCTCGTATCTTTCAGCATAATGTGATATTTTTTCGCCATCGTCTGAATAAATTTAACGGACACATTTTTATCCAACACAACAGGGATAAAGGTTGTATGCGTCGGATACACGTTAAAACCAGCAATATGTTTCAATTGTTTGACAAATTGCTTTTGAAACGCAACATAGTTCTTCGCAAGTAGCGTTCTATACGGCCAAATTGCACAAAGCCCGAGAATACTTGCTGTCGACACCGGATCAGTTGCAAGATGAATGCTTTGTGCCTCAATTGCATTGACAGATAATTTTGAACCCATCAGCCACCCGACACGCAGTCCAGCTAGCCCATAAACCTTTGATGCGCTCTGGAGAATAATAATATTTTTGTACTTTTTTAAAAGCGTCACCGCTGTCTGCTTCCCGATTCCGAAATAACATTCGTCAATGACAATGCTGCCATGGAATTGTTTAGCAAGTTTCTCTATTTCCTTTGTAGAAAGATGGCATGTGCCTGTGCTCGTGTTGGGAGAAGCTAAACAGACCATGGCTGTCTTTTTGGTCATCTTCGCTAGCATGTCCGTTGCAGTGAGTGTTGTGGTAAGGTCAACAGGGATAGAAATGACATTTGCACCAACCGTATGTGCGTTTGCGCTGTACGCACTAAATGTCGGCTCTAACACCAACACATCATCTCCAGGATGAACAAACGCGTGAAACAGCGGTATTAACAGCCCCTCAATGCCGTTTCCAACAGTAATTTGATCACAAGAGAGATGATAGGATTTCGCAATCATCTTTTTTAGCTTGGTCATGGGATCTGCCGGATACCAATGTATAGTCTCCAGAGCCTCCTGAAAGGCTTGTTTCAATGCTTTTTGCACCACAGGGGGGTTTGGAGCATAATTTTCTCCCCAATAGAGACGAATTGGATAAAGAGGTGTATTGTTTTTCATACAAATACCTCCTGAAATGCTTGTTTATATACAACCCCAAGTTCATCAAGAATCGGCGCGACAAGTTCCGGAATCGCTATCCCATGTTTTTTTGCTGTACTAAGAAGCGCTTTTGTTTCCGCTGATTGATCACATGCATTACAGCTTCCGACACATCCTGGCGACCATGGTAATTTCGCTTTTGCAAGCATATGCTTGAGCGCCAAATCCTGCACCAATAAAAACATGGGGTCTGGCGGTGGATATGCTTCTATTTCAGTTCCTGACTCAATCTTGACTGGTTGATAATCAGGTTTAATGCCTGCTACAATCAACTCTTTCAGTATTTTTAGGTCTTCTGCCATATACTCGCCATAACTCATCGCGGCTGGTTTCAAACCAAACATCATAAGGCTATTCATTTGGATTTTTCCATCAGTTTCCTCCGATAGCATTGTTGCAAACGCGAGATGATCGGCTACTGTCGATACTCCCTTTGCTGCTCCATGCAAAAATATTCCTTCCCACTGATCATGGAGAATTTCCATATTGACAGCGAGACTGATTTTCCAACCTTTTTGCATATACTGCTGTATTTTTTGCAGTATCGGCTTCCACAAGCTTTTATCAGGCGGCAATACCATCTCGAGCTGTAATTGAACTGAAATGCTCTTTTCATGCGTTTTTTCTTCTATCATCTGTAAAGCCCATGCGTGCGCCGTACTAAATCCCCCATCGCCGCTGCTGATCGTTCCTCCGGAAAGTGTTTGTTGAAATGCATGACCAGTACTTGCTGCGTGATCAATGAGCACGTCCAACGCTTCTGATACTTTCTCTTTATATTCATCTGGTACAAACCCATCCCCTTTTGATACGGTGCACATGGTGCAATGTTCCTGGCATGTTGGGCGTAGAATAGTTACCTGAAATGTTGAAGCGCATGGTGATGCAATATCTTTCCACTTCGTCGCAAATGCTGCGGCAGGATGTACATCAAATTGTTTTTTCCACGTATGTCCACTGGGAGTTTCCAACAATAAAATAAACTCACCGCCTTCCTCAACGAGTTTTATCGGCGAAATATCTCCGATTGTTGGCTTCCCATCAATCTGTGTCGCAAATGTCGGCATGTGGTGAATCATTGCCGGACCCGCAATCTTTTTCCCCTCGCTATCTAATGGTTTTAGGGCACCAGATACGGACAAATGATTGCTTGTAAAATGCGACCCATCAGTTTGTTCAACATACCCGACGCCGAATCTTTCCTTATTCAAGGCAACCAAAGTCACTGCATCAAGCTGTGGTCCGTTGCATGCAAGTATGGTTGACCAAATGCTATTAGCAAGTGCTTCTTGAGTGGGATCTATGTGAATTTCCTCCCACGGTTTATCAAGATCTAACGCTGTTATTGCAGTATCGACTGACGTTTTTAGTTCTTCTTTATATTTTGCTTCCCACAAAAAGCCCCTCTCTGCATGAAACAAAGCTGCATCTTCTGGATAGTGTTGAAAAATTATTGGTAATTCTTGTGATTGCATATAAACTCCTTTTAAAATAATTAATACAAATAGAAAAAACGGGTATTGTGCGCTTACGTAAGTCGCGTTTGACGCGACGCGCGTCGCCGTCGGAGCACAGGAAGAACACCGGTAGTAAAACCGACTATACAGTTCGTATGTAAGACTATTGTTTTCATATATAAAACTTTCAATAATTCATTTTAAAAACTATTCCTCCTGATAACAAATTTGCTGATTGACAGCATTCTGTATATCAGGAGGAAGTGACGATCTTCACGCGTTTAGCGAAAATTCGGCCATGCGCCGCGAAGATCAGAGATGGTGATACCCGAAGTTAATATACTAAGGGTCATCCCTAAAACTATAGCGGTTGCTATAAACAATATCGCTATAACCGTGAAAAGAATTACTATCTGAACCTTACTATTTATTTTTTTCATTACATTTCTCCTTTTCTAGTTCCAGGTTGGTAGGAAATTTGAAAACACGGATATCTTGAGCTTTTTCAAGATCGTATTCTCAAGAATCCTACCAAGTATCACCATCGTGTTAAGGTGCGAACTCCAACCACACACCCTTCGGGTGTCGTGGCTCGTACGTTTTTTCTCGATGACTCAAAAAAGCTACGAATCCACAAAAAAATCCCCTTGTATCTCCACCCCTAAAGAGAGATGGAAGTACAAAGGGACGGTTGTACGCTCGTGGTGAGCGTAGGGCTTCGACTGAGCTCAGCCGAAGTCTCGAACCATGGTGCCACCCTTGTTTAGAAATACGTGTATAAAACACAAAAACGCCCGTAATGCCTTGACGGAACGTGTATTTCCCTCATTTCAATGAATCTACTTTCCTTCGACTTCGCTCAGGATTTTTTCGATTCTGGACTCCGAGGCTCGAGGTCCGCCAGCTGGCGGACTTTCCTCATCACCGTCCTATTAACTTATTACAAGTATTGAGAATACTACGGGACGTTGGTCTTGTCAAGAGGGATTTTGCGGTGTATACTCTCCCTGGATTCGTTCGCTCTTTAACTTCGGGCCGAATTGGCCTTTCATATCCGGAAAGAAAAAGGAGAAAACCATGTATAAACTTTTGTTTTGGCTCGATAAGAATTATCTGGGCAACATTCCCATAAAAAAACGACGCATTTTTTTGGGGTGTTCGTTGGGAGTCAGCACGGCGTCGTTGATATATGTGCTCTTCCAACGAGTCGGTTGTTACGCAGCACCATCAATACTATTCACGCTGTTTCTTTTGATTTTGACAATCACCTTTTGGAAAGACAAAACTCAAGGAGAGAAGCCATGAAAACGCTGTATGATCGTCTCAATAAGAACTTGAGGGGGAAAACGTTGGTCGACGTGCTCGTACTGTACAGAAATTGGACATATGGGCACGAATGGTGGTTTCCGCTCGCCTTCGCCATTCTCGCTATTACGATAATCCTGTGCCTCGTCATAACAAATATATGGCCATGGATTGCGAGTCTGGGAACCGCAATTTTTCTGTTCATGTGGGGAATACCCATGTGGACGGAATACATCATGGACGAAAACGACCAACCGTCGAAAACGGCTTCGAAAATGCTGACGTGGGGCAATGTGATTGTCGTTTTGATGTCACTGCTCTTCATCGACATTTTTGTTGCGTTAGCTCACAATCCGCCACAGGTCGGCCATGCGCTGTTCTGCGCTGTTCTTTTCATTGCCGGTGTCTTGTTCCTGTGGTTCGAGTACAGGATAAATCAGAAAGACAACGTGCTGTCTCACGATGACGAGGAGGAATAAGTCATGAAAAAGTTAATGAAGAGATACTTTCAAGTGTTCGATTCATTAGGTGGTACACTACTAATTCTTTTGTTTACCACAATGATGGGAATGATTGTTTATCTCATCGGCCTGAAATTATGGCTGGAGGTTTTTATCTCATGTATACTCGCAGCCATGCTCATTTCAGCAATAAGAGGGCTAATGAAAAAAAAGAACAAATGACATAGCGACAATAGCGAAAAGAGAATAAAGACTTGGGCAATATGTGTCCAATTTCCATCCGGATACCGCCTCTCTTTTCGTTCCGCGTATTTCAAATATTGGAGTATGGGGAATGAAAGAGAGGCGCAAGGCAATGAATCTAAAACTCCACTTTGATACATTTGCGTATCTTGATAAGTGGAGTTTTTTTGTGAAAAATTTTATTCCCTATACCGATCCTTAATATATCCTTGCACTTGACGGGCAAAAGCAGAAAATGCGTCATCAAGAATATGACGATCTTCAAAAGAAATATGCCCAAAATCGTTATGAACCTGCTGAGCTGTTTCTTCAAATACACGACGATCTTCAGCATCCAGATCGCTCCAACCACTCATCAAATGCAACGGAGCAACGCCGTCTAAAAACAACATAATTCTATCCGGAAGACTTGTTGCCATGCTAGTAACAACACGCCCAACTCCTTCTTTTGACATAGGCGAAGTATACATCATTTTCTCCCTGTTGTAACGCTCCAACCTTTCCCATCGCTCACCACTTCTACATCCCCTTGTTCATCTGTCCGCAAAACCTGCGCGCCGATGTTTTCCAACCGTGTTATTATCTCTTTTGCCGGATGACCGTAGGTATTTCTCCCGACAGAAATCACAGCGAGTTTGATGGGTCCAAGCCACTGAAGAAACCCATCCGTCATGCCGGTTTTGGAGCCATGGTGTGGAACTTTGAGTACTTCTATCGTGTCGACTGCTTGCCCCGCCGAATCCGCCAGCTGGCGGAGAAGTGTGGCATCACCAGTAAATAAGGCATCAAACGTACCATACGATAGTTTCAACACCACGCTTGCATCATTGACATTGGATACACCAAGAACATTTGAGGATTTTTTTTGAGCTAAGAACGAAGACTGTGGCCAAAGTACGGAAATGGCTGCATTGCCAATGGTAATATGTTCTCCAGTGCCGACAATACGCTCTGCAATATGTTTTTCTTTCACAATACTCATCACCGTTTCAAAACCCTGCGTAGTATTGCCCACATCACTATGCACAAAATTTTTCACCTCGTATCGTTTTACTACTTCTTGTAAGCCTCCTAAATGGTCTTCTTGGGGGTGAGTAAGAACCACTATGTCGATTGTTCGATCAAATAAAGGCATATTCTTTCCAAGGCATCCTAGGACCTTTGGAGTTTTTCCGCCAGGACCGCCATCAATGAGCATGTCTTCACCACCCGGAAATTTGATATATGCCGCATCCCCCTGTCCTACATCACAAAAAATAATATGTAGTTTTCCATCAGGAAGTTGCGAGAAAAAAGTGAACAGTAAAATACAGCCTGTAACAATACCGCTGAACAAATAGCCTTTTTTCAAACTAAACATAGTTTTCACAAATGAGCTTCAATAATTGACGCATACTTGTCTTCAATCGACTTTTTTAATTCCCGCATGATACTTTCTCCATTATCTTATATTATATTTTTTCCTGTCTCTTTTCCCGCGTACGTTTAGCCACAGACAGGTAGTGTTTGATATAGTTGTTCCAGCCGATATAATTATTATTTTCCAATACTTGCGAGTGGAATTCGACTCGTTACAATTACCGCTTGGATGAGCCATTCCAAAAATATCCAGGTCACCCATGCCAACACTTGACCTATTGGTAACCAGATCCACCCGAGTATTGAAACTCCAAATCCTAACACGGTGATGATAGGAATTGTCCATCCGATAAGAATATTGGTCACTGGAGATATCAAAGAGATTCGTCCAAACGTAAACAAAATAAGTGGGATAGTAAATACTTGCGCAGAGAGCGTCGTACTCAGCTCTTTTTTTATAAACGCAAGCAAACCCCTGCCTGCCGGCAGACTGGTCTTTTTTTCTTTGGTGTTTCCAAATAGAATCATCCCGAGTGATGCCAGTGCTGACAGTTGAAATGAAAGATTTCCTACTAACGCGATATCAAAAAGAAGCATGCTGGCAATCGCAATACCCCAAGTGATAAGCGCTGTTTTCATCCGTCCGGTTAAGGGTGCAATAAGCGTGATTGAGCCCATGATGGCGGCCCGGATGATACTCGGTGACGGACCGACAAAAAACACAAATCCCGCTATCACTCCGATCGTCAGAATGCTACAAATAAACTTTGGCAATACCCACAGAAAAGCGCTAAAAAATAACTTTGTCAGAATAGTGATATTCATACCCGATAATGCAGCAATATGGAGCGTCCCAGTCACAATAAGTGCGTCATAGAGATCAGGAGAAATGGACGATTTTACCCCAAACAAAATACCGGCTAAAAGACCCGCGTGCGGCTCGGGCAAAACACGGTTGATAACCTCTACAAATGTGGCGAGTGTCGGCATACTAAAGTGTTAGCTGATTTTTCAGTTTATCAAATAAAGACTGTCCCATCGCCTTTTTTGTCACAAGATCCTCAAGAGTTGTATATGGACGTTTATCAATAATTTTTTTCGCTGTCACCGGACCAACACCAGAAAGTGTGTCAAGTTCATTTGCGCTTGCGGTATTAATACTGATTGTTGTAGTTGAAACAGCAGAGAACGCTTCCCCCTGCTGAACTGGTTTTCCCTGGATGGGAATATATACTTTAGCGCCGTCTGATAAAATACTTGCTTGATTGATCGTTGCAGCAATTCGTTGGGCATCTGCTTGAGATGTTACGCCGCCAGCTATAGTAATAGCATCAATGACTCTGCTTCCGACTGGCAACATATATACTCCGGGTTTTACAACTGCTCCGGAAACATCAATAGTAAGTTTATCTGACTGTAATGCGTTACCCTCTTGTTTCACATCACTGGAAAATTGAATAGGTTCTGCGCGCTGGTTCGTTTTAATAAGAAGAATAACAGCAAGCACTAAAGCAACGATGCTTATTCCGACTAATACCAAAGGCACTCGATACTCGGGTGGCACAATCTCCTTTTCACCCATATAGAACTAGTTATACAACAAAGTTGATGAGTTTGCCGGAAATGAAGATTATTTTTTGGGGTCGTGTAGTCAAATATTTTTTTAAGCGGTCACTGTTTTTCGCCAACTCTTCAATAACCTGTTGATCTTTCCCCTGTTGCGGAGTTACTGTAAGAGTTTCCCGTATCTTTCCATTCACTTGTGCAACAAACTGTATCGAACTATCAACTAATAGACCTTTGTCGTACATCGGCCAGGGTAGTTTGTGGACAGAGACATAATCATCTATTTTTGCGCCACCAAGACGAAACCACATCTCTTCTGCAACATGAGGTGCAAATGGGGCAAGAAGTTTTATAAAATTCTTGGCATCTTCAATTCCAAGTGGTTTTTTTGCATCGATTGCGCTATTTACAAACTCCATGTATCCGGCAATGGTTGTGTTATATCTTCTTTTAGGTAAATCATCAGTTGCTCGTTGTATCGCTCTTTGTAAATGTCTATGAATGAGAGCGTCATTATCTACCGCTTTCATGTTAGCACTCGCTATAACCAACCGCCAAACTCTTCCAAGAAACCGGTACATACCTTCCATACCCGTATCACGGAAATCTCCACCCTCGAAGAACGGTCCCATAAACATAAGATACATCCGTAAGGCATCCGCGCCGAATTTTTTGATGTATTCATCAGGATTAACCACATTTCCTTTACTTTTACTCATTTTCGCACCGTCTTTAATAACCAGTCCATGAGCAAAGAAGTTGGTATATGGCTCATCGAAGTCAATGTATCCCATATCGTGAAGCGCCATTGCTATAAACCGCGCATACATAAGATGAAGAACAGAATGCTCAGCACCTCCTGTGTACATGGCTACTGGCAGCCATTTTTTCGTAATTTCCGGATCAAAAGGGACTTGCCCCGAGCGATCCGCCAGCTGGCGGAGAGTCGAGGGATAGCGAAGGTGATACCAAGAACTATCCAAAAACGTATCACAGACATCTGTTTCACGGCGTGCGGGCGCTCCACAGTGCGGACACGTCGTTTCATAAAACTCCTTGTGCTTGGCAAGCGGTCCCACCCCATCATCTCGAGGTTTATAATCGGCAATATCGGGAAGAAGAACAGGAAGGTCTTTCTCTGGGACTGCGACCCACTTGCAGGTTTCACAATAAATCATGGGAATTGGCGCTCCCCAATACCGCTGCCGTGAGATTGTCCAATCGCGAAGATGATAATGTGTCGCTCGTTTACCATATCCTTTTTGTTCTATATAAAAAATGATTGCGTCTCGCGCATCACTCCATTTCATTCCGCAAATCTCTTTCGGAGTTTGCATAATGCCTTCCGGAGTGTGGTGATAACATAGTTCAAAATTACGAATCTTCTCGGCAATTTTTTGATCAGGAGGAAGCATAGAGTATTTTAGCGGTATATCATATTTTTTCGCAAATGCAAAATCACGCTCATCATGTGCGCTACAATTCACTATTCCAGTCCCGTAATCAGCAACAACGAACGATGCGATCCAAATAGGTAAATCACCAGTTCCAAAAGGATTATCGATATATCTGCCGGTAAAAATTCCTTCAATTTCATGATCCATCTTCGCATTCTTTAGTCTCTTTTTCTTCATCCGCTTAACAAATTCCATAACAGGTTTCTCATATTTAGTTCCTGAAACAAGCTGTTTGACTAACGGATGTTCCGGAGCAATAACAGTGAATGTTTGAGCTAAAAATGTCTGTGGAACTGTATCAAATACCTCGATCTCTATATCAAGATCTTTTACTTTTTCTTTAAAATTCACTCCTATGCTTTGTCCAATCCAATTCTGTTGCGCTACTTTCACCTTTTCACTCCATTTGAGCGCGGGAAGATTTTCCAGTAATTTTCCCGCATATGCGGTAATTCTAAAAAACCATTGTTCCATCAATTTCTTTTCTATCTTATTCCCGCAACGTTCACAAACATCAACTAGTACCTGCTCATCAGATAATACTGTTTTACAACTACCGCACCAGGTTACCGGCGCCTTCCCTCGATAGGCTAACCCTTTCTCAAACATCTTCGTAAAAATCCATTGCGTCCAACGATAGTAATTGGGGTTATACGTCTCAACTGTACGCGACCAATCAAACATCGCGCCTATCGTATGAAGTTGCTTATAAAAATTCTTCTCTGATATGGCAGCATGATCTTTTGGATGCCGACCAATTTTCAATGCAAAATTTTCACTATGAATACCAAATCCATCAAGTCCAATCGGCTCAAACACATCATATCCCTGCATCCGCATATACCTGCCATAAATATCAGCTCCCGTAAACGCGTACATATTCCCAACATGCAACCCTTCAGCAGACGGATACGGGAACATCATGAGGTTAAAATATGGCTTTTTTGCATTGTCAATATCAACAATATCCTGCTTTGTCTCATGCCAAAATTGCTGCCATCTCGTTTCTATATCTCGATGAGGTATGGTATTAACTTTGTATTGCATACATATATTATAAAGTAAACAATTTTACTTTGTACAGAGGCCAAGAAAATACATGAAATTGTCGCGTCAACACAACCCGTAATATTTTTAGCGCTCACTACTCTCTTTTGCCAGCCTGAAAATACAAAAAAAGAAGCATGTTACTTCGTAAAACATAATAAGTAATTATAAGGACGTTACCTAAAATTACTATAAGATTATATATATGCAGATCCTAATGACGCCTTTAAAAAAATATAACTATTCAATAATTATTGATACAATATGAACAAAATAATACGCAATTATCACACTATATCTATCAATAATTATTGATAATAAATTAAATATAGATTGTTATTATGCTTATTTTTAACTATGCGGGAATTCGTGAAATGATACTTACCCATGGCTAGTGTCGCAAAATGACATGAATTTTTAACCAGTTCTTACTATATCCAAACCACATCATTTCCCCCTTGACATCGTTATTAATATTAGGTTTACTAGATATATGTCCGGTATAATCTTATATAATCTCCTTGATTATCAATCTCTTCTTGATACTGAGTTTTCATCGTACCTCATCAGTCAAAAATCCTCAAAAATCACAATAAAAAATTATATTGCGGATATCCGAAGTTTTTTCAATTGGCTTCTTACAATAATCAACAAAGAATCAATCAACAATTCCCAACAGGAAACAAAACCATTACGGATTGTCACATCGGAAATAATCGAGAATTACAAACGATCCCAAACACTCACTCATACCCCATCGTCAACAATAAATAGGCGTCTTTCAGCACTCCGAATGTTTTTTCAATACGCAATCCAACAGAATCTGATATCAGAAAATCCCATGCTTGGTATCCGCAATATTTCGAAGCTCATAGAAACAATATACAGTTCGGTGGTTCCAATTAAGAATTTACTGTCTGAATCATCTCTTCTTGATACAGAATTTTCAACCTATCTCATGAGCCAACAAACTTCTAATGTCACACGAAAAAATTATCTTGCAGATATCCGAAGTTTTTTCCGATGGCTCGTCATGCTACCTCAACAAGAAGAAACATCGCTTCGCACGATTACTACAGAAACAATCGAAAACTATAAACGGTCACAACAATTAACTAACTCACCGAGTACAACAATCAATCGTCGCTTATCAGCACTCCGAATGTTTTTTCAATACGCAATCCAACAGAATCTGATATCAGAAAATCCCATGCTTGGTATCCGCAATATTTCGAAGCTCATAGAAGCACCTGAATACCCTTCACTACTCTCTGAGGTACGCGTACCGAAGCAAAAAAAGAAACTCCTTCCAGGAATTCATTTGCTACCTATGATTGAGTTGATAGAACCCGCAAAAAGTACAATTCCCGAAGTATTTAATATTCCCGCATCAATTCCCGCACAGAATATACCTTTTGGAACAGCTAGCCCTGAAACGATTATCATTCCACCTTCAACGCTCCCTATAACCACTGTAACAAAAACAACAGCAAAAAAATGGGGTATCCCGCTTGCTATCGGTCTTGGTGTTATTCTCTTATTATTTGGTGGAGGATATCTTTTTACACAACTTACTTCTATCCGAGCAACTCAAGAAAAACTCATCACCACGAAACTTCCCGGTGCATCAACAAACACAACAACAAATTCAGAAGTAAATCCAAAATATCAAGTTGGGATTGTGCTTGGCGCAACCGGCGCAACTGGACCAACGGGAGCTACCGGAGCAACAGGCGCAACCGGAACTGCAGGGCCAACAGGCGCTACCGGTGCCACCGGTGCAACCGGAACAGCAGGTCCGACGGGATCAACCGGAGCAACCGGAACTGCCGGACCTACGGGAGCTACCGGCGCAACGGGAGCTTCGGGAACAGCCGGTCCCA
>CAYMYO010000015.1:0-17569 GCA_964394685.1 uncultured Gammaproteobacteria bacterium
TTCATTCACAACTGGAGAGGGGCATATCGAGCTTTATAAGAAGTTTGCGAATTCGTTCGCTTCCTTTTTATTCGATGTGCCCCAAGATGTTTTTATGTTTGTTGTATTCAGAACGATGAATTTTTTATTAAGAATTTATTTTCCTGATTTCAACAACGTGTTGAGATTGAAGGTCGTCTGTCTCTTGCTTTTTTTGCTTGCAAGAAACGGATAAGAAAAAAGAAGAGTGTTCTTTAAAAGCGAAATAAGATAGTTGAGTACAGAATCATGCTGAAGCTCGTTTCGGACGAAGCCCTGACTAGTCAGCACGGTTCTTATGATAATTTTGTTCAAAACCATATCAAACAAGGAGAGTGAAATGACCAATCAACCTGTAGTTCGAACAGAGCAAGACGACCAAGTAAGGAAAGAACTTCCAGAATGGTTGAGGGGACTTAGTAATTGGCTAGGAATAAAACTTAGTGGGGATAACGTAAAAGATGTAAATATTCGTGATGATGTGAGCGCTGTTGTAAAAACTCCTTTGGGAAGTATGGCTGCAGTATCTGGTGCAACGAGTATTCACATTGGATTCAACACTGAAGCACAGATATTAGTTGCTGAAGGTGAAAAAATCATTGCCGAGGGGAGGCGGGATGCTGAAAGGGCATTGGGTGACGCTCGTGCGAAGGCGCTCGTAAGAGATTCTCGCCGTGGCCAAACCATCACAACAGGCTACCGTCCAACACGGATGCCAAGAATTTCAGAATAACACAATCATTTTAGCCTTGGAGAACCTCACGATCAATGTTTTCTGTGAGGTTCTCCTTTCATAAGGAGAAAGACAATGGCAGAAGAAACTAATGCTAATCCACGCCAGACAGCAGCGGGTAACGTGTTGTTTTGGTTACTTATTCCGGTTTTTGTTGCCGGAATCATCGGGGCGATGTCTCATTACTATGTCCCGATTATCAACGGATGGGCAGCGGCGTTTCTCACCTACGCACTGGGGACGTTCTTGGTCCTTATTAAGTTCTCCAGTAAATTGGTGCGCGTGCCGGTCCTTCTTTTGAATCTCGCCCTGTTCGTTGCCGTTGGATGGTTTCAGATGGGAAGTTTTTTTCCAGCTTACCCATGGACGCGATATCTCGGCGCAGCGATTGCGGGTCTACTTTGGGTTGTTTTTACATACGTCATTATGAGTAAGCGAGGTAAACGTATAAACACCCGGCCTAGTGTTCAACTTGCCCACGAGGACAACCGTTCTCTTGTTGAAAAAATCGAATGTGGTGATGTTGATGTTAAAGAACGGATTATCGCTGCACTGAAACTTGCAGGGAATAAGGGAGACATGACGGTTGACGCCTCGCAGATTCTGGACAAAATGGCGCTCGCGTCAGAAGCAAGTCATATCCAAGCCCGCGCAAATGCAGCGCAGGCCATCATAGCAGCGTTTCAAGCAGGACTTATCCCGGATGACCTTGAGGTCAACGCACAGATGGAAATAGCGACCTTGCTTCGGATAACTCCACTTGCTGCGGAAACAATGATGGAAGAAGGTCCCGAGGAAAAGTCTGTTGAAACGTTGGATCGAGTGCTTGAAAAAATGAAATGGACATAAGGAGCCTATCATGAATCTACAAGAATTATGGAGTTATAGCGGTGGCACCCTGGTGGTCATGGTATTACTTGGGTTGTTCATCGTGTACGCGATCGGTCCGTGGGCCTGGCGGTTTGTTGACAACATGTGGGTCGTTGTTATAAAGCAGTTCGGAGACATTCTGCCGGAACCGCGTGGTCAAGGGCCATTGCATATCTGGTTGGTGCTCCAAAGAACGTTTCCGTACCCAAAGTTTCCAATAGAACGTCATATACATCTCCCGTCGTTGCCAACAGCTGGTCCGAATTCACAACCTTTACGGGTCAAGCTCGTCGCGTTTATAAAATTCGTAGATCCAGTAAAGTGTGCACAGGCGGTTATGGATCGGGATCCTCTCGAAGAATCTGACCGGTTTGTTGCAGCAGCTGCGATGCGAGTTGTTCAGTCACGAACTCATGAACAATGGATGGCCAGTGGCGGTGCTAAGCTGTTTGCCGAAGAAATTCTTATTGAACTTCGAGCAAGCGGAATTCTTGAGCGATGGGGTATGGCCGTTGAGAAGATCGAAGTTACGGATTTCAATCCGTCAAAGATCTGGCAAGCCGCCATCGATGAGGTTGTTGCTGCGGAAGGTCGTTCACGTGCTGCAAAAGCCGAAGCACTCGGTGTCACTGATGCTGCCAATACGATGGGTGGCATGGCTCATTACCTCCACTTACGCGGTATTGAGGCAGCACAAACGATGGCAAAACGCGGTGCGTTTAAAACCTTCGTTCTTGCAGGCGGCAAAATGGTCGACCTATTCAACGGCTTGTAGGGAGATGTTTTATGAATCAACAACCTGATCACTTCAAGGCGCAAATGTTGTTTGCTATGACCCTTGCGCGCATCGAAAGACTGGCAAAGACGATATATTCAATGCCGGCACTGTACGTGTTCGTGGTGGTATATGCGTTGTCGTATCTACCCAAAGGGTTCAAACCGCTTCCGTTCCTGAGCACGACATGGGAAGGATGGTTGTTGGGCGTGTTCAACGGGTTTTTTATCGCCTGGACCCTGGTTTTTACTGGGTTTATCCAAAACGACAACACGTATAAAGGCATCCAGATCAACAACATCAAAGGCAGTGATTTTGCCGGTAACAAGGTGATCCCCATGTACCTGGTCTGGATCCTTGTGGGTGGTCTCTTCTATGGACTTGAATGGTCGACTGCCGGTACTGCTACTCACTGGTTGTTCATCGTCTGCGCGTTTGTGGTTATCACCCCGTTATTTCTTGGGAAAACGCTGCAGGATCAGGCAAAGCGCATCATGCCGTTGTTCGCCCAGATTGCGATTATTGCAACGATGATCTGGTTCATCGGCTGGAACACAAGTATTCCCGCGCTGATGCCATGACTACCATTCGCGGTCCATCGCCGCCAACTATCTATTTCGCTATTCGATACTCTGTCGTACGTCCCGAGTATGTCGAGGGATGAGGCAGTACAACCTGCATTGAGAACAATGAGTATAGTCCCTTCGTAAAACGAAGAGGAAGATGCCTCATAATATCAATGCAGGACTACAGGAGACTGGTTTTGGAGAGGTGGATTTATTTTTACCTTTATTTGACCGTTTTGGTCACTCTCCAATACCTATTCTCCTGCTCGTCTCCCGCTTAAGCGGGACTGATGAGTCCCGTATTATATGGGACGAAACGAGTTTTAGTTTGCACATTAAATTCGCCAGCCAGCAATCGGTAAGCCGCCTGATTGCTGATTGAGGAATTTGAAAATTCACACGCCTGGTTTATGTATAATAGGCAGTATCTATGGCTCACAAAGAAGTAAATTGGGTTTCCCCGGAGGATCATGCTTTTTGTCAGGGTCTTTCTGTTGAGGAAAAAAGGGCTCTTAAAGATTCCAATGCAGCTGGGTTTACACTTGCTCTTGTTATGGACGATATGGATATGGAAACAATAAGGGAACAACTGGCTCAATTTTTAGCTAACCATCCGGAAATAGCAGAAATTGCAAACTAGGTTGAACAGCCATAAAAAATCAGGCGGGAAGGGAAGACAAGGTTAACTTGCAAGACTCGTTTCTAGAACTTGGGGTGCTGTCTATTTTGTGCAATAAATGGTAAAATATGAGCATGATTAATTGGTCGACAGATGAGAAAAAGTTCAAAAAAGAGAACCCCAATGAATACAAACTTTGGAGGCTTGCTCAACTTATAAATTATGGCCTCGGGCGGGAAAAAATCAGTGAACAGGAAGTGAGAAACAACTGGACACACATTAAAGATAAACTGGATCCATATAAAAAGAGGGCGTTGGAGTATTTAATATGGGACAAACTATACTCACTCCCAAACAATCTGAGTTTCTGGAACTTGCCCAAAGCGAAAGCCAGATAGTAAAACACTTTTATTTAACCGGCGGTACGGCTTTGGCGGAGTTTTATTTGCATCACCGGCTCTCGGAAGACATTGACCTGTTTTCGGAAAGATATGAGGTTAACTATTCTGCTACAGACGCATTCCTAAAAAAGATATCTTCAAAATTAAAGATTACAAAGATTGAGCGGTCTCAATTCCTCGGACTTGTCAGTTACGTTTTGACATATAAGGATAATCAAAAACTTAAAGTTGATTTCAATTATTATCCTTTTTTAAGAATAGAAAACGGGCGCAAATTCGGCGAATTGCAGATTGACAGCCTTATCGACATTGCCGTAAATAAAATTCATACAATATTCATGAGGCCGAGAACCAGAGATTATATTGATCTATTTTTTATCTTTAAAAATGAGCGTATGAATTTGAATCAGTTAATCTTACTCGCCAAGGCGAAGTTTGATTGGGATATTGATAAAATGAACCTCGCGAATCAGTTTATTCGCATAAAAGATATCAAAAAAGAGGATTACCCAAGAGTCCTGATTCCTTTTAACTCCGACAAAATGGAAAGCTTTTTCCTAGCCCTTGCAAAAGATCTCAAAAAGGGTATTTTGAAATAATATTTTTTAACTAATATACCCGACCGTTTGCTGATTGAGGAATTTGAGTGCCGATTCGAGGGAGTGGGATAAAAAACAAGGGCATACCAAACAAAAAAAACAGGGGCTTCAAAACATAGGTTTCTCCACCCCTGGAAATATCTTTGAGCGAATGCACACATTCATAAGCTTTTATTTGTATGTGTACACTCGCTCTTATTCCCAGCGCCAAGATTTTGTTATTTCGCTTTCAGACAGTATCCGAGTTCAGAAACAAGGACCCATTCTGCTTGTTCGCTTTCGACAAGCCGATCGACATTCGGCTGGTCTTCGTAGGTGATATACGCAGTGGGTAAACCGGTTTCTTTCCATTTTTCTTCGTTGATCAGTTCAAAAAGCTTGTGGGATGGCATCTTTTTAACCTCCGGAGTTGAAAGTTTTTTTTGGCGCATGGGAAAGAACATTTTTATGTTACTCTACTGCGCTGAAAAATTCAACACATACTTGTGTTTTACCCATGCGGCAGCGTGTCAAAAACACAGAAATAATTTTTCCTATCTTTTTCTTGGCGCGGGATTGTGGCCTGCGGGCCAATGGGTTTTTGAGGCGCCGCCTGATTTTTTCCGTTCATTTAAGAATTGCCGGATTATTGCCGGAAACTCCTCGCTATGTGCATAGATATCTTCAATGAATGCGCTTGGTGTGAAACCACTATCCTCAATATTTTCCCATTCTCCATGTACCAGTGGGTCATATCGAGCGAATGATCGCTGTCCGTCTTGCAGTTCCACAAGCACAAATTGTGTTTGCTTGGGTCGCAGAAATGTATATTGGTCTAACTGAATATCCTGCGTATTCCGTACGGGTCCTCCGACACGGTACAGTACTTTTTTTATGGGTTCATGAAGTTGTTCTTCGGATACTTGCGCGAGTTCGGCAAGAAATAACCAATCCGGGTCTTGTGGCAAAAGATCATCCGGTGTTGGCGGCATCATCTGTCTCCATCCTGCATCACCCAAAAACGGAATTCGCCGTACGCGTTGTTTTGTTCGGCGGTGTTCCAGCAACTTTTCATGTATAGATGGCATAGCAGGGGAAGTATACGACGTTTGGCAAGTATCTGCAGACCTGTATTTTACCCTAGCGGCCGCTATGGTAATTTACAGATTTAGTATACATTTTCAAATTAAAACGGTGAGTCTTCTTCGACAAAATCAGAAGAAAATTTAGGTGGTTTAGGATCATCGGTAGGAAGCGCTAACTGTCCAAGCATATCAGCAAGATCATCTGGATTTGTAGTGAGATGTAATTCTCCTAGAACACGCTTGTGCGCTTCCCATCGATCTTTCGGACTTATCTTTAGTGTTACTGGAGGATTAACTTCTCGAGCCATATAACTAACAGTATTATATCATTAGTACACATTCTCGTAATGATTCAGGCGGGAGACGGAGCCGTCTTCAGATAGTACAATCGCAATCACGTCAATGCGGCAGGGGATTTCTTTTCCTTTTAAATACATCAGTGCCATGTTTCTCACTTTCTGTAGTTTTCCGCGTCCAACCATTTCTTCCGGTAACCCATACTGTTCTCCGATTTTTGTTTTCACTTCGACAAATATCAACACGTTATCTTTTTTTGCAATGATATCGATTTCTCCAAATTTATTTCTCCAATTCCGTTCCAATATTTCGTAGCCGTTGTTTTTTAATAGTTCTGCAGCAATGTCTTCGCCTTGTTTTCCCGTGAACGTATTCCACTTTTTCATACCATCTGTTTGTATTGCAGGCTTTCGGCAATATGGGTTGGAATAATGTCCTTTTTATTATCTAAATCTGCAATTGTTCGGGCAACTTTGATCACGCGGATATAGGTACGCGCGGAAAAATTGTACGTTTCGGATGCAAGCTTCAAAATGTTTTCCGATTCCGGTGTTAGCATGCAGAATTTTTTTACGTCTTTGTTTTTCATTTGGGAATTGGTGTAAATGGTTGTCCCCGCAAAGCGTTTTGTCTGCACTTCCCTGGCGTCCATAACCATTTTTTTCGCCTGCTTTGACGTGATCGCGTTGGGATTATTTTTTAAAGACTGCGACAGTTTATCAACAGCAATAACAGAAACGGAAACATGGAGATCAATACGGTCAAGGATTGGGCCGGAAATTCTATGACGATATCTGGAAATCTGCCTTTCGCTGCACGAACACGCGCGTTTCGGATGCCCAAGATACCCGCACGGACAGGGATTAATGGCTGATAGAAGTGTAAAACTTGCGGGGTATTGCACGTGTCCCGCGACCCGTACGATTTCGACAACACCATCTTCCATGGGCTGGCGCAAACTCTCAAGAGCGCTTCGCGGAAACTCCGGCATTTCGTCCAAAAAAAGTACGCCCAGATGCGCAAGACTGACTTCACCGGGGAGAGGATTACTGCCTCCGCCGATGAGACCGACTGTTGAGACACCGTGATGTGGCGCGCGGAATGGTCGTTTGGTGATAAGCGATGCGCCGGGAGGCAAAAGTCCTGAAATGGAATAAATGCGCGTGACTTCGAGTGCTTCCTGTTCAGAAAGTGGCGGTAAAATTCCGGGGAGGGCTCGTGCGAGCATTGTTTTTCCGGTTCCGGGAGGGCCAAACATGAGCATATTGTGACCGCCTGATGCGGCAATAATAATTGCCCGTTTTGCCTGTTCCTGCCCTGCAATTTCCGATAAATCAAATTCCGGCGGCTCGATGTCCAATGCGTCTTGAATCGGAATGTATGACAGGGGATCAAGCGGTTTTGTTTTTATGAAATGTTGGATAAGTCGGTGCAATGTCGGCACGGGGTAGACAGGAATATTGACGACAGATGCTTCATTGGCGGAGGACTCCGGAACAAAAATTTGCGATCCGGAAAGCTTTTTTGCAAAAAGCGCGAGGAGAAGCACGCCTTTTGTTGGTCGTAATGTTCCGTCCAAAGATAATTCTCCGTAAAAAAATTGTTTGTTTAAATCAAATATCATCTCTTCCGGCAGCTGCTCGCTTGCAATAAGAATGCCAACGGCAATCGGCAAATCGTACGCCGCGCCGTCTTTGGGAATATCGGCAGGCGCCAGATTGACAGTAATTTTTTTCGGGGGAAAATCAAAGCCGGAATTAATGATTGCCGTTTTTACCCGTTCCCGCGCTTCTTCGACCGCTTTACTGGCAAGTCCGACGATCGTAAATCCGGGAAATCCTGCTGTTGCCACATCCACTTCAACATCAATGGGGATGGTCACAAGTCCGATATTGGCAGTAGACCGGATTTTTGTCAGCATATCACTTTTTATAGTATACACCGCCGCGTTCGATAATAAGTCCTGTCAACAGTAACAGCGATAAGGAAGCGCCGAGTTCCGCAATTGGTTTATTTAATTTCCGCGCAAGTTGATCAATGGTCAGTGGTTCAGAATTGATGAGTTGCACCAAGGGGTCAGCACTTTTTTTTGCTTGTATTGCGTCTCCCAGCCACATGGTTGCCTGCCCATTGGCAATGAGGTGATTTGTTCCTTCGGAAACACGGCTCGTGATGGGGCCCGGTACGGCAAACAATTTCCGCTTTAATTTTATTGCCCAATTTGCAGTAATTAAGGATCCGCTTTTGATTCCTGCTTCGATGATGTACACTTCGTTTGCAAGGGCTGCGACAATCCTGTTTCTCACCGGAAATGTCCAGAGGGTCGGTCGTTGTATCTGCCACTCTGATAGCAATAATCCGCCATGGGAAACAATTGCGTCAGCGAGTTTTTTATCTTCTGGCGCAAGAATTGTGTCGATGCCCCAACCTAAAACTGCAATGGTTTTTCCGCCATTTTCTATTGTCGTTCGATGCGCGTATTGGTCAACCCCGCGCATAAATCCCGAGACAATTGTTTTCTTCTCAAACACGAGTTTCGGCACCAGCATCTCAATCACGCGTTTCCCATATTCTGTTATTTGCCGTGATCCGACAATGGCAACGCAATCACCAAAAAGTTTTTTCGAAGGCGTGCCAATACAAAAAAGTTGCTTGGGAGGGTTCGGAAGATCGGACAGTTGCGGAATGTCTTTTGGATGTAAAAGCGTCTCCATATTCGTTATCCTTATTATCCTATCACATTTTATCCTTGTGTTTTCGACAAGCGGCCGTTATAGTAAAACACAGATATGGAAAAACAGGGATCAATGAAAAAATATATTGGTCAAGCGACGAACGGCATTGCAAAAACAGCCATCAATGGATTTCTTTGGTGGCTGTACCTGACCGGTGCGAGTATTGGAAAATCCAAAACATCACGCGGCGCGTATGACATGTTTCGGGAAGCGGATGAAGCGCTTCGCGATTGCAATTATGATCATTTTCAAAATCTTCTCGCGGATCTTCGGAGAAAACATCTTATTTCCAAGCGGCGAAAACGGACAGACGTGGAGCTTTCGATTACAAAATTAGGACGGGAGCGACTCAGTGAATTTTTACCGACCTATAAAAAGGTGCGGACATGGGACGGATGTGTGTATCTTGTTTCTTATGATATCCCGGAATTTTCAAGGATCGTACGTGATCAATTCAGACAGTATCTTGTTCAGATCGGGTGTGCGAAATTGCAGGAGAGTGTGTGGATTACTCCTTATACGCCGCGTGATTTGGTGAATGATTTTGCAGAAGACCATCATGTGGAGGGTATGATATTGGTATCAAAACTTGATAAGCAGGGGATGATCGGTGACGAAACGCTGAGTGAAGTCATGATCCGTATTTATCATCTGAATGAGTTAAATAAACGGTATGAAGAATTTATTCATGACGCAAAAACAAAAAAGATATCGAAATTTCAAAAATCAGTGTTGTATCAATCCGTTCTTTGCGATGATCCGCAATTACCCTTTGCACTCTTACCTGCGTGGTGGAAAGGGGATGATGCGTACCATCTCTATCAATCTCTTCTTGTGTAATGGACAAGCGGTCGCGTAGTCAATTTACAAGATGATAGAAAAATTTTTAATATAAGCACTTTATGAAATTTTTGTGTTAGAATAGCTTATAAATGTTCAACTTCTTTTTTTCACTACTGTCGCATGATTTAGGGATCGATTTGGGTACTGCGAATACTTTGGTATTTGTGAAAGGCAAAGGTATTCTTATCCGTGAACCTTCCGTTGTCGCCCGTCATAAAAAAACAAAACAGATTGTTGCAATTGGCAGAGAGGCAAAAAAAATGCTTGGGAAAACACCTGACACGATTGAAGCAATCAGGCCCCTCAAAGATGGAGTGATATCAGATTTTGACGCGACCGCTGCAATGCTTAAATATTATATCGGCATTGTGCATGAGCATCCGAAAACAAAGTTTTTACCAAATATTCCGAGACCTAAAGTCGTTATCGGCATTCCATCAGGAGTAACAGAAGTAGAACGTAGAGCTGTCCAAGAAGCAGCCATCATTGCAGGAGCACGGGAAGCGTATCTTATCGAAGAGCCAATGGCTGCCGCAATTGGAGCAAAACTTCCTATTAGCGAGAGCTCCGGTAGTTTCATCTGTGATATTGGCGGAGGAACAACAGAAATTGCAGTATTATCACTTGGTGGCATTGTAGTTAATAGGAGTGTTCGAATAGCTGGCGATGAAATGGATGATGCAATCCTTACGTTTATTCGGGTGAAATACGGTATATTAATTGGTGAGCAAACTGCTGAAGCAGTCAAAATCGCTGTCGGCAGCGCGTATCCAACGGGGAATGCGAATCGGCAGGTAGTCGTTCGCGGCCGGGACATTGAAACAGGGCTCCCACGCTCCATTAGAGTTTCTGAATCCGAAATACGGGAAGCCCTTGCGCCTGTTATTCAAGAGATCATCGAAGCGGTATCAGAAACAATGGAAGAAACACCACCTGAGCTTGTTGGCGATATCTTGGAACACGGAATAGTTCTTGCCGGTGGCGGATCACTGATTCGGGGCATTGATAAGCTCATTGCTACAGAAACAAAAATGCCTGTGTGGATTGCCGAAGATCCGCAAACAGCTGTCGTGCGGGGGTGTGGGAAACTCTTAGATGATACCGAACTCCTACGACATGTGAAAGTTGCCCAACGAAAAGTATGAAATTTGCACGAATTATTTCATTTGTTTTTGAACCGTTTTTTGTTTTGCCGGTCATTGTGATTCTTGCTGCATTTCGTAGCGGGATGACTGGAAATTCGTTCTCTATTTTTCTTGCAGTATTGGTTTTTGGATTTTTTCTTCCTCCAACCATACTTCGCTATTGGGCGGTAAAAACAAAGCGGATAACCAATTGGGATATCAGTGACCGAAAACAGCGAGTGGGGGCATTTATTTTTCTTTTCTTATTTTTGATTGTTGATTATGTTCTTCTTCTTTTTTTTGGTAATGCTGAATTATTGAAACTTATGCAATTTTATCTTTTCAGTTTTGTCTTTTTTTACGGAGTCACGTTGTTTTGGAAAATATCCGGACATCTTATTTATACTGTCATAAATTTCGGTATATTATATGAGTGGTATCCTCAAACACTATGGCTGTTTTTTTTCGTTCCGTGGATCCTTGCTTGGTCACGCGTTGTTCTCAAACGGCATACGATCGCACAGGCAATCGGAGGGATTATTTTTGGGGGATTCATGTATGAAATTTGGCAGCGCTTTTTTTGAAACTATCACGAGCGTTCGAAAACGGAAACGGTGGTCCGCCAGAGGCGGACCGGGATGGTGGTCAGGATCAGGTAGGCTTCTTCTTTTCACTATTGGTTTCCTCTCGATCATGTTCATTTTATTTCTTCGATTATTTCATCTAACCATTGTTAATGGCTATCAGTACCGAGGATTGTCCGATTCCAATCGAACGCGGGAGATTGTTCGTCACGCTCCTCGCGGGATTTTATATGATCGAACAGGAAAACTTCTTGTTGAAAATATACCATGGGACGAATATCGGTACGAGCGTTCGTATCTGTATCCCGAATCCACTGCTCATGTGGTTGGATACGTCAATGAACTGACGTCTCCTGAACTTTCCAATGAATTCTATGCACTTCGGGGGTATCGAATGGGTGATCAAATAGGACGTGTGGGTGCGGAAGATGTGTTTGAGGAAACGTTGCGCGGTCGAGATGGAAAAGAACTCGTTGAAGTGGATGCAACGGGAACTATTCTTCGAACAATCGGAAGAGATCCAGAACTTCCCGGTGAGTCAGTCACGTTATCGCTCGATGCTGGTTTGTCGCAGGTTGTCCAGCGGGCGTTTCCGAACGACAAAAAAGGAGCTGTTGTTGTTACGAAGCCTTCGACCGGGGAAATACTTGCGATGTATTCCAGTCCTTCGTTTTCACCAAATGCGTTTCCTGAAGATATGCCTGTGTCTGATATGCCATTTTTAAATCGTGCTATTGGCGGCGTGTATCCGCCGGGTTCAACATTTAAACTGGTTACCGCTTTAGCCGCGCTTGAAGAAAACGTGATAACCCCGGCAACAACTGTTGAGGATACGGGGGTCATCACGCTTGGTCAGTTTAGTTTTCCGAACTGGTATTTTAAACAGTATGGGAAAACCGAAGGCATGGTTGATATTACCCACGCTATGCAAAGAAGTAATGACAGTTTTTTTTACAAAGTTGGTGAGTGGGTAGGGATAACAAAGCTTGGAATTTGGGCAAAAGCCGTTGGCATAGGAAGGCCACTTGGTATCGAGCTCGCCGGCGAGGCGAGTGGTCTTATGCCGGATCCACAATGGAAAGATAATCATTTCCAAACGCCGAAGGATATAGAAGCCAGAAATAACGAATGGTATTTGGGGGATACGTACCATGTAGCCATTGGTCAAGGATATGTGCTTACGACTCCACTGCAAGTTAATGCGTGGACAAACGTCATAGCAAGTGGAGGAAAGTTATGTAAGCCAACGATAAAAAAATTGTCCGGCGAAGCCGGATCCCGCTCCGCGGGACAAAAATGTAAAGATCTAAAAATTAAAAAAGAAACGATTGATGTGATTACCGAAGGGATGAAAAAAGCATGCGAGACCGGTGGGACCGGTTGGCCGCTGTTTGGATTTAAAGTACCTGTTGCGTGTAAAACAGGAACTGCTGAATTTGGAGACCCGCAAAACAAAACGCACGCATGGTTTACAGCCTTTGCGCCTATTGTTGATCCGGAGATTTCCGTGACCGTTTTAGTAGAAGAGTCGGGGGAAGGAAGCGATATTGCAGCCCCTGTTGCAAAAAAGATTTTTGAGGAATGGTTCTCGCGATGAAAAAAAAGATTATTATTATTGGTGCCGGACCATGCGGTCTTGGTGCATTATGGCAACTAAGAAACACCGGGTATGAAGATGTTCGTCTGTATGAACAATCCAGTCATGCAGGAGGTGTTTCTTCAACACATGTTGATTCTAAGGGATTTATATGGGATATTGGTGGACATGTCATTGGGTCAAAGAACGACACATTCCTTCGTCAGATTCATTCTTTATATTCTCATCCGCTCGCACTCCATTCGCGTAGTGCATGGGTGCGGGTCGGACCGGCTATGGTTCCGTATCCCATTCAATATCATGCGGGTGAGCCTTCTCGTGAGACTCGTTCTCTTTCCCCAAAGACCTCGTTTTACCATTGGATTATTTTGTCGTTTGGAAAAACGTTAGCTCAATCGTTTTTCCTTCCGTTTAATAAAAAGTTATGGAAATATCCATTGACCAAGATGTCAACTGCGTGGATACAAAAAAAGATTCCGCAACAACCAAAAGAATATACTCGTCGTCAGTGGGGAGCAAATGCTTCTTTTTATTATCCATTGGAGGGAGGTATAGGAAGTATTTGGAACGAGATAGCAGGTACATTGGAACCGTATATTACATATAATAAACGCGTTATTGCTATTGATGCGAAAAACCATATACTCGTGTTTTCTGACCGTTCAAAAGTTACCTATGATGTATTACTTTCGACCATTCCACTTCCTAACCTCGCAAATGGTGTAAAAGGAATTATTATTCCTGGGGTCTCGGCATTACCGTATGTTGGGGTCGTTGTTGTTGGTGTTGGTATGCGAGGTACTCCACCAGACGCGCTGAAAAAATGTCATTGGATTTATATTCCAGATTCCAAGATTCCGTATTTTCGCGTCAGCGTCTATTCCAATTATGGAGCTGGTAATGCACCACAGGGAACGTGGTCGTTATTATTTGAAACGACTGTTGATCCAAAAACAACAATACATAAAAAAAACATTATTGAGACAACGCTTGTTCAGGCGCGCTTACAGGGATTGATTCCGGGTGATTCGGAGATTATCAGTACGTTTTTCCATCATGAACCATTTGGATATCCTACTCCGATGATAGGTCGTGATAGGATTGTCTCGAAGGCAAGTACGCTCCTCGAACACAATGATATTTTTTCTCTTGGTCGGTTTGGATCGTGGAAGTATGAGGAAGGGAATATGGATGATGTGTGGACACAAGGTGTTACCTGGGCGAAGAGCTGTGGTATTTTTTGATATAATTACGTATTATTAAGCATATGAAGAAATACTTCTATCACTCTGCCAATGGTGACATTCCGTATGTTCGGATGGGGAAAGGGACACCGCTTTTTCTGACTCTTGGATTTAATTCTGATATAGACAAGTTTCTTCCGCTTGTTATCTATTTATCAAAGTATTTTGAAGTGATTATGCCGGAATTGCCCGGGATTGGATGTACAGCAACGTTTGGTGGGAAAAAATACGTTATCAAAGAATACGCAGAGTTATACAGAAACATGATTCGTGATTTACATATTTCATCCTATATCCTTGGAGGATTTTGTTTGGGAGGAATAATAACGATCGAAATGGTAAAACGTGGAACTGTTCCCAAAGCGATGTTATTATTTGAAACATTTACCGCTGGATCAATGATTCGCCCGTTATGGTTTCAGCGGCCGCTTCTTCCCTTAGTTCGTTTGGCAAATACAAGTAAGTGGTTACGCTCAATGTTTTCTTCGGTGTTAAAAAACACATCGCTTATTGAGCGGCTTGTGCGCATTGCTTTTTGGAATCGAAAGGACTTGGATGAAGTGATTCCAAATCAAACGCGAGTGATTACGATGATGAATGCAAATGCGGTTGTTGATGTATTAAACGAAGTGTTAACGTTTCAGTTATTTTCTGGAAAGAAAAAATATGTATGGGATATCCCTGCTCTGGCTGTCAGCATTACTCATGATCCTATGTTAGATATGGATGCATCGTACAATGAATTGACAAAACATTTTTCGCATATTTCACGGGTGTATGTTGATTTTGATGACCATGCGCCACGCGGACCAATGTCAAAGAAGCAAGTGGAGTCACTTCTTAAAGGTGTCGTTTCTCAAATTCAAAAGATGATGAGTGTATAGCCATTTCTTTATCGCCCGTGTAAAAAGAAGGGAAAAGCTTTGCAATACGTATTTCCATTTATTGCCTGTTTTACCAATGCTTTTTTCCCGATAATGGGTGATACTGCAATTTCGAAGGAAATAGGATTTCCATCCGATCGCATTAATATGTTGGAATAAATATTCCTCTTCCCCGTAAAGAAAGAATTCAGGATCAAACCATTGTTTGGTTGGAAGAATTGAAGATCTTGCCATAAGACATCCTGCATTGAGAATAGATACTCTGTGTGGATAGGGAAATAAGATGATAGATTTTTTCTTCACCCGTGAAACAATTTTTTCTAATACATATTCTCCTAAACCAAGGAGTGAAGTTTTACTTTTCATGAGGATATATGTACCGATGCCGTTGAGCTGTTCTGGCCCGACTGCGCCCACTGTGGGATAGGTGTCGAGAAAAGAGATCATGGTTTTGATTGCGTGAGTGTTTACTTTTGTATCTGGATTTAATAGCAATATGTATATTCCTTTTGCTTTTGCAAGTCCGATATTATTCCCTTGGCCAAATCCTAGATTTACTGTTTGGGGAAGAAGTTTTACCCAAGGATAGCGGGAGCGGATGATTTTAACAGTATCATCTTTTGATGTATTGTCTATGACAAATACTTCATGCGTTATAGACCGCAGTGCATATTTAAGCGAAGAAAGACATACGTCGATATCAGAAGCTGAGTTCCAAGTGACAATAATAACAGAAAGTATCGGTTTTTTCATATTTATATTTTTACGGTTGCTATAAGAATTCGGTGATCAGAACCATAGCGATTTTTTATTATCGTATGACTTGTGATAGGAAATTGTGAAGGAACGAGAATGTGATCTAATTGGAGAAGCGGGCGGTTAACAAATGATGTTGATTTCCCTCGGAAGATGTTGACCAAATGTTCTTTTTTATACAGTTTTTCGAATGATTCCCGTTCGTCAAGAAGGTAGTCAAAATGCGAAAAACCGCGAACCCATCCTGTTAAACGATTAAACAGTTTGCTGTCCACAACATTAAAATCACCGCAATAAATCGTTGGAACTGTTCGATGTTTTGTTTTTTGTACGAGCGTTTTGAATTCCTGCACTCTGTCGCTAGTCCCTATTGCGCAGGAAAGACGGGTATTTGTTATCTGTATTGATTTTCCTTTAACTTTGAGCTGGACAACGAGAACATGATGCTGCTCTTCAAAACGGATTACCGCTGCATACAGTTTGGTCAGAATGGAGTTGTGAAGCGCATAGTCATATTTGTATTTTTTCACAAAAATAGGTTTTTGTTTCGTCATGATCAAAATATACATGTGTTTTTCCAAAGGGTGGTTGTGTTTCGATTCAATACAGGAATTGACAGTGTATCCAGGAATTGTGGAAAGCCATTGTATGTTTAGATAAGAGACTTCCTGAAGACAAATAACATCAGGGTGAAGCGAAAGAATGTAGCGTATTCCTTTTTTGATTTTTCTTTTATTGCCGAGAAATACATTCCAAGAGACGATACGCATAGTGTACTATTGTACTATATGCCAAACGACCTGCGCTACTGGCTTGGAGTAAGTGCGTTTCCGGGGATTGGTCCGGTGAGGTTTCATCTTCTTCGAAATTATTTCGGAACAGTCAAACAGATTTGGGAAGCACCAACCAACGAACTCATCAAAACAGGGCTTGGAGAAAAATTAACACGTTCGTTTGACTATTTCAGAAATACATTTGATATTGTTGCCTATCAAAGAAAACTTCATGATGCACATATTGGTGTAGTTACGATTGACGACATCCGTTACTCGAAGCTCTTAAAAGAGATTGTCGATCCGCCGTTTCTTTTGTATGTAAAAGGGAGGAAAACTGATAGACCCATTGATATGCAAAAAACGATTGCAATTGTGGGGACCCGGCAAGCAACACCATATGGAATAGCTATAGCGAAACAACTCACCCGTGATTTAGTTGACAATGGGTTTACAATTATTTCCGGCATGGCGTACGGTATTGACGCGGTAGTGCATGAAGAAGCGATACGATGCAACGGGAAGACGATTGCGGTACTGGGATGTGGTGTTGATATCTGTGCGCCATATAGCAATGCACATATATATAGGAAGCTTGCCTATGAAGGATTTGGTGCGGTTGTGTCAGAAATGCCTCTTGGACTTCGGCCAGAAAAAGGGTTATTTATTGCAAGAAATAGAATAATCAGTGGGCTTTCCCGAGGAGTCGTTGTCATTGAAGGGGAGAAAGACAGTGGAACCTTAATAACCGCGTCAAACGCGGCTTCGCAAGGCAGAGATGTCTTTGCAGTTCCCGGTCCAGTGACGAGCTCAACAAGTCATGGACCAGCGTCTTTATTAAAATCCGGTGCGATACTTGTAGAAAGCGTGCATGATATACTAGAACACATATGACGCTCATTATTGTTGAATCACCGACAAAAGCACGGATACTTTGTTTGTCATCCTGAACTTGTTTCAGGATCCATTAGACAAACTGTTACAATAAAAAGACTGGATGCTGAAATAAATTCAGCATGACAAAAAGAAAATTATGACGCTCATTATTGTTGAATCACCGACAAAAGCACGGATACTTTGTTTGTCA
>CAYMYO010000015.1:17669-25735 GCA_964394685.1 uncultured Gammaproteobacteria bacterium
GCATGACAAAAAGAAAATTATGACGCTCATTATTGTTGAATCACCGACAAAAGCAAAGACACTTTCAAAGTTTTTGGGGAAAGACTATCAGATTGAAGCCACCATGGGGCATATCCGTGATTTGCCGAAGGCAGCGCTTGGGGTTGATGTAGAGCACGATTTTACTCCAAATTATGTTATCCCCAAAGACAAGAAAAAACACGTCGGAGAGCTACTCGCTATTGCCAAAAAAGCAGATACCGTCATTTTAGCAACAGACCCTGACCGCGAAGGAGAAGCAATTGCCTGGCATGTGGCAACGATTTTAACTGACGGCATGGAACGGAAGAAGCTGAGTAAAAAAACAAAAGACAAAATCGAAACATTTAAGCGTATTACATTTCATGAAATTACTAAATCTGCCATTGCTGATGCGCTTGCCCATCCGGGAACAATCGACATTAAACTCGTGTCAGCACAGCAGGCCAGAAGGGTACTTGATCGACTTGTTGGATACAAATTGTCTCCGATTTTGTGGCAGAAACTTTCCAAGCGATGGCTTTCAGCAGGTCGCGTTCAATCTGTTGCTGTCAGACTTTTGGTTGAGAGGGAGAGGGAAATTGAAAAATTTACAAAAGAACCGTATTACACAATTGATGGTGAGTTTGTTTGTCATCCTGAACTTGTTTCAGGATCTATAACCGCTCAGCTTTTTTCTCATAACAAAGAGAAATATGAAAAACAGATCGTTCTTCAGCTATTTGATGGGAAATATACCACGACGTCATCAACCATTACGTCGGAGGCTGACGCAAACGAAATTATTAATGATCTAAAAAAACCATATACAGTGAGCGCTGTTGAGAAAAAGGAAATTTCTCGAAATCCAGTGGCCGCATACATCACAAGTACGTTACAACAGGATGCCGGACGGAAACTCTATTTTTCTTCGAAAAAAACCATGCAACTGGCACAGAAATTGTATGAAGAGGGAATCATCACATATCACCGGACGGATAGCCTGAATTTATCAACGAAATTTATTTCCGAAGCACGGGACTACATAGCTCGTACGTTTGGGAAACAATATATTTCTGCAAGTGCTCGAGTATACCATACAAAATCAAAAGTTGCTCAGGAGGCGCATGAAGCAATTAGGCCTACTGATGTAGCAATTCTTGGTGGTGCGCTGAAAGAAAATTCCGAGTTTAATCATGACCATGTTCGGCTGTATGAGTTGATTTGGAAGCGAGCTGTAGCTTCTCAAATGGAAAAAGCATTGTTTGACTCAACAACAATTACGATTGCAAGTTCCAATGCCTATGTATTTAGTGTGCAGGGATCTGTCATTATGTTTGATGGATTTTTAAAAGTAATGGGATATGAAAACGGAGAAATGGTGCTACCATCTGTTTCAGTTGGAGATACGGTTACTCTTATCAAGGCAAACGCCATTTCTCATGAAACGCAAGCGCCGCCTCGGTATACTGAGGCGAGTTTAGTCAAGGCACTGGAAGAGAAAGATATCGGACGGCCTTCTACCTATGCGCCGATCATCTCAACGATTATTGACCGGCAATATGTGGCAAAAGTTGAAAAGAAATTAGTTCCGACTGAGCTCGGGATGCAGGTGACGGACTTTTTGGTTCTGTACTTCCCGACGATTATGGATCTCCCGTTTACCGCAAAGTTGGAGGCGGATCTTGATGCCATTGCAATTGGCGTTAAAGAATGGGTGCCGGTATTACAGGCGTTTTATGATCCATTCATAGAAGCTGTTGATACGACAATGAAAACTGCTGAGAAAATTAAATCGCCGGTTGAAGAAACAGACGAGAAATGTCCTCTTTGCGAATCACCTGTTGTTATTCGGACAGGCAGGTATGGAAAATTTTATGCCTGCAGTACATTTCCTAAATGCACCTACACGAAACAAAAACCGGAAACAATTGATATGAAGTGCCCGAAATGCGGGGCTGATATTGTGGTGAAAAAAACGAGGCGTGGAAAGACGTTTTTCGGATGTAATAATTACCCGACCTGCACGTTTGCCGCATGGAAGAAAGAAGATATAAAGTAGTGGTATACTTAGGATATGGAAGAACGGACGAAGACAATAGCAGCCATTTCGATCCTTATTGGCGTTGCTGCTCTTATCCTTATTATTATCGGCGTTGTTGTTACAGGAAAAAAGGTAGTGTCTCCCATCCCAACTGAAGGCGCAATCAAAATTATTTTTATTACACCGACACCAAAATGAACTGGTTATTGTCCACTGACACGCAGCTCTTTTTTTTGATTAATCACATCCCCCATATTGGGTTTATTGATTCATTTGCACTGTTTTTATCTGGTATTGGCGAAGCGGGAATTGTATGGTTTGTTATTGGAGCGTTTCTTATTTTTAAAGAAGAATCAAAAGATCAGCGGCTATTTATCCCTCTTGGACTAACTGGGGGACTAGCATGGAGTATTGCTGAACTTATAATAAAACCTCTTGTAACACGACTTCGTCCATCCTCAGCTCTTGACGCGGCAACAGTGATTGGAGGGTTTCCACTCGGATATTCGTTTCCTTCAACACACGCAACCTTTGCATTCGCTCTTGCTGTTGTGCTTTCGTACATAGAGCCAAAATGGAAAAAGGGACTATATATACTGGCTTTCGCCATATCGCTGTCCCGTGTATATCTTGGTCACCATTATCCTATCGATGTCATCATGGGAGGGGTATTAGGATGGTGTATTGGTTTTATTGTTGTACGTTGGTACAAAGAATATACAAGGAAGAAACCTTCTCATTCACATCACCGAAAAAAGCACAAAAAGCGGTATAATAGGTAAATGAAATTGAACGCTCAAGAACTTCGAACACAACCTGTTGACGGAGAAATAGTCAAATCAATAAAGAAAAACCCGATTACTATTATTTTGGATAACGTGTTGGATACATATAACATTGGATCTATATTCCGTCTTGCTGACGCAGTTGCTGCAGAAAAAGTGTATTTATGCGGCGCAACGGAAACTCCGCCGAATACGCGGATCAAAAAAGCATCGATTAATACGTGGGCTTGGGTTGATTGGGAATACGCCCCTGATACTCTAGCTCTTATAAAAAAAATTAGAGCCAAAAACAAGGATATGTCAATTGTTGCGGTTGAACAGGATGTAAAAAGCGTACCGTTTGAGAAAGCGACCTACACGTTCCCGATAGCAATCGTCGTCGGAAATGAAACGAATGGTGTTTCAAAAGATGTGATGAACCACGTGGATACGATTATTGAGCTGCCTATGTTTGGGGTTAACACATCGCTTAACGTGATGGTTACTACCGGGATAATCTTATATGAGATCCTTCGTCAACAAAAATACTAGTATTGGCATGATGTGTCGCGGTATCTCCAAAGTGTGGATTCTTCTTGTTTGTTTTGAATGTATAAGCATTGCGATACTCGGGTACCGCTATGTTCATCAAAAATCAAATAATCTTCCGAAAAGAGTCCATGTCATGCCAATCTCAAAAGAGACACTCATATATCCAGACGTTAATGGACTAAAATACTATTCGGAACTGAAGCCAAATATTCAAAAACAGGAAGATTTATCAGCTATCGGTATCTCACGTCAGGTTACCCATACCATAAATACCGACGGATTAAATGAACGGTATGAGTATTCAACGTTTAAACCCCCCGGAGTATTTCGTATTATTTCTTTAGGTGATTCGTTTACGGAAGGCGCGTTCGTTTCTACAGAACAAAACTATTCCGAAGTTCTCGAGGATATGCTAAACAGTCGGCGTATATGTCCTTCATTCAAGCGTTTTGACGTCATTAACTTCGGGGTTGAAGGCTACGATATGCAATATAATGTTGAGCACTATAAACGAAAAGCAGCAAAATACGACGCAGATCTTATTGTGTTATGGACGAATGAGAATGATTTTACCGAAAGCAACGAACGACTCAACGCATTATCTTCTACGTTCGATCCGTTGAGGGATATGCCTGAAGACGTCGAGCAGCGAAGAAAAAAAGGAGACTATAATTCTGCATTAACGGTTTTAATAGAACAGTACTATAAGAATAATTCAAGACAGGACGTGATTGATGATGAATTACGGTCACTTCGAGAACTTATATTAAGTATGGAAACCCCACTAATAATTTTTACCAGCGACATATTCCCGGATGACATAGCGAGCAAAATTAAACATCTTCTTTCAGAGAAAACATTCTTTTTTCCGACAGTGGTGCACGGCGAAACAGATATTTTCCCTGATGGTCATCCGTCGGAAAAGGGACATAAACAACTTGCGGAATTTTTATTTAATAAGATAGCCAATCTTAAGATGTATCGATAACCGACCTGGTGACATGAATTTAGAATCCTGAACTAGTCGACTAACGATAGTTACGGTTTGCATAGAGATAGGGAATAAAATGAAAAAGATTACGTTTTTCAGCTACCGTATTTATGACCACATACACTACATAGAAATAGTACCGGAATATAATGTTCGGTTTCATCCGTACAAGTATTTTAATGAGCGGTCGAGTAAAGGGGAATATTATGGCCGTTTGGAAAAAAAATAGCATATTTTGTACTTTCTGCGCATCTAATTTTTTCAGTATGGTATGGTCGAGTATGGTGTCGGGAAGATCGTCAAAGTTATAATTTTTGTTGAGATACCCTTGTTGTTTAGCGATTTCTACAATTTCAGTTCCCGGATATGGCGTGAATATGGATGCTCGGGGGAAATCCGTTTTCATTTTGATATTTATATCAATAGTTTTCCACATATCCCCGTATGTTTCCGTTGGGAGTCCGAGCATATTAAACGTTTTAAATTTGATCCCTTTTTCATGGAGCTTTTGTGCCATGTCGATGAGGTAGGCATTTGTGTAATGACGCTGAATGATGGTGCGTCGAATCCGTTCGGATCCGGATTCGACACCGATTGATACGCTGCAACAATTGTATGTAGCTAGGATATCTATACATTTTTGTGTTACCAGTTCAGGACGAAGCAATAATACAAATGGGAGATCAGTCAGTTTTGTATATTCCTCTAGAACGGTTTCCATCCACGGTAGGTCAATCCCGAAGGAATCGGAAGCGAATATAACGGGATCCTTCGAAAAATATTTAAGTGCTGCCTGAATTTCGAGAATTGACCGTTGGACGCTGAAATGACGTATATATGTTCCCAAATTGTGATAGAGTTTCTTTGTTTGTTGGTTAAAGCAATAGTTACAGGAGAACGGACAACCGCGGATTAAAAATACAGTTGGAGATCCATAGAGTACCGGGGTATTTTTATAACAGGACCAATCAATCACAGGTATACTATCCAGCGGTTCAACCAAAGGTCTCAAGGGATTTTTGTAGATTTTGTTTCCTTTTTTTACCCAAAGATTTTTAATATGGGTATAACGCCTTTTATGTTTGATAGCGTTCAGTAAATCAATTAATGCAAATTCTCCCTCACCAATGCAAATGATGTCTATGGGTTTTTCATTCAGAACGTCTGGAAACAGGGTCGGGTGTGGTCCTCCTAATATGATGGGAATATCAAAACGTTCCTTAATACTGGAGCAAAGAACAAGTATTTCTTTCATAAAACAGCTTAAGCATGAAAAACCGATCACATCGGGTTTTTCAGACTGTATTCTTGAAAGAATAGATGATGGGGAATTACTGAGGAGAAGAGAAAATTTGTGACAGTGGGATTTTGCCGCAGCGTTAAGATACGCGGTTCCGCAATACGGAGTGGATTGGATCTGTATCATCAATAGCTTTGCCATCGTTATTACGATACAGTAAATGTACCGAATAGTACAAGAAAATTTCAATGTGAATAACATCTTGATCTCAACGATAATTTCATATATTATTTGGTGTATGTTTTATGGTATTGACTATGATTAAACGATATATTTTATTTGCAGTTATGGTTAAGTAATATTTTGTCATTAGTAGTATTAATTTTTCTTTTAAACAAAGAAATGAGACTTGATAAACCGTTTAAGTATGAAATCGCAGTTAATCAAAGAAATAAAGGCATCGTCAAAGAATGCATACTTAATGGATCAGCCGTCGATGAATGCGAAAGAAGAATTGATTTTCAGTTAGCTCCAAACTCAGACCTATTGATGGCCCAGCCTCGTTTTATAGAATTTTTGAAAGTACGTAAGGCGAATCTTTACGCAGAATAATCCATATAAACGAAAAGCTTAACAGCCTCAGGATATGCTGGAATGGAAAAGCATTCATGTTAAAACAAATAACCAGTTTCAGACTTTCTCGACATTTTTAATAATTCCAGGACGCTAAAAAGAATGAGAAGTACATACACTGCTCCTGTATATGAGCCAGCGGTTACGTTTGATGGTGATTTTAACGTGCCAAAGATAGCAACAATGATATAAAATAATACGGTACTCAATAGTAATGAAGCTTGATACCAATCATAAAATTTTAAGGAACGATATCGTAGCATCCGATAAAAAAAGTGGAATATCGTGAGAAGGAAAATCCAAGGCATTATTGATCGATACCACCATGAGATGAGTCTGTACATTTTTTCAGCGAAGGGATTTGAGTGCGGTGGTTGTTGTCCTTCTAGAATGATTCCATTAGTCATTTTTCTAAAAAGATTGATTTGGTCTGTAGGACCGACACTATATTTTGCGTTAGTGGTAATGTCTATTTTATCCGCAAGAACTCCGGTTTGAACCGTATCGACAAGACTATTCATGAATGAATCACGATCCTGTTGATCGAGAAGCGAAAACCCACTTAACGGAAGAATTCCGCAGGGAACATAGCGGCGAGAGCAAGCGAGATGTATTTCTTTAGTGAGCTGTTCGAAGAATTGCTGTTCCTTCTTCTGTGATGGTTTAGTGATTTCCCATATTGCCTCCCGAAGCCAAAAATAGAAAGCTCCGCCAGCTATTTCCCGTTCTTCCGGTGGGATATGTGTCCATACGAAACTGTTTACTGCCCAATTGTATCCTCCTTCTCCCTCAAAATACGGTCGTAATTTCGCAAACGACGGGCTAACGGTATAGAGAATCGTCCGTTGCTTTTTCGAAATAGGTATGAGTGGATTACCTGAATCCGGATGTATGCGAAGGAGGCTGGCAAACGCTGATGTATAACTTGCGTGAGAAAATTGCCTTGCTGTGTAGATTCCATAGCGGAGATAATTGATGAAACTGAGTGTTTGTGAAAAAAGAACAAATATTATTATAGGCACACTGAGTGCCCAAAGGTATTGTTTCGACATTTTTTTTTGCGTCCATGCATGCCACAAAGAATAGCCATAGCTCATACCGACAACTGGGAGAATAAAAAAACCTTCTTCGCGATTGAACCAGAAAAGAAAGAAAACACACCCCAGAAGTATTGAAAATAGAAGTGCTTGTTTAAAATTTTTATGAACAGCTAGAAGTAGCCCCAGGACACTTAGAACAACTCCTAATATTAGCGCGGGATAAAATGTGGAGCGTGTTATTTCAAAAGAAGTCTCGTGATCTAGTGTAAAAGGATTAAACAATAGTAACATATAAAGAGGGATAAGAAACCATCTATTTTTTGAAAGTGGGAACATAATGATGATAAAAAGTAAAGCGGTTAGAGCATAAAAAACAGTATGTGCTATGCCGAGCGGTATATGAAGAAGATAGGCAAGTGCAATAAGTAACGGAAATGACGGGCCTCGCGCAAGAATGCGTTCATTATATGGTCCAAACCATTGATTATTGACGATTGATTGTGCACTTGTTATGTATAGTTGTGAATCATGAGGAGTCGGTGTGATGGCAACAATTTCCCTGTCTTTAATTAGCCATACGCGGAAAATAGATAGAAGAATGATAAAAAAAAGAATTCTGTTGATGTTGTGTCTTTGGCACCGTTTTTTTTAAAGTTTTTCCATCCTGTCAGTATAACCATTACCTTTTTTGACTTGACGAACCTTGATTATGCTTAAGGAGAACACAGTTTCACCCATTCCTCCACAATTTTTTTTGTTAAACAGTTTTACGTTTCTCCTCGTACCGAATTTATTTCAGGCGGGT
>CAYMYO010000016.1:0-21643 GCA_964394685.1 uncultured Gammaproteobacteria bacterium
CAATTGTACCTTTCATAGCTTCCTATGTGTACGGTATGTATGTGAACTAGCTCATGAAGGGCAAATGTGCATAGCGCCCGGTGTTATTCCTGTGGATACCATACAAAGAGAAATACAGCAGGGTGTTCACCACTTGGATTAATCTAATAAACCTATTTTTTGCTTCCTGAATTTATTCTGCTATACTCCGTTGTATGACTCTTAAACACAAAGGGGCGATTATCGGAATTATAGGAAACCTAGGAAGCGGAAAATCCACATTTGCTGAAATGTTGCGCACTCCGCTTCGAGCCGAAGTATTGGCCGAATCAGTTGACAACAACCCTTTTGTTCATGATGCGCACGGAACCACGGGGCGTGTTTTTCAAAATCAAGTCTGGTTTTTACTCCAAACCGTTACCAGGTGGGAACAGGCCGCACGCCTGGCACAAAATGGAACCGTTGCCATCATGGATACGTTTACTCCGACAAATCTGCTTCATTCAAAAATTACCCTCGATGCCGACTCGTTTATTCTCTATGAAACTCTCACGGACAAACTTACTCACCATTTGCCGCCCCCGAATCTCGTTATATATCTTCACGACACTCTGGATTTCCTTATGGACCGGCTGCGCAAGAGAAATTTACCCATAGACGACGAAGATGCCGCATTTGTGGGGAAAATGCTTGTCCTCCACGAGGATTGGGTCAACACTACTAAGTTCCCGTCTGCCATTCTGTCTATTCAATCCCGAAAATTGGAAGATCCCGCCTCGGTAAAAACATACATACGGCAAATTCAGCAATTGCTCTCCAGATAACTATCCATCAACCATATATCAGCGTTTTGATCGTATGCGCCGCGCTCTGACCCTGTTTTCCAAACAACGGCAAATCCACAAGATGAGGAAGGACGTGTGTAAGAATGGGTTTTGCCTCCGACCGCCTCATTTTCTTGAATTTCATCATTTGTTTCCCTTCAAAAAACGGCGTTTCCAACACGGTGGACAGGTATATTTGATACGAATATCTGGGCACGATGCGAATATCTCTGACGGAAGACGGCAACAGTACATATTCACCTTTTGATTGTCTGAGCGACTCTCTCACGGTCGTCACAAGAAAATCAGACGGGCTTAAATACGTATAGCATTCTCTCCCCTCCCGCTTCTGCCAGATTCCATAATGGTGTATTGCCGAAGCATCTGCCTGATCCAGACGATCAAAAAAATGCCGCATCATAAAGTCAACTGCCTGATCAAACAATAAACTCCCGCGAACTGTAAGTGTGTGATCGGATGAATCACACGAAGCTATTGCTTGAATAAGTTCATGTGCTAATTCTTCATGATCAAGTGGTTGTATGTTGATTGGTTCGTTTGCATATAGCTCCTCTTTCCATCCCGGGTTCTCCATATGAAATCCTAACGCTCCTCTCCCAATGAGGTATTCCCTCAACATCAAGTAGTGGCGTTGTATTTCACGCTGCAGACCTACCGGCGCTTCCATGCGAACCGGCAAATGTATGTCCACATCGTTTAAGGGATGCCGGTGCTCCGTTCCGTCGATAGATTGATAGAATCGAATTTTCCGTGATTTGGCGGCATATGGCATGACACTATGTTCAAGAAAATCGGGTAAAAAGTGTTTCAAAAAACCGATCCACGCCGGTCCTTTGTAGAATTGGGATGCCGGTGTCATAAACCCGACATTTGGCGCACAGGGGTCTCGATAACAAAAAACCCCATCTGGCATAAGAACTCTGGACGTTTCGCGCAGCGCTTGATGAATACCTCCCAACCCTCCTCCGTATGAATATACCTCATGCAAAACAGCAGACATATTGACCGCGGAAAAAATTTCCGGTGCAAACGGCAATGCCTGTACGTCACCTTCTATAACCGCCGATATATTTCTCAACGTCTTTACCCGGGAATCGGAAGCGTGGAGATCAACCGAAACCAACTGTACGGGATCACTGAGTGACAATTCGGGAATCATTGAGTTCAAAAAAATTAAACTATCTCCACTTCCCGGGCCGACCTCTAAGATTGTGATTTTACCTCCACATGCGGGTAATTCGTGCCGTCGCAACGCGTCGATAAGTAAAACATTTTTTTCTTCTGACGCCCCGCAAATTGCATACAGATACGCTTGAGAATGCTTCTCTTGAGGAATAACTGAATTGGATATTTTTTTAACCATATATGGTTACCTTTCCTGGGAGATGTGCCGAAGCAAAGGAATACCCTGTTTTCCGGCGGCAATACGGTCAATCATCATGTATAAATATCCGCTACGCCTCATCCGATGCAACATGCGTTTTGCGTTTGGTTCAACAAGAAGATGATCGACTTTCTCAAGCGATTTCCACTCAAGTACATTGAGCTCGCGCGGACCCTTGACCTCGGCGTCATGGGCGTCAATATCGCGAATGATCTCCGTTGGACCCTGTACAACCACACAGTGAACGCGAATTTTTTGGTGGGCACGTGGATCACGGTAGTCAGTTTCGCGCATGGCATCCGAAAATATGGTCATTTGGCTTGCGGCGGTCTTCCCAATTTCTTCACGAACGGTGCGGGACAAATTATCGATAAAGTTCTCAAACTGACCTACCCGAGCTCCCTCCTGATACCGTTCTATGGTTTCCGTGAATACATTCCACTGCCCGGCATACCGACCAATCACAGATTTTTCCCGATACGGAGGCACCTGATTCATCAATAATTCGCCCTGCGGGTTTATCACAAACAACACGATCCCTCCCCCGACATACCCTCGCCGTGCCAACTCTGTCCAAGGAGTCTCAAACGGCGATAACAACGTTGGATGATCCAGGTAATACATTCGCTGCGCCGATTCTGGCTTGTATAGTAATTGCTCTTGAATTCTGGACATACGCATCATACGAAATAGGTAAAATACAAAGGATCCCGTTGTACAGATTGTTACATCGGGTTATTCCGGATATCCCAATTATACACCATCAATCAAATTGACTTCTGTCTACTTGCTTTTTTGCTTTAAATTGCTACAATAGCCCATAATGCAGATATATGACCAGTGAGCTTAAAAATAAAGAAACAACCATATTGTTAGTCAGACATGGGGAAGTTGATAATCCCAACCATGTACTTCCCGGTCGTCTTCCCAATTTTCATCTCAGTGCACACGGTAAAGCCCAGGCCAAAAAAGCCGGGTTTTTTTTAAAAGACCGGAATATTGACGTTATTTACACAAGCCCCATGGAACGCTGCCGGGAAACTGCTGATATTATCCGCCGTGAGACGGGATCTTCCGTTTCTCTGTTTATGCACAACGGCCTCACGGAAATCGCCACGGGACGCGACGGCGAGTCACTTGCTTCGTTGCAAGAAGATAAATATAATTTTTTTACCCCGATGTATAGAAAACGCGGCGCCGAATCGATAACGGACATCTATAACCGAGCCTCGAAAACACTCCAGGAAATACGACGCAAACACCCGGGGAAAACATGTGTTGTCGTCACTCATGGCGATATCATCATTTTTCTAAAAATGAAGCTTTTGTGGAACAAATTGGAATTTTCACTCTCAAGAGGTCCACACTACCCTCCACCGTGTAGTATTCTTGGCTTACAATTTACAAAAAACGGCCGTCTTGCCCAAAGCATGGAGATAAATTTTTATCTATGAAATCAATAACGTTAATCGGAGAGGCCGGCTGCGGGAAAACTGAAGCTCTATCACAGCTCATTCCACTACTTAAAAACAAGCTTCCACATCTTACAGTGGAACCGCTGAATGACCGTAAAATATATGAAATAGAAGTCAAGAAAGAAACCGCTCATTTATCCGGTGAAAAAAGGATTGGTCCGCATAGTACAGGTTATTATAACGAAGCAGGAGAATTAACCGCATTTTTTGTACCAGACAACGAAATCAACAGACGGGTCATACGACTGCTCGTCAGTATACTCGATGAAGTAAAAAATGATCCAAATCGCCTCCTGATCGTTGAACTCGGTATCGGGATTAATAAGCTTGCAGACCAAAGCAGTGATCCATATCGATGGGGATTGACCGACAGGCTCGCTGATGCGCGTGCATCAGGTAAAGCATTAGGAGAAGTCAGTGACATTATTGTTATTGCGGCACCATATCATATTCGCTGGGAACGGCAACAGCGCCGTCCGGACAGAACGCCTGAGGAAGCTTTTACAAATTATTCAGGTGATGGCGGACTTCCTGAAAACTTTACAGAGCTTCTGTATACGCACGGATGCAATTTTTCAGTTATTGATAACTGTCACAGTGACACAGAATTATTCGGACGGCAACTCGTAGAAGCTGTTGTGACTATACAACCGACACTACTGGAAGGAAAAGCGTTTTATTATGAAAGGCCTTCCTCTTCTCGAAAGGAATTTTAATCATGATTTTTGGTCTCATTGCCATGTTCGGCTGGGGCATCAGCAATTTTTTTTCGGGGCGCCTCTCTAAATCCATCGGATTTCTACCTGCACTGATTTCCGGGACTGTGGGGGTTATTGTGTGCCTTGTTTTCATTATGCTCACCGGCAGACTCCCGATAACTACACCAAGCGGCAGTACACTCGGATTACTCATTATCGCAGGCGGGCTCCTGTCTGTCGCGGGATTAGCTTTTTATAAAAGCCTTGAGATCGGCAAAATTTCCCTTCTGTCCCCGATCGCCGCATCGTGGCCTATGGGCATTGCCATTATCGCCATTCTCACAAAACAATCACCGTTCTCAGTCTTGACACTCATCGGGATGCTGCTGGTAACTGCCGGAGTATCTGTCGCGTCGGTGAAACGCATAGACAAAACCATTAGTTTTTCGGATCCCGGTATACCGTACGCATTAATCGCTCTTGCGGCATGGATCGGGGCATTTTATTTTTTCGGCCGTACGCTTTCAGGATCCGCATGGACGCTATTTAACATTTTATTTTTGTTCATAAGCGTTCTTTTTGAAATGGTGTATGCCCGATGGAAAAGCTCGTCAATAACATGGAAACCGACCCGGCAAAACCTTCTCTATCTTGCGGGATGTGCGGTGCCATCCGCTATCGCGTTTTACTTTTATTCCCTCGGCATGCGTTCTCCCGAAAAAAGCGTTACTGCGATAGCTACAAATGCAAATCCCGTCATCACCGTACTACTGGCTCTTTTGTTCCTGCATGAATATCTCAACCGCAGGCAACTGGCGGGTATCGCGATGGTCCTTATTGGGTTGATTCTGACAAATTACTGACGTATGGCAAAAACAGTATTTTCCGAAACTTCGATTCCAAGTAGCTATCATGGGCTTCCGATAACGCTCCATATTCGAAAAGGATCACAGACATCAAATACCGTGCTTGTCCTTCATCCTGGAGCATTCGAATCGGCGTGGGGCGACAATGAAAGGTATAAGAAAATCCTTTTATGGCTCCAGAAGCATCTTTCCTCTCGCCCCACCGTCATAACGTATGAAACAAGCAGAAAACCTGTCTCTCCCCCTAACATAACTCTCTCCGACCCGCTTTTTTGGCAAAAAAAAGAATCCTACTGGCAAAACCTGTTCGCCGGAAAAACGTTTGACCAGGAGATTGACGATGTCCGAAAAGTCTATCAATATATTCGAAAAAACTTGCACCCGAAACAAATATACGTTTTGGGATTTTCAGTCGGTGGAACCATCGCTATGATATTGAGCAAGGAAATACCCTTAATGACAAAGCTCTGTCTTATGGGTTCCGCAATTTCCACAAAACGTCCGTATTTACCCGTATTAACGGGCTATCCGACCAAACAATGGATCCTTAAGCGGATTGCCAACTTTCCGCACGCCATAAAAATCATGCAGGGAATGTGGGACACTGTTGTCCCCCGTAAAGACGCCGAAACAGTTTTTCTTTTACTGCAGGCAGCATCCTATGCATCTTTCGAGCGTTTAGCTGGTGCAGACCATATGTTTTCCGGAAAAAATCACTATGGGTTCTTTGCATATAAAACTCTCTTACCACATATAAAGCAATTCTTTGAATTATCTTTTTAGACTATGCATAAAGACGCTGCAAAACTTTCGGGTATTGCTCTCGAAGAACACAAAGAGGCAATAACTGCGACCGCAAAACGTCGCATCGCCGATATTCAACGTGCGTCCGCAGACCTATTCGCAAAATCCCTTATCGCATGTTTAGAAAACCACTCATCGCTCTCTGAACACCTATGGGAAGCACAAAATACATTTTTTTCTGAAATCAATTCTCACATTCCTATCAATGTAGATACCGACTCAACCGAAAGCATAAAACGGGCCCGCGCCATCGATCTCTCTCAACATCATCTTATTGTTATTGCCAACCATCCTCCGTTTGAAAAAACGGTCAGTCCGTCAGAAACTCAATTTCAAGACGCCTTGCGCCGATTCAATAAACAGCAACTTGTCGGTCAAATAGATAATATGAAAAATCTTCCTGCCGGGATCATGCGGCGCGCCGTTATCAACTACGTTATGCAGAAAATCTATCCGCATGGTGAGTTCAGATATCACGTCGTTGGCTCCCGCTATCGACCCCCACTAAATGTTGTTCAAGAACATGACGGCACTATTATTGTTCCGTATGCAAATGAAGAAGCAAACGGTTTTAATATGCTTTTGAATGGATTGAGTCAGATATATGAACGTCACGAGAATACCGCACATCTACACGTCTGCGTTACTTTTCCTGAAGGAGAACAGCCGTTTGTAATTGAAGAACTCAAACCTTTTCATACTGGCATATTTGCAGCTGCGGAAAAACTGACATTCGAACGAAATATTCCCGTGACAATTTTACCCATAGTTATGACCGTTGCAGCGGATTTCTCATTACATGCCCGCGTGTTATCACCTATCCAGCCTGAACATCATTGGAAAGAAAATCAGCTTGCATCAACGCTCCAGCAGCAATTTCAACAAGTATATCTTGATATGTTACAATCAATGCCGGACGGGTATTATTGGAAGGGCATGACGTATCCGTTTGGAGGAATATCCCGAAACGATATTCTGAGTATTCCGAAAAAATAGTTATGAAACATTGCTCTATTATTCTCATTTCCGGCGGATCGTGCTCGGGTAAATCCGTATTCGCACGACTGTTCCGGCACGCATTTATCCTTGAAATGGATCATTTTTACTTCGGGAAATCCCAGATGAAAAAACAAAAAGACGGCTCGTATAACTTCGATGCGCCGGAATCCGTCGACATCGCGGATTGCGCGCGTGCAATACGTGAACTCGTTTCCGGAAAATCCGTCACCATCCCGAAATACGACATGAAAACAAGCGAAAGGACGGGGACGCAGCTGATTCAGATGCCCGAGGACGCGAAGTTTCTCATCGTCGAAGGCATATTTTCTTTCTATTCCCCTCTTCGCGAACTTGCAGATCTGAAAATTTACATCGATGTCCCCACGGAACTGCGTGTGGCACGACGCATGATCCGGGATGAAAAAAAAGGCAGGTCAGATATTCAAACGCTTTCCTGGTCCATTACCGTTGAAAAAAATCACCGGACGTATATCGAGCCGATGAAAAAATTCGCGGATATCGTCATCCCCTTTAGCTACAGCCCGGTACAGTTATCTTCGGTATAAAATCATATGCCTTACGCGGCAAGTCTTCGAGCTTAAAGTACCCGAACCCCGATGCGTCTTTTTGTACCTTAAGCTGCATATCCGGTAGCTCCCCGCAATCAAAAATGCGGAACGGCGAAGGATCCGCTATGAGTGCTTGTCCGTGATAGTGTGCCAAAAACTCCGAAATTTTATACCAGTCGTCGACGCGGATCTCATTTTTAAACGGCCAATAGTTATGGTTCAACGGCCCGTCCGGCGCGATGGCCACGACGTCTCCATTTTCTATTTCTTTTTTAAACGCTTTCGGCGTATCATCCACAATAATCATACGGCCGCGCCAACCGGCGGAACCTAAGTTTCGCAACCAGGAATTCACGACGGCATTTTTATATTCATCTACATCTTTTGTTTCCACACAGCTACAATAAAGATATCCATGCTTTGGTTTATCATGAGTTTGCGCGTCCACTAGCTGAGTCAGTGGGTCTAACGGTAATCCGTTCCACTCTATCACCCGCTTCGTGATAACAAACATTTCCGACATTCGTCCGGTAAAATATGCATAGAGATGTCCCATGGCATGTACCGCATGTACTGTTTCCACTGCTTGCTGGGACGCTTTGTGGATAAATGGATTAACGTCCGGATGACGATTGGCTTGAATCATTTTCTGTATTGCTTCAATTTCAGGCGTCTGCCATTGAGGAATATTGAGTGTATGATTGTAAACCTGTAAATCTTTATCAGTAGCCATAACCCCCGCCACATGGGAAATTGCCTTGATCAAATCACTCGTGTGGGACCAAACACAATTATCTAAATCGAAAATTACAACCGGCCGATAAATGGGGTTCAGCACCTCCTGGAATGTTATTTCCTTCTTTACACCTTGCTCTGTCAAAACGGCAGACCGGAGTCCGGCAATAGGGAGTAGCCGCGGATCCAAATGACGATTAAGCCGATCAGCGGAACGAAGTATATACTCCGCATTTTTTCTTAAATGAAGATTGTCCTCGTCGGGAACAGCCGGCAGACCAACGGGTGCTTCTTTGCTTGCTGCAAACGCCATATATAATTTTTCATTGGCAGAACAGGATTTATCCTATCATAAGGTTTGAGCCTTTGCAAGTAGATTTATCCCATAGAAGTGCTATAATACGACACTCATTTATGAGAGGACTCGAGTTTAATCCTGAATCAGAATTGCGGCCTCAAACGGACCCGTTCGTCGTGCCGATCGAACAGTATGAAAGTCCGGCATCCAGAATCCAGGGGTTTAAAGAATTATTCTTATATCGTCTGAAAGCTCCGTCACCCATGATGGTTCTGGGACATGCTGCGTTTGAAACATATCTAGAACACGGCGAGATGACGCCGGAACTTCAGGACTCCATCGGCCGCGTTTTTGATGACATCCGTACAAAAAACCCAACGCGCGGTGCATATATCGGTCGGGCGTTTTATGTGCCCGGCATAGACAACCCAAACGGGCCGCGAACCGCAGGAATATATGACAAAAAAGAGTATATTAAAACGGTTGAACAGTTCTACCAATTTGTCATAGAATATAAGTATAACTCTCACCAAAACGCGGACATTGCTCTTATCCTTCACCCATTCTTAAAAGCCACGGATCCCCGGCTGACGTACGGCAACATACCGCTATACGAAAATGAAACATTGCCTTGGCCCGGAGGCGTCGTTGTCCTCCACCCGGAACCCGGCCGTGAACATCAAATGAAAATTATTGCAACATTCGGCGCTGACGAGGCAGTTAAAAGCTATCCAAGCGATATCTATCTTGTTGACCCTAAACGGGGAATAATTTATGACAAAACTATTGCAATAAAAAATGAGACTATCGTACCACTCTCCGGAAGCACCTACGACGCACACTTTCCCATACCTGCCAGGTTTGAGATGGAACAGGCACTGACCGATGATCAAATACTCGCAGTTGCACGCGAAGCGGAAAAGGTTTTTTCCCAACGCCCACTCGTCAGAATCGAATTTATGGTGCAAGAAGACGGCGTCTATATACGGGAGATTGCACCGTGGGAACCCGAAGACGATATGGATCTTCTGCACATGAAACCAGACGAGATAATTACTGCACCGGTCATCCGTATAACTCATACTAGAGACGTTCGAAAAATCCGCGGTCCAGACGCAATTGTTTACTTCACACCAGAAACCTACCGCGAGCGGATCACGGATATCTTTACCCAAGTCACGCAGATTCCCGGGATACGCCGACTCGTTGCACTCTGCTGGGGAGAAATTACCACAGGTCACGCAGTCAAAGTCCTAGCTGAAGCCGGGCACAGCGTGCTGTTTGTCGGAGAAAAAGACTATCCGGACGGCCTCGAAGTAAAAATTTTCCGCGGGAAAGACGGGAAAGGGACGGTCGAAGCACTGGACCCGTATTACAACGCGATCATTCCGCTTTCCGATGTGCAACGGTTATCCAAAGGTGAAGCCGGGCTCAAAATGGCGCGTCTTGCGATGATGGCCGCCATCGGCCTTCCTACACCTGATGGCTTCGCTATAAGTTCAGAAGCCATCAAGCGCTATTTGCGAGAAATCGGAGTTGGCCAATTTATTGCCATGTTGGACAAAGAGAATCTTCAACATCAGGAACAACTGACAAAAATTACCTCAATAATTCAAAAGAAAATTCTTTCTACCCCGCTTCCGAAATCTCTTGAAGATCATATTATGCATGCGCTTGCACGCTATGAATTTTCCTCCTACGGGATCCGTTCGACCGGCAGTGAAGATGGCGCCGGACAATCAAGGGCCGGATTGTACCAATCGGTGATGGATGTACCGACAAGCAAAGTTCCAGAAGCAATTCTCACTACAATAGCAAGCTATTTTATTCCTTCAAGCATTATTGACATGCTCAAAGCGGGACAACTTCCCTCTGAAATTACTGTCGGCGTCGGAGTACATGAATTTATTCCCGTCAAACCAGGATCACTGGGAGCGGTCATTTTTACGTATAGAAATACCATCGTTATTGAATCAACAGCAGGGTCACCTGAAGGCATCGTATCCAGAACAGCGCGCGATTATCTCAAAATTATCGTCGATAGACGAACCAATGCTATAGAAATTCATCCGGTCGGGCAGGCCCAACAGACCATATCGGAACAAACTATCCTTGAGATTGTTGGGATGGTAAAAAGGATTGAGGAACTGTTCAAAACTTATCAGGATATAGAGCTTTTAATTCAACCAGATGGCAATAAATTTATTGTCCAGGCGCGTCCCCGATAATATGCGTCAGGATTTCGCCGATCGCCTACTGATGGCGAGCGGAACATCTCCCTACGCAGTTATTACAGGCGAAGAAAGCATGGAACGATTTTTTTTGAATTGTAACTATACAAAAAAACATGGCGGGTGGCTTCGTTGGCTTGACGATGCCTCAATAACAGAGGTTGTTATTGGTAAAATACCCAAACACAAATTAAATCCAGAATATTATCAAGATCATTGCAATTGGACCTTGACTTGCGTTGGAGACAGGGTATATCTTCAGATTGTTCCCAGAAGTCCACTACTGCGAAGTCAAGAAAAAGTGCTCCCGGAAAAAATGACAACCGTGGAGGTGCAATTCGATCCATCTTGTCCGAACGGAATACGATTACGCCGCTTGGTTATTGGTAGCAGGCTTAAAACGAAGACAGATAAATACATTTTTTTAAATCTTGTAGCGAAAACGGTATTGGGAAAATGGTGGAAAGATTACAGTCTTGCTCTACGAATGGCCGCAGTTACCGAAGCGTTTCCTCAATTTTTAGTCCCAGGCCTCGAAGGACAGGCAAGTATTGTTCCGGGAAAAGAATGGGTTAGTGTCTATGGAGTAAAACTAGATGAAGATGAAGGAGAATAGAATTAGCGAGAAATAACTTTCTGTATTTCTTCTTGAAAACGATTCTTTTCAAAAAGCTGTGCCCGCAAAATACAAGCAGTTGACCAGCGTTGTTTTTGTTTGGTAAACGTGTTTATCGCATTCACGAGTGAAGGAATAGACAATTTGTCAAAAAACAACCCTGTTTTACCTTCTATTACCGATTCCACCACTCCACCAGATCGATGTGCAATCACCGGCGTTCCACATGCCATTGCTTCAACCGGAAGTATGCCGAAGTCTTCGTCTTCTGATGGAAAAAGAAATGCCCTGGCTCCGGCCATAAGTTTCCATTTTTTTTCATCCGTTATTTCCCCAACAAATTCTATTGTCGGTCCAGCGATTTTTTGAAGCTCCTTTCCATATCCCGCGAACCCTTTCCCAAATACTTTCAGTGGAAGACCAAGCTTTGTACACGCAGAAATTGCTACGTCTATGTGTTTTGGTGCTGCAAGCCGTCCTCCTGTAAGGAAATACGTTCGTGGACCATTAGATTTCGCTCTTGGTGGCAGATCAACGGGCGGATAGATAACAATGGCGTCTTTTCTATAGAACTTTTTAATTCTTGCTGCCACTTCTTTTGAGTTTGCAATAAATTGGTCAACGTTTCGACTCGATTCAAAGTCCGTAACTCGTAAGAAATGATTAAAAAACTCCCCCGCAACGCGTAGTACTGGATTTTTCTTCCAGTTTCTTGCTGTTGCATAGCCATAAAGATATCGAGGAGGTGTATGACAATAACAGATGAGTTTTGCTCTGCCTTTGCAAACGAGATTGGGGGTATATGCGCCAGTAGCTGACACAATAATAAGGTCATACGACGAAAGATCCATATGGCGAAACACTGATGGAGCAATGAGTCGAAGCGGGCTTACAAGTTTTGCAATAAGTGGAATGTGTTGAAGCCATGAGGTTCTGATGTCCCAAGAAGCAAACCGTTTTTTATGCGGACCCAAATAATCTGGTAGATAAATGGTTGTGTAAACGGGTGCTTTTGGAAATAACTCATGGAGTGCTTCCAGCACTCGCTCCGCCCCCCCGTATTCTTTTATATAGTCATGGACTAATGCAATGTTCATATAATTAAACTAATGACATTTGTTCATCAACTGCTTTTTTTTGCTCTTCATTTTTCTTTTGTGTTCCTTTTGTCTGGGCTTTCCCATCTCCAAGTAGTCTTTTAATAAGCGTTGTAAAACCAAGCAATTCGAATTGTTTGATAACTTCATGAGTTTTTAATTGCTCTTTCGTCAGGGGAGAAATCTTCGTTTGTATGGGCACATCGGTACGGATGGTTGCAAGGGTTTTTGAAAGAATAGCTAAGTCTTTGTTTTTGGTGAGTTTTTCTTTTAATCCGTCCGACATTTCAGCCGCATGCTTGTCTAATGCTTTGTATAACAACTCTATGGTTTTGTAATTTTTTATTAGCTCAATTGCTGTTTTTGGTCCGACACCAGGGACCCCCGGATAGTTATCTGATTGGTCACCAGCGAGCGCTTTATAATCTGGAATTTGCGTTGGGCTGACCCCCAACCGCTCTTTTGTTTCTGCTACCCCATACAATTTAGCTTCAGAAAGTCCCTTGGTGGGCATATATGCCTTTATTGTGTCAGTAACCAGTTGAAGAAGATCCCGGTCACCGGTAACAATAATAACCTGATCAATAGCGCTTTTGACTTTTGACTTTTGACTTTTGACTTGTTGGCACAATGTGCCAATCACATCATCAGCTTCAAAGCCGTCCTTCTCAAAAATAGGAATATGCATAGCAGTGAGAACGTCATGTACCATGGGGATTTGAGCGGCTAGCCCTTCATCCATTTTTGGTCGTTTGATTTGATAGTCCTTAAATAATTCTTTGCGAAACGTTGGTTTTGGCCGGTCAAACGCCACAGCAATGTGGGTTGGGGTAAGATCGAATATCAGTCGAATGAGCATGGAGGTGAAGCCGTACACCGCATTTATCAATGTCCCATCGGTAGCAGTTAATGGTGGAAGTGCGTGGAATGCGCGGTGGAGAATGGCGTTTCCGTCAATAATGATAAGACGCTTCATAATTATCCAATTCTCAAATTATCCAATTCTCAAATCAACAAACTATTGGATAATTGGATTATTGGTTGATTTGTTGATTAGATGATTTTTTCTTCCCCATGAGTTTTTCGAACTCTTCACCTTCAAGCGTTTCGTGTTTCACTAACTCTTCCATGATTATATCAAGTTGTTTTTTGTGTATTTTTAGAATCTTTTGTGCGGTAGTAAGAGCAACTGCCAGAAGTTCTTGGACTTCATGATCAATTTTTGACAGCATTTCCGGTGAAATTGACGGCTGATCCATCATGGATTTCCCCCATTCCGTAATATCCATTTGCGGACCGAAATTCATTGGTCCAAGCTTGCTCATACCAAATTCCATAACCATATAGCGGGCAATTCTGGTTGCCTGATCAATATCATTGGCTGCACCGCTTGTGATGTCGTTAAAGATGAGCTCTTCAGCAGCACGGCCCCCCATCATGGTTGCCATTTCATTAATCAGGTGTGATTTTGTTTCGTGAAGCCTGTCTTTTTCCGGAGGAGTAAGTATGTAGCCAAGGGCCATACCACGAGACACAATTGAGATTCGATGCACTCTGTCCATCCCTTTTAAATAGAAATTCACTATTGCGTGTCCTGCTTCATGGTATGCGGTCATTTTCCGGTCAGAATCTGTTTGCAGACGTTTCTTTTCCGGTCCTAATTTTACTTTCGTTGCGGCCTCTTCTATATCCAGGTAGTCAATTTCTTTTTTGTTGTTGCGGGCTGCTAAGATTGCTGACTCATTGAGCATGTTTTCGAGGTCTGCTCCAGAAAATCCAACCGTGCGTTTTGCTACTTTGTCCCAATCCATTGCTTTTACATATGGTTTTCCTTTGGAGTGAATTTTTAGAATTGCCTGTCTTCCTTGAATGTCCGGAAGATCCAAAGTAATTCGTCTATCAAATCGTCCGGGTCGTGTTAATGCCGGGTCAAGCAAATCACCACGATTAGTTGCTGCAACAACGAGCACTGTGGTATTTGGCTCAAATCCATCCATTTCAACGAGTATTTGATTTAACGTTTGTTCCCTTTCGTCGTGTCCTCCCATAATACCAACACTGCGCATGCGGCCAATAGCATCAATTTCATCTATAAAAATAATTGCGGGAGCAGATTTTTTGGCCACGGCAAACAAGTCCCGTACACGGGCTGCCCCAACACCGACCAACATTTCCATAAATTCACTTCCGGCAATTGAGAAAAATGGTACCTTTGCCTCTCCTGCGATGGCTTTGGCAAGAAGTGTCTTTCCCGTGCCACTTGGGCCCACCAGAATGACTCCTTTCGGGGTTCTGGCGCCGAGAGCTTTGTATTTTGCTGGGTTTTTCAAAAAGTCGACAACTTCAACCACCTCTGTTTTTGCTTCATCAATGCCAGCCACATCCGCAAATGTAGTTTTTGGAAGGTCTTTGCTCCACACCCGTGCTTTTGATTGGCCGAAGGAAAACACACTGTCTTGCGCGCCGCGTGCTTGGCGAAACAAAAACAAGAAAAACACAACGGTTAACACTAAAGGAAGTACATTAGAGATAATGCCAAGCCATAGTTGTCCGGCATTCAAATCTTTTACTTTAATTTCTACTGTTTTAGGATCAACCCCAGCCTTTTCAAGAATTGTGTAGAGAGAATCCTGTGGTTCTTTGTGGGAGATAACTTTTTTCCCATCCGCATACGTAACGGTGAGTTTGCTATCTTCTACTTCAATAGTACTCACTTTTTTGTCTTTAATATCAGAAACAATGGTGGTAAAGGGTTTTTCCGGAAGGATTCCATTAGGATGAGAAAGGTTTCCAATAACAGAAAGTATAATAAAGCCAACAAGAAGGAATGTAACAATATTTTTGAGGTTAAATTGCAACTTAAACTCAAACATCTTTTTTGGATGTTTGTTGTTTCCATTGGTCCGAGGCGTCTTTTGTGGTTTGATAGCCATAGTTTGAGGTTCAAGTATAGCAGAATTACGTTATTTCTGCACGCTGGCGGTGTTGGTGGATTTTATTCGAAAAAATAATTATATCTTTAATTTTTTAGCCACCGTTTCAAAATCCTTTCCCTTTTTAAAGTTGGTTTTACTAATTACAATTGAATCAATAATATTCTCAAAAAACAAAACAATTTTAGTAAAAGAGTTTTTCTTAAATCGATTTGTGTTTTTCATATATACTGGTTTTTTTATCTTATTTTTGACCCCATTGGTAATCCTTCTCCCGATATAAAGAGTGGTTTGCCATCAGCGCTATTAACAGCAAGGATCATTCCTTGAGATTCCTCCCCCATCATTTTCCGTGGTTCAAGGTTTACGACAAATAAGAATTGTTTCCCAACAAAATCATCAGCGGTGTATCCATATGTTCGGACGCCGGTAAAAATAGTGCGATTACCGAAGGAACCAAAATCCACATGGAGCCGGATAAGTTTTTCACTTTTTTCAACATGTTCTGCTTCTTCGACTCTTCCTACCCGAATTTTTACATTTGAAAAGTCATCTATTGTAATCGTTGATTTTTTTGTTGGTCCAATAGAATATGCATTTACCAGACCAATTGTTTCTCGAACCTCTTTCATTGTTTGTCCTGCAACACGTTTTGCTTTTTCAGCACCTCTTCCAAGAATTTCTTTAACAAGTTCCGGATTATTTTTTAATTCTTCATATCTTTTTCGCGCAGGAGCAAAAAATTTAATCAGAGATTGGTATAAATATTCTTTTACTTCAATATCTGCTATTTGGCCCTTTGTATAGGAAAGTTTCATCTGGTCCACTTTGTCTTTTTCGCCGAAAAAGTCAAGGTATGTAAACACCATATTTCCCTCAACGTGTCCCGGGTCCGTTGCGTGTAATCTTGTCGGATCTGTATACGTAGACATTACCTGTTTATGAATTATTTCCTCGGGTTCAAAAATACTAATGATGTTTCCCAAAGACTTACTCATTTTTCGTTTCCCATCCGTTCCCATAATCGTCGCAACATTTTCCGGGATGTATGGATCAGGCAGAGGAAATATCTGTTTATTAAAAACTTTATTAAATCGTTCTGCGATATCTCGAGTTATTTCAACGTGTTGTTTCTGATCTTTCCCAACAGGAACCAAATCCGGTTTGTACATCAAAATATCTGCTGCCATGAGGACCGGATAACAGAATAGCCCCATATTGACATCATCTTCTACCATGTTTTTTCCTAGCTTGTCTTTGTACGCATGCGCCCGCTTAATTAGTCCCAACGGTGTTACATTATTAAGAATTGTTTGCAGTTCCGGATGAATGCCAGCAATATCAGATTGTCGGAAAAACACCAACCGATCAAATTTTTTTGGAGTTAAAAATCCTTTCAAAAGCGCAAGTTCATTGAGAATCAGTGACTCAACATTTTTTTGCAATTGTCCTTTGTTTTGGATGGTAGTGAGCGCGTGTAAATCAGCCACAAAAAGAAAGCACTCATTCATTCGTGCCATTTCAATAAACTGTTTGACAGCTCCTAAATAGTTGCCAATATGAAGTGTTCCATCTCCACTTGGAGTAATACCTGACAATATGCGTTTCATATAACCTCCTTTTTATAATACCGTTTTAATAAACTATCTGCGAGTATGGAAAGCGAGTTGTATGTCGGAAGCGGATAATTGGTTGGAAAAATAAGCGGTAGCTCTGTACATCCTAACACAACCCCCTTCATATTTGTTGAAGTTCTATATCGTTCAACAAGCCGTACTATTTTCTGTTTGAGGGTTTCTTTATCTTTACCTTGAATGACAGAGCGGATAAGATATTCAATTTTTCTGAAATCTCTATTTTGTGGAATAACGCAAGGAATACCATATTTTCCTAGAGCGAGTTGATACAGTCCAAGTCTCATCGATGTTGGCGAGGCAAGAAGCAACACCGGCGCATGTTCGATACGAATTAAAGATATTACCTCATTAATAATAGAAACAATTGGCACCGATGTCCGTTTTTGTAACTGGTCTAATAAAATACATGCTGTATTACATGATATTGTTATGAAACTTGCACCCATCATGTCCATCTGTTGCACCCGTTTTTCAAGCATAACCGCCGCCTCCTCTTGTTTTGATTGATCGTTGATAAAATCTGGTACTGGAACCGAATCAATGATGATTTCAGGATATTTATGATTTTCGTTTGCTCCATAGTGTTTTTGTGCACGCGAAATCAGAAGCTCATAAAGAGCTAGCGTAGCTTGCGGTCCCATGCCGCCGATAATACCGATAATTTTATGATTTTTCATAAGCAGGCGGGACTGGATTTGAACCAGCGATTTCGTGTTTTGGAGACACGCGTTCTACCAACTGAACTACCCGCCTATTGAGGGGACGTGTGCTTTAGAACTTTCCCCTCCTTTAAATAATTACTTAATGTCTCACTTCGCCCGATATTCCCGCTTGATTTTACATTCGCCACAACGTAAAAAATATGACCGCACACCAACAGCCCCCTCTTGCGGATCTAGGCTTCCGACTCTTATCAATTCACTAGTTGACGTTAACGGTCCACCCCCACTGCATCCATTTGCGTGCGGAAATCCTGATTCTAATTTTTCACCCGTCGGCAACAATGCAAAAATTTCACTAGCATATCGCAACAAATAATCGACTTCTTTCATATAATTCACCTCATTTCTCCAATTAAAAAGGCCCATGTAAATAACCATGCGATTGGTCACTTACAAGGGCCCTTCGACTACGCTCAGGACTGTACCACCTTGCTTCATCTCCTACAAAAAATCCCTCGCACATGCAAGGGACATGTAAGAAATCTTATTACATGCTCCGCAGAAACGCGACACATGGTGCTTTATTTTTACAGGTAAGCTTCTGGATAAAACATCCTCGCTCGTTGGCGGGTAGCCTTATCAGCCTCGATGTTACTCGTGAGAAGATCCCAATCAATCTTCCAATGGCTTTTATTAACTTGTGGAAATAGTATATCACATGTTGTCAATTATCGTGTATACTGGCTGAATATGTCGTATGTTTTGTATGCTTGGATAACACAAATATTTTACGCGCTAAGTGGAATTATTGGAAAAATTTCTAGCAAGCACCACATTGCTAATCCATGGCTTTTTAATTTTATCTGGATGTTTCTGACGTTTATTTTTATTGTCCCTTTTGCGGTAATTGCTGGTTTTGGTTGGCCGAAGGACTGGACAAGCATACTGATATTGTCCCTTACAAATGCGGCGTCTGGAATTTTATATGTTCTTTCCCTGTATAAAACCGATTTGAGTGTTCTAGCGCCGTTCTATTCTTTACGCACACCGCTGGTTGTACTATTTGGGGTTTTGTTGTTTGGGGAAACGCTCGCTCAGTATCAAATTTTGCTCATGGTAATTGTTTTTATCGCAGGCATTTTTGTGAACATAGACGAAAGGATGAGTTTTCAATCACTTATTAACAAAAACACCGCTTTATTGTGTGTCACCATTTTTGTATCCGCGCTTTATAACATATCCATAAAATATGCCTCGCTGTCCAATGGATATTGGGAAGTGGTTTTTTGGTCAAATCTCTTTGGAGTTCTATTTCTTTTTCCCACAGTTCCCCTGTTTATTAAAGACGTGCGCACAATAAAACTATCACGGTATCGTGGTCTCATCTGGTCTACCGTTTTTACGACAGTTGGGTTATTGGCGTCATTTCGGGCGCTTGGGGACAATGTGAGCATTACAATTGTTATTATGTCGGTTCCCCTCTCGATGTTATTTGCGATAGCCCTTTCTTATTTTTTTCCGAAGCTTTTAGAAAAACATACAACGAAAGTTTATATTATTCGTCTGTGTACAGCAGCGGTCATGGTCGCGTCCGCAATCCTGTTATCGAAATAATATTTAGAATTTTATCAACACAAAGCTTCAATCGTGTTTCAAGCAGTAATTGTGCTATACTTACAACGTTCTTTTATTTACCGCGGGGTAGTCACGTAATACTGTTTCAACAGTAAACGTGACTTAAAAGTCCTCGCTCGTTTCAGCAACAAACAAAGCTGGAACGTTATTTACGAAGTAAATTTACGTTCCGCGGGGTAGTGTAAAGTTGCACAGGAGGCTCAATGATGGGCTCGTCAGTAAGAAATTATTGAATGAGAATTTGGCTATATCGGTGAAACCCTTCGACTATGTTCAGGGTAATACCGAGGAAAGATCCGCCAGCTGGCGGAAATCCGTAGAGACTATACGCCAAATCCCTCACCACGTATGGTGAGGGAATGATATAGTCCGACACTCTAAGGAATTGGAGACACAGATGCATAATCTCCTAGTCCAGGTGCGATTCCTGGCCCCGCAACTGAGGCTATTAAAGAAAAAAGCTCCTAATTAGGAGCTTTTTTCTTTCAGCCTCATGGGGTTGGTAGCGAACGAAGTGAGCTATAATAACCCCAATGCACTACGTTTATATCCTCCAGTCTCTTAAACGAAATAATTGGCTTTATAAGGGATCTACTTCTGATCTAAAAAGAAGATTTGCAGAACATAACTCCGGCAAAAATTTTTCCACGGCACCGTACGCTCCATTTCAACTAATCTATTACGAAGCCTACGTTCTCATGGAAGATGCTGAAGCACGAGAGAGATATTTAAAAACGAGCATGGGCATGAGAGTAATTAAAAAACAATTGGCGAATTATCTTGCCTTGATGAAGTCGAAATGAGCGAAGTGAATTTAATGACTTCACTGATTTCTTGGAGCCCCCGCAACATATTTTTAAAAAGAGCCTCATAATGCTCCATTTTAGTGGCACTCCACTAATCCAAAGACGGATTTAATGGAATTTTGTTTATTATTTTTCCTTCTTCACTTAATTTCAAAATAACTCCTGATCCTTTTGTCAAACCATATCCTTTCTTAAGTATCGTGCTTATTGAAAGCAAGTCACTTTTAGGATTTTCTAGCATATAGATGAGAAAAGCTAAAGGGTCTCCATGACCTACGATAAGAACATTTCCTTTATTTTGAGTTTTAATTTCCTCAAATGCCGCAAGCATCCTTGAAGTTATAGCACGACTTGATTCATTTCCTTTTTGTATCCACTCACCAGTATATTCGTCTTCTCCTTTTTCGTGGAGCTCTTTTCGTATGCGTAGAGATTGTCTTATAAGTGCAGGGATGTGTACGTCTACAAGGTGTGGATTGTGCCTGATGGGTGCGTGAGCGTGCTTTGCTAAAATTTCTGCCGTCTGAATCGCGCGCAAAAGCGTACTAGTGTGAATGCTATTGACTTCTATTTTAAGCTCTCGTATTTGCTTGCCGATAGATTCTATTTGTTGTCTGCCTGTACTGTTTAATGGGATATTTATCGTCCGACCATAAAATACTTCTTGTGGATTATCTACCTCTCCATGACGACAAATTATAACAGTTCGAGTTACAGTCATTTCATAAGCAATTATAACTGAACTTAATTAACTTGACTATATTTTGAATTTAAGGCGTAGCCTACCAGGATATTCTTGTTGAGAGTAAGAATGTTCTAATTTCCTGTAAGCCCCGCAACACTTCGACGCAAAGCCGCCACTTAGGCGGCTTTTTGCTCAGTGCAAGCAACTGCGTCGAAGTGCCCTGAGCTTGTCGAAGGGCTATACTAATTTTATGTGGTTTGTATATATCCTGCTTTGCAACGATGGAAGTTTCTACACAGGTATTTCCAATGATCCACAAAAGCGTTTTCTTGACCATCGAAGTGGTAAAGGAGGCAGGTACACTCGTCTCCATAAACCAGTAGAAATAATTCATCTTGAACAATTGTCCACAAAATCAGAAGCATTGAAACGCGAGACTCAAATTAAAGGTTGGTCAAGAGAGAAAAAAGTAAGAATTTTGAAATTGTCTGTTTAAATAAAATACGTTCTGATTTATCGGAGTTCTCGCAACCAACACAATTTAGCTCGTCAATACAGGCTATTTTTGTATTACTTCTTGCGTTTCCCAAGACGCTATAAAAACTAAAGCTTCTGCTTTGCTAGAAAGAATGATTTGAGCTAGTTCACATACATACCGTACACATAGGAAGCTATGAAAGGTACAATTG
>CAYMYO010000017.1:0-14565 GCA_964394685.1 uncultured Gammaproteobacteria bacterium
CCGATGATGGAGGCAACCTGATTTCCGTGCGCTTGCTTACAAAAAAGCCGATTACGAAAACGGCGCAGAGGAGGAGTAAAATCGTTTGGGGGGTAAATTTGATTCTCATTTTCATACTCCTTGTATTTTTAATTCTGGCGCAACCATTTTTTGAATTTGGCTGCTTGATTTGGATTCCATTTCACAAGTTCATCGTTCCATACTGTCTGTTGAATCACCCGGTATTCTGGACGATTTAGCACATCACGCCAATCTTCATTTTTGTGAAGCAAGTATCTTCGAAACAAACTCGATTGATCTTTGTCCCAAGCCATCATCTTATTAAAAAACTCTTTCACTGAGATCAATCTATCGCCTGTTGGATTCACCGCAACTGACCGCTGCCTCAAAGCAAGACTATTGTTCTTCTGAGGTCTAATATTGTTCACGTCAGCAGCTGAATACCGTGACTGTTCCCACATCATCTTGATGTATGGTGTAAATAGAGCAAGCGGTAAAATCACAACAAAGAACAAAATTACACCAACGATCCATCCTTTATACGGCCGTGCTGTTTCGATCACTTTTGTTTCCGATGCTATCCCGCGATCGATTCCATCCCATACACCGTCGGTAAAACAATACACATGCACACCAATACATTCTGCAGAATTTTGAGAACATACTGGTTCAATTCCCGACGGGTAAATCCGAACCGCATTTTTTACCACGTCTTCATACAACGTAGCATTTATGTTCCATGTCAACACAAAACATGTTCCCAATGGACCACCAAAAGGTGTCGGGGTCGGTATTGGTGTATTCGTTGGTGACGGTGTCGCAGTCGGTGTCGGCGTAATGGTTGGTTCAGTCGTCTGCGTAGGCTGCTCGTTGCAATACCACGTATTTGTTTCACAAATTTCTGTTGCGTGGTATTCAGACATCTGAGTCGCGTACATAGGGTCGGTATGCCCGCTAGCCACTTGCGTCTTAAACGTATATGCGTCAGCTGTTGCATTGGCCATTGCCTGCGGCAACCCATCGGTTACACACCCAACCAACAATACAAGGATCCCCAGAAGGAGGATCCAGGTGAATAGATTCTTTCTGTTCATGGATGCCTCCTTATATTTCATTCACAACTTGTTAACGTGCTAAATTGCAAGCACGTTTGAAAAACGCATTCGTTTCCCCCGTACTTACAATTTTTTCTGGTTTGAAGCCAGGAAGAGAAAGCCGATAGTGAAATCGGTTATTCTTTTTCTGACCACAAAAAAACCACCGTCCCGCAAAGCGGGATTGGTGGTAGAACAAATACAATACTATTATTCATCGCATCCACAGTACGCAACATACGTGAACTCGATTTCTGGCAGGTTTACATTAATACTGTGGCAGTTTACCCGTCGACGAGGCGGGTTTTAGCAGAATCTGTATCCTATAACATTTTTAGGGAAAAGTCAAGCTACATCAAAAAACAGGGGCGGAACAGAAAAACAAAGGTGGAAGGATCGGCAGATAAAGTTATTTTATGGAATCCTTACTATTCATTCGAAGTTAAATGATCAAGCTTTCGAATCCCCTCGGTATGTGGAATTCCTGCCTGAACAAGGTACGATTGAACCTCATCACCAATTTTTTTCACTTCTGACGTAATTACATCATATACAGCATCGTTAGATTGAATATCTGTACGATGTCCATCAGACATTCCTGTATATTCAATCTCAAGTTGTGAAAAAAAATCTTTTTCCTGAATTGGCAACTTCCAATTAAAATCTATTGATACTTTAAACACTCTGTGCGTTTCCTGAGAAATAATATAAAATGCTCTTCGGATTCGTTGAGTCTTACCTATTTTTTCCAAACCTTTCAGTTGTTCTCTCACTTGTTTTGCATTATATTCAAACCGATTACCCTTTTCTTCTTTTCTTACAATAAGACCGTGATCCACACTAACAATTTGTTTTGTCGAAAATTTTGCATCTAATCCTATCAATAATTTACCCTCTCTATCCTTGTTATGTGGATCTCTCGCATAGGTAGCCATGGTTGACTGAGAATTCACATATCGGAAACCAGGAGTAATCATATAACCCGTACTTACGCCATCAAAATACTGATACAATTGAGAAACTAACGCTGATGAACGTTGTAAATCAGAAGAAAGATCAAACTTTGTTTCAATTTCCAATCCTTTTAATTCGTTACTAACACCTGGTGCATCTACCGATCTTAATCGTTGTAATAAGTTAAGCGCTTCACCTTTTTTTCCATAAAATCGAGTTGCGTTGTGGGCTACTAATATGCGATATAACTGTAATCGCAGAGTAGCATCATCTGTAGATTCTTTATACTCTACAACACACCCCTCAATAGCGCCTAAATCAACTATTTCAGATTCAGTACTCCTCATCCCACCTTTAGCTATCTGATAAAAGTGAATATCGTTATCAACGCTAACAATATTTACTTTCTCACCCGTTTGATGAATAAATCGATTTCGTTGATATTCACTAATAAATAATGGTGTTAATGTCGTTAAGGAATTATTTTGAGATAATGCTTGAACATATGTTTCTAGACTCGCGACAACATCCGGTGATATATCATGACGTTTTACCCATACATCGGCCATAGTTCGTAATGATTCTAATGAAAGTTCACTGGTGTATGTATCTTGAAATCGCAACTTTCTTTTAATCGGTCGTCCACTTTCATATTGGTCCAACCATTTCACTTCATAGAATCCCTTTTTATCACCAACAGTTCCTCCAGCCATAACTGACTTATCTACATATTCCCTATAGCGAACGGAAAAACCAGGAGGCATACTATCAGTGTCGCCAAGATAGTAATATATGGAACGAGTAAGAGGGTGTTCATGTACTTCTTTTTTACATCCGAGCGATACGCATAATTTTTCTACCACTCCAGTAGCCGCTTTAGCGAAACTCGGAGGTACAAAATATTTATTTTCGTCCCTCTTAAAATCAAGTTCAACAAGATCAATAGATTCTTCTCTCATAGTGAGATTATACCAACAATTCATCTAGATATATCAATCACTAGGTAAAAAAAATACTTTTTGATATACTACGTGTATATGATCTCTACTCATCCCCCAGCGTCACTTCAAGGCGTCCTTTGGTCAGTCAACGTCCAACAATTAGATATACAGAACGATAAAGAATATATTATTCATCAACTTTTAAACTATGGAACGATGGAAGAACTCAAATGGCTATTTACCACCTATGGGAAATCAACAATTGCAGATTGTTTTTTCAATCATCCGATGAAAATATATCCCCGAAGTGTATTTTGTTTTGTCACACGTTTTCTCTTCCCTACACCTCCTCACACACTCGATGAACAAGATTATGTCACTTCCATATCTGGACCAGTTAGACAGCGAACGGCAAATCGTCTTTAAGAAGTTATCTTCTTTTAACGACCAATACGCCCTCGCCGGCGGTACTGCCATCATGCTCTACATTGGACATCGTCAGTCATACGATTTTGACTGCTTTAGCCAAAAACAACCGACAAAACAATTAATTAACAAAATCAAACGCGTGTTTTCCATTACCGGAGCTCCAAAAATTTCTACTCCCGACATGATTTCCTTTACGTTGCTAAAGACTATTGATATCTCCTTTGTTTGGGATCCGTATAAAATTCTGCAAAAACCGTTGATGACAGACGGCATTCCTCTCTACCATCTGGACGACCTTGCCACCAATAAAGCATTGACGATCGGAAGACGCGCGGTGTGGCGGGATTATGTCGACATGTTCTTTCTTCTCAAATGGAACCACTATACATTACAACAGATCATTTCACTTTCTGAAAAAAGGTTCGGCGGGGAATTCAACGAAAAATTATTTATTCAACAATTAACCTACTTTGACGATATCAAAGTCGTGGAAACAACATTTCTCAAGGAATCGTATACGCCGGAAGAAATAAAAAACTATTTACAGGAAACAGTACACACCTATTTGCAAACCATACTCCCAATATCATAAACTCATATCCATATGGACCGCATATCCACTATCGCCGACCGCATTATCCAAATTTGCTTCTTGCTTCTTGCTTTTTTTGTCCCTCTTATTTTTACCCCAGTTAATTATGAGCTGTTTGAGTACAACAAAATGATACTCACGTACGGAATAACTGCGGTGATTGTTTGTGCATGGGTGAGTAAAATGATTGCGCAAAAACGACTCTTTGTCGCACGTACACCTTTTGATATCCCTATAGGTTTATTTGTTTTGTCTCAATTTATTTCAACGCTTTTTTCCATGGATCCCATCGTTTCCTGGTTCGGCTACTACTCACGGTTTAACGGAGGCATGCTTTCCATTCTCTGTTATACCCTGCTCTTTTATGCGTTTGTCAGTAATATAAAAAAAGAATTTGTAAATAAATTAATATTTTCTCTTCTTGGATCAGCAGCTATTGTCAGTATTTATGGAGTTCTCCAGCATTTCGGTATTGACAAACATATCTGGGTGCAGGATGTACAAGCGCGCGTATTTTCAACGCTTGGACAACCAAATTGGCTGGCAGCATACCTCGTCGCACTTGCTCCCCTTGCGTGGGCGATTGCAAGTATCAAGTATAAAGTATCAAGTATAAAGTATACGTTATACGTAATACTTAATACCTTATACTTTCTCACGCTCTTATTTACCCGTTCCCGTTCAGGGCTCGCTGCATTTGTAATTGTTGATGTATTGTTTTGGGGTATTCTTTTCTTCTTGTCATCCCGGGCTTTGACCCGGGATCCATCAGATAAACGCTGGATGCTGAAACAAGTTCAGCATGACATCAGAATATCATTTGTCATTTGCCATGTAGTATTTGCCATTTGTTTATTTTTCTTCGGTTCCGGCATTCCAAAAATTGATCATTTTATCAAACAAAATCAACCAACTCCTCAAATCACACAACAACCAGCTGGTCCAGTCCTCGAATCCGGCGGTACGGAATCCGGAGTCATCCGCAAATACGTGTGGCAAGGGGCAATCAATGCGTGGAAGGCAAACCCAAAAAATATATTGATCGGAACGGGGACTGAAACATTTGCATTCGCTTTTTACCGGTACAAACCCATTGATCACAACCAAACCAGTGAATGGGATTTCCTGTACAACAAAGCACACAACGAGTACCTGAATTTTTTAGCAACAACAGGAATATTTGGACTAGGAAGTTATTTACTTCTTATTAGTGTAATTATTTATTGGTTTGTTAAAAATTCAAATACAATTATTGTTATCGGATTGTTTTGCGGGTGGATATCATTATTGATTACCAACTTCTTCGGCTTTTCTGTTGTCGTCACGCAACTGCTTTTCTTTTTACTGCCGGCTGCGGCGTATGTATACCAAGTATCAGGTATTACGTATAAAGTATTAAGTATTTATTTAAACAAAAACGCACAACGCATTCTTCTTATTATTATCTGCTTTCTGCTTACTGCTATCTGTCTTCTCATCTCTATCGTCTGGTACGCGGACAAAACATTCGCAACGGGCTATCGGCTTTCCCGCGCTGGTCAATACGCAAAAGCATATCTTCCCCTTCGGGATAGCGTACATTTCAATAGTTTCGTGCCTTTGTATCATGATGAATATGCCGTTGTTCTCTCATCCCTCGCCCTTGGTGCATTTGAATCCCAGGACGCAACTCTTGCGGGAACGTTTGCTGTGTATAGCCTCACGGAAAATGACAACGCACTCCGGTTATCACCTAACAACGTAAACTTCTGGAAGTCACGGACGAAAATTTTCTATGCGCTGGCTACCATTGATGAGTCGTATCTTCCGCAGGCAATTGAGGCACTTATCCACGCCCAAACGCTTTCTCCGGGTGACCCAAAAATCAGTTACAACCTTGCCATTCTCTATGGAAAACTGGGTGATACGGAGAAAGCAGTGAACAATTTGTTAGAAGCAAAGAGGTTGAAACCGAATTACAAAGATGCCTATTATGCACTGTTTATTTTTTACAAAGAAACCAAACAGCAGGAGAAAGCAAAAGAAATAATCCAAACATATCTGTCCACCATCGACTCCCGTGATGAAGAATTCAAAAAACTGGTAGAATGAGAGCCATGAGACCCATTGTCCATATCCCAGAACCAGTGCTCACCGCTCCCACAAAACCAGTTGTTGTGTTTGATAAAAAACTGGCAAAAATAATCGCCGACCTGAAAGCGACCCTTCTCCATGCAACCAACCCAAAAGGAGTTGGACTGGCTGCGCCGCAAATAGGGATTCCCCTGGCAATCTTTTGTACCCGTCCAAAAGAAAAAGACGAAATACGAGTATTTATCAATCCAAAAATTTTGAAATCCGAAACGCCTATTTCAAATGCGGACAAAACAAATCAACTCGAGGGCTGTCTATCCATTCCGGGCGTCTGGGGCACGGTGAATAGATCCCCGAAACTAACGCTTTCGTACCAGGATGAAACAGGAAAAACACATGAAGAAGAAATGTCCGGATTTTTAGCAACCATCGTTCAACATGAAATGGATCATCTCCAAGGAGTTCTTTTTACGAAGCGAGTGCTGGAGCAAAAAAATACATTCTACCAAACTGTAACAGATGAAAAAGGGAAAGAAGTGTTGGAAGAGATATCCTTATGAACATTGTTTTCACTTGTCATGCTGAACTCGTTTCAGCATCTATCTGAAAACGGCTGGGATCCCGAAACAAGTTCGGGATGACAATACTATGAATATTATCTTTTTTGGTTCATCCACTGATTCCGTCATTGTCGCAGACAGCCTGCATAAAAAATTTCCTATCTCTTGTATCATAACGCAACCAGCTAAACCGGTCGGACGGAAAAAAATTTTAACCCCGACTCCTGTTGAAACATGGGCAAAAAATCATCAAATCCCCATTCTTTCGTTTCCGCAGGATACTGAAAAATCATGGAAATTTGCAAATGAGGAAGAGGTCATTAATTCCGTCGAAACATTCAAACCGGATCTCATCATCACCGCCTGTTACGGACAAAAAATTCCAGCAGAACTCATTGACAAAACGCCACACGGAGCACTTAATGTTCATCCTTCGCTTCTCCCACGCTGGCGCGGCGGCAACCCGGTACCCTGGACAATTCTTGCAGGCGACGCGCAGACAGGCGTCACGATAACAACCGTGACAAAAAATTTTGATGATGGACGTATTTTGGCCCAGAAAAAAATTCCCCTTACGGAAAAAGACATGCCGGATGAACTACGAAAAAAACTGCTTACCTTGGGCGCAGAACTTCTTGTAAAAATACTCCCAAAATATATTGATGGATCATTGAAGGGAACTGTACAAAAAAATGAAGATGTCACGATTGCAAAACGGTTAACCAGAGACGACGGATTTGTTCCGTGGAATGAATTTTTTGAAGCTTTACAAACAAATTCTCATGCACTCGATAGAAAATTCCGCGCATTTTCACCGTGGCCAGGGGTTTGGACTATGACTCCATTTAGCAAACGCTTAAAACTTATCGCTCTTGATCCATCTCCCATCGTACAACTCGAAGGCAAAAAACCCGTTGACTGGAAAACCTTTCAAAAAGCACATCTTCCCTCTTGACGAGAAACAAAAAAATTTATATTGTAATGATAGGAGAACTTCTATGAAAAGAAAATCATCCACACTCGCGAGTAAAACATTTTTTGATCTTTCTTCATGGAATTTCATTCTTTTCCTTACTCTTGCCCTCATTCTTTTGGTTGTAGTACTTATGCAAATGAATAGAGTGAGTTTTGATCTTCGCACCAAAGCAGGGCTCACATGCCCGGAGCTGACTGCTCCCCGAGCAGAAGACTGTGCCGGCGGATGGACATTTAAACGGGATACGAATGGATGTCTTGCGTTTTTTTGTGAAGCGAAGTAACTTCCCTGTTGTCATCCCGAATTTATTTCGGGATCCCAGCCGTTTTCAGATAGATGCTGAAACAAGTTCAGCATGACAAAATATTATGACAATACCTTGTTATCAAACCTTACCCGTTTTATGCATTTAGCACAAGATCGTACGCGGGTCATCACACCACCAATTGACATGGTCACGTAGTGGAGATTCGGCGCGAAATCCCGCAGTGTCTTTTGCGCGCGCTTTTTCCACTGACCTCCGGCAACACCCGTATGATGGGTATGCTGGCGTCCTGCATGCGTTTTTTTACTGCACAGTTCACACTTGTAGGCCATAATGCGTTATACTATACCACATGCTCGGCTCTCTCGTAAACAGTCCAATTACATTCTTTTTTTCTGCTGTTGCACTTTTAACTGCAATAACAATCCATGAATTTGCCCATGCATGGACAGCAGATAGACTTGGAGATCCCAATCCCAGACTTGATGGACGACTGACATTAAACCCGCTCGCTCATCTTGATCTTGTTGGGACACTCCTTCTTCTGGTAGCTCGTTTTGGATGGGGTAAACCGGTTCGGTTTGATCCGTATAACCTGAAAAATCCCCGCCGCGACGCTGCTCTTATATCTCTTGCTGGGGCAACAGCAAATCTTCTTCTCGCCGGACTGTGCGCAATCTTACTTCGCTTTATACCTATTCTTTTTATCGCGGGATTATTACAAAGTATTATTGTTATGAATGTAAGCCTTGCCATCTTTAACCTCATTCCCATTCACCCACTAGACGGATTTAAAGTGGTCGAGGGCTTGTTGCCGGAAAATGCCGCCCGTCAATGGAAGCAACTGGAGTCACTCGGCTACATCATGCTGTTTATCTTTGTGTTTCCTCTATTTGGCTCTTCCCCGATATTATCTATTGTGTACAGAACAGCAAACTCCATCATTACATTTCTTATTCCATAGATATTAACGCCGGACTTATTGAGTCCTGATAGGCATTAATTTTTTTGTTGGGATTTTGGTTGGCGTTGGCGCTATTGTTGGTGTTGCTGTTATTTTTTTCATCGGTATCAAAGTATTTATCACCTTTACTTTTTTTATCGGAAACGGTGTCGGAGATATTATTGAAGGAAGCGCTATGGGAACACATCTTCCTTTTGCCAAATTCGCATCATTCATTGGTAAATTATCTGGTTGTCTTGGATCTTTAGTCGCTGGCCTTCGGATCTTGATAGACCTCATACGATCTATCGGAGCTGTCTCTGGACGCGTTTCAACAACAGGAGCGTACGTTGACGTTGGAGTTTTAACTGCGGTCGGCATTGGCGTTTTTATCGGAACAATTGTTTCTATTGGCGCCACCACCATCGCTATGTCAGAAACGCCAAGAGCTTGAGTTTGCGTTTGCGGCCGATCTCCCAGCGATACCCACCGGCACCGCGTTCTGTTCGCCTCGTCTTTCTGAATTGAACATTCAGATTCTGATGTAAAACTTATGCAGGGATTGCCGGCTTTTGCCTTGATGCTGAGAGTCCTAAATCCTTCTGTTTTCACCGCAATAACTCCAAAAGTGACTAAAAATGATCCGCCGATAACTAAAATCGGAATAAGAGGGATAAAACCATGATGTAGTTTATTCATAAAATTTTCTCCTTAATCTTAAGATAAACGAAATTCCGTCTTGTGTCAAACAAATGTTTCTTTTATACTCTACATCAGGTCAAAAAGACTTCCGGGTCGGAAGTTTTTTTCTTTTTTTTATGAAACACTTTCTCAAACTCAATCATGACTTCTGGCGTATCCACGTTCCAACATGCTGGGAGAAAGAGCCGCTGGATAACAAACTTGCCTGGATTGTCTTTGGCATCTATACAGTCGCGCTTCTCACCATCATAGAACTGTTTCTCCTGAAAAAATAGTGTATACTATATCCATGGCTGATCGACAGCTTCCTGACCATGTTCCGGACACATTCAAACGTTTTTTCTGGGACGTGCAATTTGAAACACTTTCCCCAAAAGAAAAACCTTACTATGTCATTAACCGGCTTTTTAGATAAAGGTGATTTGGAAGCAGCACGCTGGGTACTTCGAAGTTTTCCTAAAGAGGTGATTATTAAAAGTCTTATGAGTGACGAGTCTCTTTCTCCAATGACCGCCACTTTCTTCGCTCGATATTATCAGCAACCATATCCAGATTTTGCTTGCTATCAAAATAGACTATCGTTCAAAAGAAAACCATCTGGATTATGGAACTATGCATAAACTTCTCTTCGTTTGTAAAAACACATATAGAATCATTGTGCTATAATAAACCACATATGAAACAGGTACAAAAATCAGTGAAAAAATTTGGGATTCACGCATTGGTGTGGCGGGAAAACGATTGGTATGTAGCAAAAGCCATTGAAGTAGAAATTGCAAGCCAAGGAAAAACAACAAAAGAAGCGCTTTCCAATCTCGAAGAAGCATTGGAACTCTATTTTGAAGATGAAAAAGTTCCTAAAGGCAATCTCGCTCTACCAAACCTTCGGCTCGAAATGCTGTTTCCTAGTATTCAGTATGCCTAAATTGTATTCAGCTCGGGAATTGATTAATCGTTTGAAAAAATTCAAGTTTGTTATTATTTCTCAAAAAGGAAGTCATATTAAACTGCGTGGAATCCGTGAAGGTAAACTGCAGACGGTTATCGTCCCCAATCACAAACAAATCGCGTCAGGTACTCTTTCTTCAATACTCAAACAAGCAAATCTCTCGAAGCAAGAACTCGATGGCTAACATTCCTGAAACATCCTCTTGACGAACCCATAAATTTGTTTCATAATTACTACTAAATGATTAGTATTTCTGGAATACAGTATCAAAAAGAACTCGAATTGCTGCCTTATTTTAGTAAAAACGCGGCCTCGATGTTAATCAATAAAAAAGGAAGAAATCTTGATAAAAAAATAGCCCAATTGACAAAAATCGGTTATTTGGAAACTTTGAAAAAAGGGCTGTACGTTTCTTCTTCTTATGTTGAAAAAGTGACAAAGGAATCGTACATCGAATATATTGCCAATATTTTAAAAAGTCCATCTTATATATCTTCCGAATATGTTTTAGCAAAAGAGGGCCTCATTCCGGAATCTGTTTTTTCTATAACGTCTATCACCGCAAAAACACCTCGATCCTTTTCAAATTTTCTCGGTACTTTTCTCTATAAACATGTCAAGCCAGAGCTTTTTACCGGCTACAAGGAGAGTCTTTGGGAAAATAAAATACTGTATGTGGCGACAAAAGCAAAAGCGCTTTTTGACTATTTTTATCTGAAAAAAATTGAAAATATCGAACGGGAAATCTATGACTGCCGGATAAATTGGGATAATTTTTCCCAAGATGACGTTAAAGAATTTGAGAAATATACAACAATCACTGCTAGTAGAAAGATGACGAATGTCTTATTTTGGATAAAAAAACTATGTTGATCGATAGATTAAAACAAACATATCTGGATAACAAAGGTAAAAATCCTCTTTTTGTCAGGACACTCCTGAAAGAAGTGGTTCAGTTGTCTATTCTTGACTTTGTTTTTAATTCCCAATGGGGACCTAAGCTTATTTTCAAAGGAGGGACTTGTCTTCGGTTTTGTTTTGATCTTCCTAGGCTTTCCGAAGACTTGGATTTTGATATTGAAAAAGGTGAACCCTTTGACATAAAACGGTTTACCATCGATTGTAAGGATTATTTTGTCAAAAAACTGCAATGTTCGAAATTGGAGATAAAAACGGCAAATAATCAAAGGACAATATATTTCAAATTTCCGGTTCTTTCGGATTTAGGTATGACACTTCTTGTAAGCGATAGCAAAATTCTTCATGTACGGATTGACCTGGCGCCTGCGCCAAAAGCGGATTATAACGTTGAAGTTTCAATCAAATCAGCGCCAAACGTATCTTTTTTAATCAGACGGTACTCTGTGGAGGATCTTTTTGCCGGTAAAATAAGCGCTATGTTGACAAGAGAAAAAATGGAAGGAACAGTAAAAATCGAAAGATTCAAGGGCCGGGATTATTATGATTTCATTTGGTTTTTGGAAAAGGGATTCAAGCCAAATTGGCGTCTTGTTTCTGTGATAACGGGCATGAGCAAAAAAGAAGCGTTGGTGCAACTAGACCGAAAAATACAACGTGTTTCTGCATCTTTTTTGAAAGATGATTTATTGCCGTTTTTTGAAAATCAATCGTTTATTGAGCAATTTGCCGAACATTTTCATTCGTTAGCCGAAAATTATATTTCTAGACTTGAGTAAACTTGCCTAATTTGACACAAAACAGGAAAAATAGTACTATAGGGTAAATATGACCATGGCAGAAACAAAAGTTGGACATTCTTCTATAAATCTCGAAGGAAAACTTGGGTTAGAAGCTCGAATTTCCGGTGGGTCTGCGTTTGGTCAACTTATCGATGCGTTTACTGACCGTCTCAATCAGGAACCAACATTTGCAGATGTCTTACAGACGTATGTCGACTATACCCATTCCAAAGAAACGCGGGCTCGTGAACTTCGATTCAACGGTAAAAGTCAACCAAAATTGTTAAGTGAGAAATTATTAGGTACATGGGTTAGTTTGGCAGCAGAACACACGCTTCTCGATGAAAAAAAAATGCCTGACGAGGCCGATGGAGCACGCTGGATAGCTCTTGATGGTCAAGTCGCTCGGCTTGAAGATGCAATTTTAGTTGCCCATCGTGGACAAAAAAGCGTTACGCCGGATGAGCAATTTATTAAAATTATCGCCGATCCCACCGGTGACACACAAAAGAAAATTGCTGATTCACTTGATGAAGTAGCGCAAGCTCTCTCTGCTACAACCACGCGTGCTGCGATTAGAGTTCTTCCTGTTGCAGTTGCAGGTGCGATGATTTTTTCTTCATGTGGGCCAAAACCACCAACTATTACTCCTGAAACAACACGACCCGCCATCACGCAACCAGCACCAACAGTCGAATTCACCGTAACACCAACGCGACGACCAGCAACGGAAACACGCATTCCCGCTCCGGAAGTACTATTCAAAGTCTTTCCAACATCCGGTTTGGAAAAAGCAAGCATGACAACAAAATTGGATGATGCGCTCATTTCGCAAGTTGACGCAACCCATGCACCGAACGCAAAGACCCTCCTTCGGGGAATTATTCAACGTATTCATAGTACATCACCGGAGACAACAAAAACAAGCATTGATCAGATGGAAGTCATGTATATGAGGATTGTCAATCCAAAAACTGGTTATATGTTGGAAGTTGCCTTCGCCCCCCTTGCAACAGAAGGCAATCAGGAATTTGCATTCGTTTCATTTTTTAATGATAAGGGGAAAATAATGACCGGCGGAGCTGTCTGGAACCCAAGTGAAGAACTTCCCGACGGAAAAACAGTGGGGACATTAAGATTCTTAGGACCGGATGCTAATACTCTTGGAGATCCGATATATGCAATATATGCAGACAACGGTACGATAAAAGTTATCTTATATGACATCAATGATCCGACAAATCTAGACAAAGCACTTATTCTCGATGCCGGAAAAACAGGAAAATTAGATCTGTCTGAGTCTGATATTGCTCAATCTGTTGATTTTATTAGAGCATTACAACTCAACAGCATATTGCCAATCATTGATCTATTTTCCCCCGCCCAGGATTTAAAAGTCGGCATTGGAGAAGACGGAAAGATACCGCTCAATCAAGTTGATCTTTCTGCCCGCTTTGCCGATGCAAACAACGACGGCCACATGGACGGCATTCCGCAAACCCAACTCGACGCCGAACTCGCCTACCTCGCCGCCCACCCGGAAATTACAGGACAAGGAAATTATGTTGACGATGCCGTGGAAGGATCAACTATCCAACCCTATAGAACGCTTTATATGGTAATCGAAAAAAATAATGTTATTGCAATAAATCAAGATTCCAACAATCCTGACTTGCTTGAAATTGTCTTTACACAATCTAATCCTGATGGCACTGCTCGATCAATTGTTCATGTATTAATAGATCCAAAAGCACAAGAACATTATATTAAAGACTCACCAGATATTGAAACATCCCGGGCTCATTTATTCATAAATAACATCGAACAATTTTTGAATGGAGCTGTAAATAAAATTAGAATTGCACCCTTTATGAACTCCGTTGCCAATCCAGATCTTATCGACGACCCTGCCTTTGCCCGCGTCAGGCAGGTGGTGGAGGAAGAAGGAGATGATTTAGCTGCGTTAAACCTGTTTACAAAGGGATATTTTCTTGAAAATATTAATGACCAAAAAAAAATTATTAATACTTCGACATTTATTTCTCCCTACGCGATCATTCCATAAAAGGTGATTGGTTCTTTGTTAGAAATATGCTACGCTAGTTTTATGAAGCGGTTTTTTCTTTTGGTTCTTCTTGTCATCGGGATATACTTCGTTTTTCCTTCTCCAGCCAATGCCGCAACGTGTTCATCTGCCGGCGGGACATGTGTGGATGATACGTGTTCTGCCTATAGCATGTGCTCGGTGACCGGTACATGTAGTTTTGGATTTACGTGCTGCAAAGACCCCTATTGCAAAGCAAGTTGTACCTGCGGATGTTCCTCAACGAGTTGTTCAGGAGGAACATGTAATCCAGCACCCTATTGCAGTGCATCTTGTACCTGCG
>CAYMYO010000018.1:0-3609 GCA_964394685.1 uncultured Gammaproteobacteria bacterium
TCCTTGCAGAAACAACCGCCCTTGATACAACAAAAACAATGATCATTCAACGAAATTCTCTTCTTCGATCCTACCTCTTGCTTTTGACAGAAAAACTCAATGAAAACCAGGGACTGACAGCCATTGATAAACAACTGTATCAACGGCTTATTCAAAATGAAAACACTTTTCTCGTCAACCATTCACAACTGATCGGTTCGATTGGCTCCATAACTGATGCAATAAACGTGTCAAAACAACTTGAGTCCCATTATCTCGTCTTGTATGCAGGTGTTCGTCAAACACTTACTGCCCTAACACTAGGTGAACTTATGAAGATAGATACACAATATAAAAATAATTTTGAGGCTCTTCGAAAAGTTGTTGATCTCAATAAATCGAATGTAACACCTGAAAAACAAAGTACTATTGACAGATGGCTCCTTCAAATAAATAACAAACAGAATCTCTACCAGCAAAAAGTCGAGCAAATCATGACGGCTAATTCTCAATTCAAAGGAAATGCGCAACTTGAGATGGATGAGCTTTTTATGACCATTCAAAAAAATCTCAATGAAGCGAAACAGTACTTGAGCGAAGGGACATCATTTATGCAAGAACTAATTACGCTTATACAGTACAAGGATTAATCTATGTTGAAAAAAATACTTTATATAGTCCTTACACTTTTTCTTGGAGTTTGGGTTGGATTTTGGGCAAATAGAACTATTAAACAAATAAACCCATCTATTCAAACAACACCGACTCCCGCGTCAAACGCGACTTCGCAAGCGACACGCAATGAATCTTTTATTGCAACAACGAGCGCATTTCTCATTGCTCGAGACTCCGTTGCCTCGCTTTCTGCAACAGTGTCCAATCTTACGATAAACGATACCATCCTCAATCCACCAGCCATTGAACTTCCTCTTGGATTTGAGGATTCGAGATGATATACTTCCGCCATGAATATTCAACTTGCTCGCCACGACGATAAAACAGTTGAACTCACGCTTTCCATTCCTTGGGAGAGCATCCAAAAAACATATAACGAGGTTGTTGAAGATTTTGTCAAGGAAACAGAACTTCCCGGATTTAGAAAGGGAAAAGCGCCACGATCTGCTGTTGAAGAAAAACTGGATAAAACAAAAGTGTATGAAGAGGTATTGCAACGTCTTATTCCAAAATTGTACGCTGAAGCAGTTCAACAAGAAAAAATTCATCCTATTGTCATGCCAAAAATAAATCTTGTTGAGGCAAAAGAGGGACAGGAATGGAAAATACTTGCAATAACCTGTGAAAAACCGGATATCAAACTGGGAAAATACAAAGAAGCAATACATGACTTAAAAGCTTCCAATAAAAAGATTTGGCTACCCGGAGAAGAACAAAAGAAACCTGCCTCGCCGGCAGGCGGGGATGAGGAAAAAGTCAAACTTGATGAACTTTTACAAATCGTTTATACATCAATAACAACCGTACTTCCTAAAATCCTTCTCGAGCAGGAAGTCAATAGACTCTTATCTGATCTTGTGGATCAAACAAAAAAACTTGGTCTCTCTGTTGAACAGTATCTCGCATCAACGAATCGTACAGCTGACGGAATTCGTCATGAATACGAAGAACAAGCGAAACGCACACTCACGCTTGAATTTGGACTTGAAGCAATTGCTGATATTGAAGGCGTTATTATATCTGACGATGATATCAATGCAGTGATTAAAACAGCAAAATCCGATGATGAACGAAAAGCAATGGAAAATCAGAAATACTATCTTGCCACCATTCTTCGGAGGCAAAAAACAATTGATATGCTTGCAAATCTTTCATAAATAGTGTATTAGATAGAAAGAACCTGCCCAAATAGTACAGTTATGGGCCAACGTATGAACCAGCAACCACAACAAGCAAAAAAAAGACTAAACCCCTACGTCGTGGGAGATAACGTATTGGAAACCGTACGAAGTATTGGAGGAAATGTTGCGAAAACAACAAAAGACTCAGCGACACAAATAGCAACAGATGCCCTCCAAGATATTATCAGTGGAAGATCTACACACAGTCAACCATCAGAAAAGCGCTTCGCTGACGAAAACGTTCCCATGGAGCCAAGAGAACAAATACAACCAAGAATATCAAATAAAGAACTCATTCAACCGCTCATTCAAAAAGACGTTGCTGAAACCAAGCAAAAACTTGACGCAATCCGTCAAGAGCTACAAGCGTTATCAAAATCTATTCGAGGCCTTCAACAAGAAATCCAAACAGCGGTCATGGAAATGCCAGTTGAACCAGGTATATATCATTTGAACTTTTTTGAACAACTCAAGCAGCTTCTTAAGGGAATTCGTGAACGGGTTGATGATAGCCGTGTCTGGCTTTCCGCATGGAATGCTAATGTAAAGAAAAAACGCGGTTACTGGGGCATGTACAAAAAACACGGTACATCCTTTGGTTTATCCTCAGAACGAACCCTCGCTACCCAAGCCGGGTAATTTTCATATATAATGGAGGATGCTGGACGCATAGCTCAGTTGGCTAGAGCGTTGCATTCACATTGCAAAGGTCCCAGGTTCAAATCCTGGTGCGTCCACTATGATTTCTTGGGTCTTTCTTCTTATTCAATTTGTATTTGCCCTGTTTTTCTTTTTTCTTGTACTTTCGTTCTATACGGGAGCCCCTTTCGTTCCTTCAAAGTTAAAATCTGCTAAACGAATGATTGAACTTGCACATATAACGAAGGGAACACGTGTTATAGATCTTGGATCCGGTGACGGAAAATTATTATTTTTAGCAGCTCAACAAGGGGCGAGAGCAACAGGATTTGAAATTAACCCATTTCTTGTTCTTTTTACAAACATAAAAGCAATTTTTTCTCCTTATCATGTTCGCGCTATTTGGAAAAACTTCTGGCAGGCTGATATTTCAAAGGCAGATGTCATTTTACTGTATCTCATTCCCTGGAAAATGAAACAACTCGAGGATAAGCTTCTGAAAGAAACCAAGCCGGGCACAAAAATTATTTCAAATAGTTTTATATTTCCCCATATTCCCTGTACTGATAAAGATGAAGCAAATCATGTCTATATGTTTACAGTTCCGAAAAAGAGGGTATAATTAAGCTATGCAATTCGACGGGCAACAAACTGATGAACGAGTGCTTACTGTTATTGCTCCTCATATTACTCGTTTTATCTTTTCGCTGATAACTGTCATCACAGTATTCCTTTTTATCATAGCAATTATCTTTTCCATAACTTCCTTTATTCCACTGCTCGCTACTCCAGTTAAGACAATCGCTACACTCCTTAGCATCCTCGTGCTTACGATAACAATTTGGTGGTTTTGGAAAACACAAACAAGCGATAAAACATATATAACAGATAGGCGCATCATCCGCTTTGACGTGGTCACTCCCTTTTTTACCAATAAACGCGCTTTATTTTGGAATGAAGTCCTGAAAGTCAAAGCGTATGCCAATAATATGATTTTGAGACTGATGAAAATTGGAGTTCTGCAAATCGAACCAGTCGCGGCAGAACAGGAAAGTATTGTCATTCCCGATGTGTACTACCACGAAGACCTCGCAAATTACATCGACAAAATCATTTTCGCCTTCAAAAACAAACC
>CAYMYO010000018.1:3709-7697 GCA_964394685.1 uncultured Gammaproteobacteria bacterium
TATGAAATTTTTGTTGATATCTTAAAAGAGGTACAAACATCATCAGAAGTTCAATCGCTTCTTGAGGATTTCCTTACCCCCACAGAGCGGATTATGTTACCGAAACGCTTATGCATCGCATATTTGCTCTTAAAAAGATACAATCATCGAGCAATTGCCTCATATTTGAAAGTGAGCTTCACAACAATTAATCGCGTAAGTACCGCTCTAAAAACCGGAGGACAAGGGTACACATTGATGCTGACACGGCTTCAAAAACGAGAAAAAATTGATGCAATATTCAAACAAATTGAAGAAGGAATTGTTTCAACATTGGCTTCGGTTGGCGGTCCAACTCAGGTTTGGAAAAACATACAAAGCATACAGAGAAGCCGCGCCTACAAAGAAAGAAAGGCATTTTAGACTTTGCTATCATGTTCCGTTACATGATAACAAATTACCTATTGCTAATGAAAATAATTATTGGTATAGTATTATTAGTTTAGTAAAAATTCTTTTCGTTTGCATGGGATTACTAACCCCAAAGAAAAGCGCTGCATCAGGCCGCCAGAAGGCGAGCCGAGCGTAAAGATGTTAATTAAGTCACAGAAGTTGGATGGGACCTCCCTGAGCGAAGTCGAAGGGATCCAACAGAGGGTGGCTTTTTTCGTATAAGGAGGACTATGTCAAAAGTACTGGAAGAAAAATTACAAAAGATGTCAAAAAAGGAACAGGAACTGTGGGCACTACGGCATACTGCAGAGCATGTGCTTCACACGGCTCTTCAAAATCTCTATCCAAACTTAAAAAAAGCGATGGGGCCCGCGACGTCTGATGGATTTTACCATGATTTTGATCTTGCTCAAAAAATATCCGAGGAAAATTTTCCAAAAATTGAAAAGGAAATGCAACGACTCATTGACGCAAACCTACCAATGATGCAAAAAATTATTTCTCCGTCTGAAGCCAGAAAGGTATTCAAAAATAATCCATACAAACTGGAATGGGTGGATGATATAGAAAAACGAGGCGAAAAAATTTCTCTGTTTAACATCGGCGATATTGATACAGATCTCTGCAGCGGTCCTCATGCATCATCAACAGGTATGGTAAAGGCATTCAAGCTATTATCAGTGGCTGGCGCGTACTGGCATGGAGATGAAAAGAACAAAATGCTGACGAGAGTCTATGGCACGGCATTTTCTTCACAAAAGGACCTCGATCAGTATCTTTGGCAAATAGAGGAAGCTAAAAAACGAGACCATAGAAAAATCGGGAAAGAACAGGAATTGTTTCTTATCAGCCCCTCTGTGGGACTTGGCTTTCCATTATACATGCCCAAAGGATTATTGCTTCGACGTGCACTTGAGAATTGGATAATCGAAGAAAAAGAGAAACGGGGATATAAATTTGTGTGGACTCCTCATGTCGGCAAATCAGATTTATATAAACAAAGCGGTCATTGGCAAGAATATGACGCGATGTTTAACCCAATGAAACTTGACGACGATGAATACGTGGTGAAACCGATGAATTGTCCGCATCATTTCCAAATTTATAATGAACGGCCACGTTCCTATCGAGAGTTACCCCTTCGACTTGCTGAAAACGCGACTGTCTATCGAAACGAAAAACAAGGAGAACTCAATGGACTTTTACGTGTTCGATCACTTACACAGGATGATACCCATACATTTGTCCGTCATGAACAAATCGCAGAGGAAATTGACAGGATATTAGAGCTTGCCGTTCATATTTTTAAAACATTTGGGTTTACAGAATATCGAGCCCGCGTCTCAACACGCGATCCCGAAACACCAGATAAATATTTAGGCAGACAAGAATCTTGGAACATTGCGGAAAAAGCACTCAAACAAGCGATCACCAAACAAAACATCCCGTATTTTGTGGGTATTGGAGAAGCAGCTTTTTATGGACCAAAAATTGATATTATGGTCAAAGATGCTCTTGGTCGGGAATGGCAATTGACAACGGTGCAGCTTGATTTTAACCAGCCAGAAAACTTCAATATGACGTATATCGACCAAACAGGGAAGGAAGTTCGTCCGGCAGTGTTACATATAGCAATTTTGGGATCATTTGATCGATTTTTGGCAATTTTAATTGAGCAGTATGCAGGAGCATTTCCATTATGGCTTGCTCCGGTACAGCTATCAATAATCCCCATTGCAGAACGTCATGTGGAAGCGGCAAAAAGTTTCGCGAAGCAGTTCAAAGATGCCGGTATACGAGTAGAGCTTAATGACAAAAACGAGCCAATGGGAGCAAAAATTCGAGAAGCGACGTTGCAAAAAATCCCATTTATGGCTATAATTGGCGATAGGGAAATGGCTGATAACTCTGTCAGCGTACGAACGAGAAGCGGGGAGGATCTCAAAGCTATTAGCTTATCAGATTTTATTAACCGTTTATCAAACGACATTGAACACAAGCTTTAAACACTACCGCCTCAATTACCAAATCATTAGTCCTACCGTACGGCTGTTGGATGAAGAGGGGAAACAAGTTGGGATTCTCACTAAAATCGAGGCACTCCAGAAAGCAAAAGAATTGGGCATTGATGTCGTGGAAATTGCCCCCAACGCAGTTCCGCCTGTAGCTAAACTGATTGACTACAAAAAATTCAAATATCAGGAGCAAAAAAAGGAAAAGGAAAGCAAAAAAAGCCAAAAGAATGTCGGGGTCAAAGAAGCACGCCTCCGGCCGTTTATCGGCCAGCATGACTTTGATACAAGACTCGCGCAAACTCAGGATTGGATCAAAGAGGGCAATCAGGTAAAAATCAACGTAGTTTTTAAAGGTCGAGAAATCACACGAAAAGAATTCGGTTTTGACGTGATGAAACGTTTTGTCGCAGCAGTAGTCGGAGCAAAACTCGTTCGCGAAGCACGTTTAGAAGGAAAAGTACTTTCAGCCATGATGGTTCCCAACAAAAAATCCGCTTGATTCAACACAAGGAAATAGCGTATAATACCCTGTATGCCAAAAGTAAAAACCAAGAAAATCGTATCAAAACGATTCAAAATAACAGCGACAGGTAAAGTCATGCATAACGTGCAGGGAGCGCGCCATTTACGCAGGAAAAAAAGCGGTTCACGCAAACGACGACAGGATAAGGCAATTGCGCTTCACAATAAAAAATATATTCAAATAATAACAAAATTTCTACGAACATAATGTATGCGAGTCAAACGAAGCGTCACCAGTCACGCAAAACATAAGAAAATCTTCGAAGCCAACAAAGGTTATCGGATGACGAAAAGGCGGCTTATTCGGGTCGCCAAAGAAGCATATCTTCATGCCGGCGAATACGCATTTGCAGGACGCAAAAATAAGAAACGGGATTTTCGATCTCTTTGGATCACCAGAATCTCCCACGCAGTTGCTGCAAAAGGCACGTCATACAGCAAATTCATGAACAGCCTTAAAAAAAAGAACATAACTATTGATCGAAAAATCATGGCATATTTCATTGTCAACAAGCCGGAAGCATTTAACGCAATCTTTAGCACCGCACTTGGGGCTTAAAGATATTGTGTAATCGCAATAAAGATAAGTCCCGTTAAGCGGGACTTTTTTTGTGATAGAAAAAAACGTACAATAAATATGAACATGAAAAAAATAATTCGAAAAGAAGAACCAATTGCTAAGGAGCAGCTTATTCGTTTACTTTTGACATTGCAGGAAGATGCTGTGGCTGCAATTGATGAAAGCACTGAGCCGATTGATCAGCTCAAATTGACGTGGCTTGGAAAAGAGAGTGAGTTTGGACGACTTGCGTCATGCATGAAAACAATTCCAACAGAGGATAAGCAACAAATCGGCGTGGTTCTTAACGGAGTGAAAAAAACCATTGAATCCGCTCTCAACCAAAAACTATCAACCAGGAACTATGAACCAGGAACTAACTCAGATTGGTTCGACACCACTGTCCCCGGAGATCTTCCTCCGCAAGGACATCTTCATATTGTCACCCAAGCAATTGAAG
>CAYMYO010000019.1:0-6472 GCA_964394685.1 uncultured Gammaproteobacteria bacterium
CCAAGTGGAAACAACAGAAAGGAGAATGTGTACGGGATGTACTGAACTAGTACATCTGTTTGAAAAATAACCAGCTTCGTGGGATAATACCAGGATTATGGCAATGATTTCTACCGCTGATTTTAAAAAGGGAATTTTTGTTACGTTTAAAAACGAACCGCACCAGATTATGGAGTTTCAGCATGTTAATCCCGGCAAAGGATCAGCGTTTGTCCGGACGCGGCTCAAGTCTCTTAAAACAGGCAAGGTCCAGGAATTTACGTATAAATCCGGAGAATCCGTCGAAGAACTTCCGGTCGAAACCCATGAAATGCAATATCTGTATCCGGAGGGGGATGGATATGTATTTATGGATAACCGAACGTACGATCAGGTAACAGTCCCAAAGCTTTTGATTGGTGATTTTGTCCGGTTTATGAAAGAAAATGATACGTATCAGATCCTCATTCATGAAGAAGATGCAGTGGGAGTCCGTCTGCCAAAAAAAGTCAGGCTTTTGGTAACAGAGGCCAATGAAGGCGGAGCAAAAGGAAATACAGTCGGAGGAGCCATGAAAGCAGTAACTCTCGAAACAGGCGCAGAAGTCAATGTGCCGCTCTTTATCAAACAAGGCGAAATGATTGCTATTGATCCCGAAACCGGATCATACGTCGAACGAGCATAACAAAGTATTTGACACTTCTTTATGTTTCGTGGAACAATGAGGATATATGGATGAACAACCTATTTCTACTCCACCTACAAATGAACCTCTTTCTTACGAAGAAACACCAATTATTAATCCTCAACCTCAGCCTTTGGCTGAAAAAAAACCAAATAAAATTCTTGGGTTTTTCAAGGGCTTGCTCTTTTTTATTATTCTTTTTATTGTTGGTTTTGTGCTAAGCGGCTATATCAGAGATTACATAACTTCTTTACAAACCTCTCCGACTAGTCCCACGACTCAAAAACCAAACGTTGTTACAGATGAATCAACTGAAGCGGGTGCTTTATTGTTCACAGCTCCTGAGGCAACGGCTGCGCCAAAAGTGTATTCTGTATTAAACGGACTGACACGACAACCGATTTCTGATATTTCATTCACACTTCCTTCAACTGTTCTTCCTCCTATTTGCGATGGATCTGCGTGCGGATCCCAAGGAACATATCTTCCTGGTGGTACCAGGTTTACTATTGCTGCTCGAGGTGCCGGACAGGTGCTTGCGGATTTTCGGGGAAAAATTATTAGTGATGCGGGAGGAAAATCATTTGTGGTAAATAAAACAACAATAGTTGGAAAACCGGCGACGGAATTCACAACATCTCAAGTTGGATCTACCATCGGAGGCTATGCATTTTCCAGAATGCATGGATACATGATTGAAGTAACTGATACCCTGTCTCTTGAGATTAATCATTTTTCACCAAGCGGTATTACAACAGATTTTGCTGCTGACGAAATTATTTTTAACACCATTGTTCAATCGCTCTCATTTGGTGGAATTCAAAAAGGCAGTGTTATACCAACAAGCATCATATATCCAACTGCTATTCCGACTGTCGAACCGCTTGCGCCTATCCGTTAACTGCTGGCCAGGAAGAAATAATAAGAGGTTCGTTGTGTTTTCTTGGTATCTGTCCCCAAATCGATTCCGTCACAAATGGCATAAACGGATGTAATAATTTCAAAATTGTTATTAAAATATGCCGATACACCGCAAGAGCTTGTAAATCACCCTTTTTAAACAGCTCTTTATTTTTTTCTAGATAACTATCGGCAACAGTGTGCCAAGTAAACTCATAAATAGTCTGTGCTGCATCGGAAAACCGATATTTTTCTATATATTTCGTCACATCTTTAATGACAGTATTCAGTTTTTTTACAATCTCTGCGTCTTTAGAATATAACGGTAATTCTTCTGTCACTCCTTCCATATTCATACAAAATAATCGTGCGATGTTCCAGAGTTTATTAGCAAAATTGCGCATGCCGCGCACTTTGTCTTCCGATATACTGATATCGCTTCCGGGGGCTGCTCCAAACATAAGCGCCATGCGTAAGGCATCAGCGCCATAGGCATCAACCATAGTAAGAGGGTTTACTACATTTCCTTTACTTTTGCTCATTTTTTGTCCTTTACTATCCACAACTCTGCTATGAAGATGGATTGTCTCAAATGGCGGAATACCCGTCAGATACATTCCTATCATCATCATACGCGCCACCCAGAAAAACAAAATATCCCACATGGTATCAAGAACTGAAGTGGGGTAGAAATATTTAAAATCTTGACCATCAGGATACCCAAGTGTCGTAAGCGGCCATTGACCGGACAAGAACCACGTATCAAATGTGTCTGTTTCCTGAATCAAATTCTTTCCATGACATGTGATACATGTATCATGTTGCAACGCATACGTTGCTTCAATAGGGGCAATGACTGATTGTAATCCTTTTACTATTTCATCAAATGCATATGTTTGTTTCAACTCACCATACGTTTCTGTTATCTTTTGCCCCTTACTATCGATAAATGATAGTTTGATATTTGAATTACAGTCTACACAGTACCAAACGGGAATACGCGGACCCCACACAATTTGCCTGCTGATATTCCAATCATGGATAGTGGTAAGCCAATCAAAATATAATTTTTCGAATCGTTTGAGAGGAACTATTTTTGTTTTTCCCTCTTTTACCGCAGCTATGGCTTTTTCAGCGAGCGGTTTTGTTTTTACAAACCATTGGGGAAGGGGAAGAGGTTCGAGAATGGTTCCACACTTATAACAGGTTCCTACACTATGCACGTACACTTCATCAATATGATCCATCATTCCCTTTGCCGTTAAATCTGCTACCACTTTTTCCCGTGCAGCTTTGACCCGTAATCCTGCATAGGAACCAGCAAGAGATGTTAATTTCCCATCGAGTCCGATAACTTGTTTCATCGGAAGATTGTGCCGAATCCCTATTTCATAATCTGTCATGTCATGAGCAGGTGTCACTTTTACAACTCCCGTCCCAAATACCGGATCAACTGCCTCATCCGCTACCACCGCAAGTTTTACTTTTCCGTTTAATCCTTCAAATTCAATTTCTTTTCCTATCCACTGTTGATATCGTTTATCTTTGGGATGAACCGCAACAGCGGTGTCGCCGAATTTTGTTTCGGGGCGGGTAGTAGCAAGAATAAATGGACCGTATTTCATGTAATACAACTTGTCTATTTGTTCTACGTGTTTAACCTCAAGATCAGAAAAACTCGTGCCGCATTTTGTACAATAATTCACCAGTCGTTCTTCACGATACAGAAGTTTATCTTCATGGAGTTTGACGAATGTTTTTAATACTTGTTCTATTATTTTGGGCTCTAAACTGTAGTGATACCGCGTCCAATCAAGGGAAAATCCCAATCGTTTCATCTGATCCCGATTGATATTTTTGTTCGCGTCCACAAATTCAGCGATCATGTTATATAAGGTATCGCGGTCGAAATCAAACCTGCTTTTTCCTTCACGAGCCAGCTTTTTCTCAAACACAAACTGCGTTTCAATCCCAGCATGGTCGCCACCAGGAAGCCATAATGTAGGGTCTCCTTTCATCCGGTGATACCGAATGAGAATGTCTTGCACAGCAAACATGGCGTGTCCCATATGCATGGGATCATTTGCGTTGGGAAGAGGAAGGATGATACAAAAAGGTTTCTTCTTTGAATCAATCGTTGAAGTAAAATACCCACCTTTCTCCCACATGGAATAAATATCCTGCTCGACTGTTTTTGGAGTATACGCCTTATCCATGAAGACATTATAACTCTTCTAACTTCACGCTGTCAGATTGCTTGCCTTTGACAAGCTCGAGATATTTTTCCGTTGTGGAAAGTCGTTTGTGACCGACAAGTTTGGATAGTGTTGTAATGGGAGTTCCTGCCATGAGATGATGGGCGATAAACGTGTGCCGTAAATCATTGACCTTTGCTCCTTCAATTCCAGCAATTCTGAAATACCGATCAATTGCTGTACGAATATTCCGAATAAGGAGTGCTCTTCCGGTTTTGGTAATAAACAGTGCGTTACTTTTTGTTCCATCTACCCGAATAGCTAAATATTTTGTAGCTGCTTCCTGCGCGGCTTTATTGAGTGGTACATTCCTTTCTTCATGTCCTTCTTGAGATGCAATATGAAGTTCATTACTTTTCACATCGCCTGTTGTAAGGGCTGCCAATTCTCCAATCCGGATACCGGTTTGCAAGAATAGTTCTACGATTGCATACATGCGGACATCTCCCCGACAAGCATCCCGAAGCGCCCGGTATTCAAGCTTGGATAGAATACGAGGTGGTTTTACCTCATATTTGGGATGTTCAATCTCAATAGCCGGGTCTGTGGTAATTTTTCCTGCCCCTTTAAGAAACCGAAAAAATGTCTTAATAGAATTGATCTTTCGGGACACTGACTTTGGGGTATAGCTATCGCTTGCCAGTTTCTTAAGAAACGTGGAAAGTTCATCAAATGTAACTTCTTTGATGGATTTTTTCCCCATAGACTCCAAAAACGCAATCATTTGCTCGATGTCTTTTTTGTATGCTACGATGGTAGCACGAGCGCGTTTCCGAGAGCTTAGGTATTCGATGAATTGATCATTGGTTGCTTTAAAATCTGAGGCCATTAAAGCCTATAATATCATAAGCCCGTAGCCAATGCAAGTGCTGGAAATGAGAGTACTATGACCCATAGACCACGATTATCACTTCTCCCTTTCGCTGCCCTTGTGGGGCTTCTCGTGACCATATTTGGACTTTCTCAGTCTGTCGTTCGGCTGATGAGCCGAAAAAGCTTGCTGATAGCAAAACAGCAGGAATTGGTGCGACTTCAAAAAGAACAGGAAAATCTCCAAAATAAGCTCAAACTTGCCCAAACTCCTGAGTTTATTGAAAAAGAGGCCAGGGAAAGACTCAATCTGGCAAAAGTTGGAGAAACAATCATCTTGGTGGAATCAGATGAAACCCAAGCGCAAATCAAGGAAAAAGAAACAATGATAGTACCAAACTGGAAAAAATGGTGGAATTTGTTCTTTTAATTTTGTACAATACAAACGTTCAGCCAGGGTAGCTCAGTGGTAGAGCACACGCTTCATAAGCGTGGAGTCGTGGGTCCGACCCCCACCCCTGGCACTTTTTAGTATGTAATAATATGTACCCTTCCTTGCAATAAATTAGTCGTGGATCCTAGTTGTGATTTCATTTGCACCTGGTAGAGCTTGTTTCCGCTGTCAAGAGTAACTGCTGAGGATGTAAGTAATTCTGGGCCTGCTCCGGACATACTCATTTCCGAGTACCACACCGGATGTTTATCCGTTGCATTATAAAGCCGTACATAGGTGGTTTGGCTACCTGATGGAACGCTCAAACTTGCTTCAAATGTAACTTTCTTAAACTTTCCATAAAGCTTTGTGTCTATATATACCGCTGCACCTTTCACATCGGTCCAATCAGTAGTAATATTTGTTCCTGTTCCAAGAGGGACATACAACTCTTTAACATAACTTGTTGTTGCGACAGTATCTGTTGTTCCAAGTACATTTCTGTCTGTCTGCCGAACAAGTAAAAACATAAGCGCAATAAGACCAAAAACAAGAAGAAACACTAATAGAGGAGTGTTGACTGAAGACACAACAATTTTCGATTTCATATCATCAATTGTAGTATAACAAATTTTCAAAGTTCGTTTTTTTGTTGCGGAGCTTACAAAAAATCAGAACCTATTTTCTAAGGGTATAACGATTGACCGATTTTCACAAGATAAGGGTACATTTCGTTTTCCAGAGGATCTTGTCTATGTTTCTTAATATCATAAACAGAATCCATATTGGGTTTTTTTTGTCTACCCCAATAGTTAACTTGAATTTGATGAAGCGTTTCCTCAATTATAGACAATCCGACTTTTATAGCTGTTGGAACTCTATTTAAAATATATTGATCTATGTTATGAAGATTAATAAAAATTTTATTGTCTTCCGTTATAAATGAACCCACTTCTCGACCATTATCATATAAGGGATTCGCGCTTAATACTATTACGAACATTGAAGCATCACTATCTGGTTTTCTTGGTAAGGTTAATTTTCCTTCCGCATTAGTTGTATGTAAATCAACCAGATCGTCAATAGCTACATTTTGGCGATATTTAGAGATATCAATTCCCAACATGAGCATGGTTGATAAAGCAGCTCGTTGTGCTTCAGTTTGGATATCAATAGGGATTGGTTGTTCTGGACGTTGTGCTTTTTTTAAAAGCAGCATTGGAACAAACGCATTTTCAGGAATCTCCGGCGGTCTGTTCGGTAAACTATCTATTGGCGGAATATTAACTGTTTCTGATACTTCCATACGTGATGTCTCGTAGCATTATACAGAAATGTGTTAAAAATGCCAAAATCATGTACTAGTTCAGTACATCCCGTACACATTCTCCTTTCTGTTGTTTCCACTTG
>CAYMYO010000020.1:0-5876 GCA_964394685.1 uncultured Gammaproteobacteria bacterium
TTTCAAAATGGCGGCCGTCAGATCTGCCCGTAAATATCGCCCATCCCCATGCGTTATATGAGTTTGTAGGTATTCGTTTTCCAAAATATGATTCAACACCGGAGATTGCGGCAACGAGTTTCCAATCGAGATCTAATCTGTCAGCTTCGCGGATAAAATAAACTGCGTTGCCAGCCATGGGAGAATTGACAGCCTTCAGATAATTTGCAAGCTGCATAACGCGCGTGTCATGAACAAATTCACCAAATGATCCAGATAGCGTAGCAGTAGCCCCTGCCTCTTTTTCGAAAGCAAAGGCGTGTGAAGGGGTAAACAATAGAAAGGCCAAAACAAGAATAAGTGTATGTTTCATAGCCATTAAAAAATCCTAGAGCTGATTTCAGGGAAATCTACTTTAGGATCTAAGTGGAGACTATACCCTATAGGAGAGCATTTGTCAAGTTATAGGCTTATTTATCGAATTTTAGCCATAAAACCTTCGACACAGCGTGCCCAGGAATCGTTATTTGAGACGGATGGAGGGGCCCAGATGGCTCCAATCTCTTCGAGATCTGTAATGCTACGATTGTAAAATTTTTCCCTGATGAACTTCCCCACCCAATCAATTGCATGTTCCCAATCGTTAAATTTTTTCCCATTGGATGTTCCTGTGTAGACAGCTATTCCCCACGCGTTATATGAATCTTTCGATGGGATTTTTGCTCCGAGATTAGACTCGCACATTGCTATTGCAGGAATGAGTCGAAAATCAATTTGGTGCGTATCTGCTGTTGTTATAAGATAGTCTGTTAAAGGAAGAAAGGGAGAATTTGGTTGATACCGCTCGATGAAAAGTTTGAGTAAAAATGACCGTGCGTCAGAGCCTTCGATAGATGTTCCTAATACTTTGCCACTCCCCTGCTGTGGGGCAAGTGTTATATCAGATGAATTGCTATTATTATCTTTTGTATTTGCTGATTTATAAAAAGTCAGAACAGTTAAATTAACAAGAAGAAGAATTATTGTCAGTTGAAACCATACAAATACTTTCAGAGCCTTTTGCATAACAAAACCATGATGTCATAGGATGTTTTGACTGTCAAGAAAACGGAAAACAGAAGAAATTACAATACCGCACAATTTCCGCATTTAATTATGGGAAAATTAAACTTATTTAAGTATCTCATGTACATATTCCTACTTGACAGAAATAATCACTTCAATACAATAAACGGGTTGTCTATTTCATTATGTCAGGACTTGAAAACCAAAAAGGTCACAAACAAAATGTAGATATCGTATTAAATTGGGTACCGCCTACCGCATTTGGTCGTGAGAGAATCCAATATGATAAAGGGAAAGCCACGTCATTACGAGTAAGCGTAAGCGGTGAAGAGTTCAATTTACCTCGATTAGATGTTGGCCCTCCAGATCAGCCAGATCAAAAAGACACCATTTTTTATCTCAACATAAGTCCCAATCCGGATACGGAGTTCTTCACTCCCGGACTCTATGAATCCGCTGTACAATGGTACGCAGGTCAAATTGTAGCTCACGGAATACGCGTGCTTGTTATTCCCCCTTCACATAAATCAACTGAAGCATTACATGAAGCAGTATCGCGAGCACAACAGACTGTGGAGTACGACATCAGAGTTATTGATCTCGTTGGAGGAAAACAAGAGTCAGATGTCGCATTGGCTCAACCTGACTTAATAGAACACTACGCTCCTATTACTACACCGTCCGGAAAATCTATCGGCATGATTGAACGGGACGCAGCATATCTTTCCGCTCAAACTGAAGCTCTCGCAACAGAAGGAAAGACTTTGGTTATTTGGATCGGTGATGATGTAGTCAGTACAGGCGAAACACTCAAAGCAATAAAGAAAATTATTGTACGGGCTACGAACGGACAGGCTGATGTGTATGTACTTGTCATCGCGATTGAAGCTCCTGATGATACGTCCCCCCCACACGCCGATTCACATACGGTAGCCGCTATGAGTATCGTTGAAATTAAAGGCGGCATGAAGGAAATCGATACGTGAAGAAACTCTACTTGTGAGCCGCCCGAGAGTCGAACTCGGAACCGTTACCTTAAGAGGGTACTGCTCTGCCAATTGAGCTAGCGGCCCAGAATATTTTCTTTCATCTTCCTCGATAATTTCTTAATTTCAGCTTCTCTTTTTAATGCTTCACTTTTCGATTTTGCAATTTGACTGAATACCAATTTTACTGGTCTTCTTGATCGGACATATCTTGAACTAACGCTATTACTAACATTATGTTCGTTAATTCGTCTTTTAAGATTATTCGTTATGCCAGTATATAAACTTTTATCACTACATTGAATTATATAGACAAACCACATTCTGCGCCCTTGGAGGGAATTGAACCCCCATTTGCGGTTCCGAAGACCGCTGCTTTATCCATTAAGCTACAAGGGCATAATTGAATTATATCAGAAATTGAAGCAAATTAGACAGGTGAAGTCTGTCGCTCGTAGGCTTTCCAGACGTTTTCCATGAGGATGGCGACGGTCATGGGACCGACACCGCCCGGAACCGGAGTGATCGCTGATGCAATAGGTGCAACTGATGCAAAATCAACATCACCCACAAGAAGCTTATCTGAATAGTTAAATCCAACATCAATAACTACAGCTCCTTTTTTGATATAGGAAGCATCGATAAATTTTGGCTTTCCGACCGCAGATACGAGGATATCCGCCATTTGAGTTGCAGTTTTAATATTTGGAGTTTTTGAGTGACAAAATGTCACCGTCGCATTTTCAGCCAAAAATAGCATGCCCAGAGGCTTACCAACGAGATTGCTTCTGCCAATGATAACAACATCTTTCCCGGCAATAGGAATATTATATGCCCGGAGAAGTCGGATGACTCCGTACGGGGTGCATGGTAAAAGTACAGTAGTATTAGAAAGATATTTATTATTCATAAACCTTCCAATATTTATTGGATGAAGTCCGTCTACATCCTTTTTTGGATCTATCGATTCTAAAATTTCCTGTTCAAATGGATAAAGATCACCGGGAAGCGGAAGCTGTAATAAAATACCGTGGGTAAGGGGGTCAATATTCAATGTTTCAATTTTAGCTATTAATTCTTCCTTTTTGGTCGTGATTGGATAGTGCAGAATTTCCGATCGAATACCGATTTCTCTGCAGGCTTTTGCCTTGTTTTCAACATAGGTTTGTGATGCAGGATCAGACCCTACTAAAATAACAGCAAGCCCAGGTTTCAGTTGTAAAGACGCTATGTTGTTTTTGACTGCATCTTTTATCTGTTGGCTTATGACTTTTCCATCAAGTAATGTTGCCATAGTCTTATATTCCTGGCATAGGATATGATTTAGCCAAGGTAATAACTTTTTTAGCTATTGTAAGCAAAACTGTATCGTGATCCATCTTTTTTTTGAATGTTTTCATAAACTCTAACCTTTTTGTTTTATCTTCTGGTAAACGGTATCGTTTAATATGATCAATGATTTCAACAATCCACTTAGCAATTTGCCGCATTTGCGGTTCTTTCATACCACGGGTTGTTATTGCTGGCGTTCCCAGTCGTAATCCTGATGGGTAGTATGGACTTGTCAAGTCGCCCGGAATCGTATTTTTATTTGCCGTCATGTGAGCTACATCCATAGCGTATTCAAGTTGTGCTCCCAAATTTCCCTCTTTTGAAAGATCCAGCAGCATGAGATGATTATCTGTTCCACCGGATACAAGAGTTATACCAAGTTTCGTAAATTCGTCCGCCATTGCTTTTGCATTTGCAACGATTTGTTTTGCATACGTTTTAAATGTTGTTTTGGCTGCTTCACCCAAAGCTACTGCAATAGCTGCGGTCGTATGGTTATGCGGACCGCCTTGTAGTCCTGGAAACACAGCTCGATCTATTTTTTGCGGAAGTTCTGGATCTTTCTCTATTCCTTTTTTAGTCACCATGATCATTGCTCCGCGAGGGCCGCGTAAAGTTTTATGCGTTGTGGTTGTGACAATATGGGCAAATAGCACCGGACTCGGATGCGCTCCTCCAACGATAAGTCCAGCGACATGGGCAATATCAGCTACAAGATACGCGCTGATGCTGTCTGCAATCTCTGCGAATTTTTCAAACTCAATTGTTCTTGCATACGCTGTTGCTCCGCACCAGATGAGTTTTGGTTTATGTTCTTTTGCGATTTTCCATACTTCGTCAAAATCAACCCGTCCATCTGATTTGACATGATACGGGTAACTTTTGAAAAATTTTGCCGTCGCACTCACTTTCCAACCATGGGTCAAATGTCCGCCATCAAGAAGATTCATGCCTGTTATCGGATCTCCCGGTTCAAGAAGCGCGTTGTACACAGCGAAATTTGCTGGAGATCCTGAATATGGCTGGACATTGACATGTTCAACATGAAAAAGTTTTTTTGCGCGCTCGATGCATTCAAGTTCAATAAGGTCGATATTCGGATTACCGCCATAATACCGATGATTCGGGAACCCCTCAGAATATTTATTTGTGAGAATTGAACCCATTGCCTCGAGAACCGCCTTAGAAACATAATTTTCCGATGGGATGAGTTCTAAGCCTTCTTGCTGACGTTTTTTTTCCAATTCTATGTAGCTATAAATTTTTGGATCTGAAAATTTTAGCGAATTCATCATGGTTTCTCCCTACTTAAAAAAGAACATTATACAGAAGCTAATGATGGGTTTTTCAGATCATAAATATGGTTTTCAGTAATTATTATATCAACTTTTCTATCTTTTGCACTATAGGGAACGGACGGATACATTTGCGCGTTGTATGCAAGACCGATAACAGGTACCGTAATTTTGTTAAGCAGGCGATCATAATACCCTTTTCCTCGACCGATGCGTGAGCCATCTTTTCCAAACGCAATACCGGGAATGATAAACGCGTCAATTTCGCTTGGATCGATCTTTATGCACGTTTCATTTGGTTCGTAAATACCATAGGATCCGATACGAAGGTCTTTAAAAGATGATATTTCATACAGGAATAATTGGTGTAAAAATATTTTGGGAACAATAATGTGCTTCCTTTTTAAGGATAATTCCTTTTTGATCAGTTGAATTGTGTCAACCTCATTTTTGGTAGATACGTAATAACAAATAACTTTGCTTCGTACATATTGCGGAAGTGTTATAAGAGCTTTTTGTATGTGGGTATCAGCCTGAAGGCGATACGTTTTTGACAAAGCGGAAATTTGTTGAAGTGCCTGAGTCCGGATACGTTGTTTTTGAATGGATACTGTTGACACCATGGGTGATTAGTAAAGACCAGCTGGAACCGATTATACGGCAGATGTGGGAGTTGAGGCAAGTGTTTCGGTTTGTGGCTCTAAATTATTTTTTTGTAGGATGATAAGGGAAAAATCTGATAAAATATTGTGATGCATAGAAAATTTAAGAAGCACAGAAAACTTATTCTTTCGATTAAGAAGTGGGTACCAAAAGAGAAGCTGCATACACACAGCGCTAATGTTCTCTTAAATATCGCTAGAAATGATCGTATTTCTTTTTCAGTTCTTCGAAACGAAAAAAACCATATAAGAAAGATTGAAAATATATCGTATGAAATAGTGATTGATGGAAAATGGGAGTGGGTGGTAAGGTATGATGATCATGGTGGATTTGGACTTTTGCATCGACACGTTAGAGTTTCACTGGAAGATGAGAGGGTTGTAAAATCCAATGATGGTATTAGGAAGTATAAGAATAAAGATCATCAACTAACTTGGGCGTGTAAAGATATTAGAAGAAGCTATCTAATATTTCGAAATAAGTTTCTTAAGAATTCCGGACTGAGCTAGTTCACATACATACCGTACACATAGGAAGCTATGAAAGGTACAATTGG
>CAYMYO010000021.1:0-5817 GCA_964394685.1 uncultured Gammaproteobacteria bacterium
ATTGTACCTTTCATAGCTTCCTATGTGTACGGTATGTATGTGAACTAGCTCAATAATTGTCTGGAGACCACCTTCTTCTTGTGATACAATAACGACTGTATGCGCGCTTAGTTCATCGGTAGAACGCTTTCCTGATAAGAAAGAGGTGCATGGTCCGACTCCATGAGCGCGCACCCATGATTTTATCTGATCACGATATCAAAAAAGCATTAAAAGAAAAACGGATTGTTATTGATCCGAAACCAGATTTATCCATTCAGCTTGGTTCTTGCTCCATTGACCTTCGGTTGGGAAAAAAATTCCGCGTATTTAATCATAGTAAAATAGCCCTCATTGATCCCAATAATCTCTGTCCCACAGAAGATTTGATGACGGAGATCGAAGTGAAAAATGCTGATCCGTTTATTCTCCAGCCAGGAGATTTTGTTCTTGCTACCACGATGGAAACGATTACCATTCCCGATAATCTACTTGCTAGAGTAGAAGGACGATCGAGTTTAGGCAGGCTTGGCATTATTGTGCATTCCACCGCGTCGGTGTTTGATCCTGGATGGCACGGGATTGCGGTACTGGAACTTGGGAATTTAGGTCGCATGCCGGTTGCGTTATACCCGGGGATGCGTATTTGCTCGTTTACATTTGAGGAACTAACGAGTCCGGCAGATGTGCCATATACGAAACGAAAAAATGCAAAATATAAACATCAAAATGCACCACTTGCTAGCCGCATTAGTGATGAGCAGGTGAAAAAATGAGTTATTTCACTGTCACGCTTTTTGCGAGATTTCGTGGTTTATCCAGATCCAACCCTTTTTCCGTTGCAATGGCAAGAGCGAGTAGTTGCCCTGCAACAATAGTTGGAATAATGGTAGCCGGTCCGCAATCTTTGACTTCTAGATAGTGATCAAACACCTCATGTTTAGTATGGGATATGCCAATGATGACGGCTCCGCGCGCTTTTAATTCCATTGCTGCAGCAATATTTGCTCCATATGTTTCATTGTTTGGCGCAAGGACAATACAGGCTGTTCCTTTTTCAATAAGCGCAAGGGTACCGTGTTTTAACTCTCCTGCCGCAAGTCCTTCTGCGTGGATATAGGTAATCTCTTTGATTTTTATTGCAATTTCCAGTGCTGCTGGGTAAGAAAGGCCTCTTCCAACGACAAACAGATGGTTGGTGTGACAGAGTATTTGAGCAATATTGAGTAATTTTTGTTGGGAAGATGGAGCAAGAATCCGCGTTATTTCTTTCTGTACTTTTGTGAGAACAATCGTTCCTTCTTTTTGTTTATCAACACTTGCATACGCAGTAAGAATGAGGTGAGCGAGTTTTGCTGTTAAATCTTTGGTTGAAGCGACAGCCATCTCAGGTCCTGCTCCGCAAGGAATGGTGAAGTTGGAAAGCCGGGCAAGCGTTGAGCCTTCGACATTCACAATACTTCCAATGGTTGCTCCTTTTGTTTTTGCCCGCTTAATTGCGTCGATAAGATCCATTGTTTCTCCGGATTGAGAAAGTGCGACTATCAGCGATGTCTCTTTGATAAAATCCTCCTGATAGGTAAATTCACTGGCAACAGTCGCGTTGATATGGCGTTTCGCAATAGTAGAAAACAAATAGGTTCCTGCAAGACATGCATAATACGCACTCCCGCACCCAATAAGGTATGCGCCGTGCGCTTGGTGTATTTCATGTGCCAACTTTGTAGCATGGGAATTATTGTGTGCGATCTTTTTTAAAATATCCGGTTGTTCATGAATTTCTTTTTCCATGTATGTGGCAAATCCGGATTTATTCGTTGCTGTTGCCTTCCACGTGAGGATGGTCGGTATAATTTTTTTCATCGCTTTTGTTTGTATATCAACAATCTGTATGGAGTTTCTTGTGAGTATTGCCATTTCGTTATCTTCAAGAAAATACACGGTTTTAGTGTAGGGGAGCAGCCCTGCCGCATCACTTGCGATGAATTGTTCGTTATCACCATATCCAACAACAAGTGGTGACCCGTTCCGGATAGCAACTATTTCGTTGGTTTTTTGATGAATGGCAACAAATGCATTGGATCCAGTACAGGCAAGAAATGTTTGTCGGACAGCTTCTGAAAACGGAAGTGTTTGTATTTTTTCTTCAATCATGTGAACTGCTACTTCGCTATCAGTTTCTGAAAGAAATGTATGTTTGTTGTGGAGTTGTTTTTTTAATGTGTCATAGTTTTCAATGATGCCATTATGAATAAGGGCCATTGTTTTTGAACAGTCGAGATGCGGATGCGCGTTTGCTTTTGTTACTCCGCCATGTGTTGCCCATCTGGTGTGGGCGATAGCAAGAGAACTTTGTGGAGGATTATGTAGTTTTGCGTCTCCAATTTTTCCTACTTGTTTATCGACGAAAATTCCACCTTTTGATATCGCAGCAACACCCCAGCTGTCGTACCCGCGGTATTCCAGTGTTTTTATTCCTTCAAATACAATGTTGCTTGCGTCTATTCGCTTTCCGATATATCCGAATATTCCGCACATAATATTGCTATTGTAAAGCAACAAGACTCATGGTACAACCAAGAGTGTGAAAAAGCATTGGTACATTTCAGTCATGGGCACGCTGGGGAGCGGGAAAACAACTGCGGCTCGGATTCTTGCCAAGGCACTAAAATTTCAGCTCCTTGAAGAGAACTTCGGAGAAAACGCATTTCTTCCCCGATTTTACTCGGACATGAAACGGTGGGCGTTTCATTCCCAAACATTTTTTCTCATGGAAAAAATAACGCAGATGATGGAAACCAGAGCGCTTCTTGAAAAAACTTCTATTATCCAGGATACACCGATTCAACAGGATGCATTTTCCTATGCCAAAGCACAGCACGTGCTTGGCAACATTGATAACGCGGAATGGAAACTCTATCAAAAAATTTATCATTCATTTGAACCGCAGTTTCCGAAACCAAATCTCATTGTGTTTTTGGAAACGAGTATGAAAGAAATTGAAAATCGCATTGATGCGCGGGGACGGGAATATGAGAAGAAAATTCCGCAAAGTTATCTGAAACTCTTGGATATGCTCAATCACAAATGGCTTAGTGAGCAAAAAGAAATTCCAATTCTTACGATTCAAACTGATGGATTAAATATTGTGCGGTCAAAAAAAGCACAACAACAGCTGATTCATATGGTGCAAAAATATGCCGTGTCGTGAGATTTATCATAGTATCTGCAACGCTTTGCTTCGAGGTACGGTGGGAAAATTAGACGTACATACACAATTTTTACTGATGAGAAAATTAGGCATGAAGTTGCCAGATGGATATGGACAACCATCAAATCCAACATTACATTTTCCGGTTCATGATCTTCCTACACCTCAAACAAGGATAGAGGACACATTTTCTGATACGTTTTCTAAATGAATTCTTCATTTGGATGAATTTGATATAATGCCCGTACAATCCTGCCTGAGATGATATGACAGAACAAAAGCCCGGGATTGATTTTCTTAAAATCCAAGAAGACTATTTACGTTCTATTGAAACACAAGATATTCCTTCAGGTGCTACAATCCCGCATGACTCAATTAAACATTTCCTTCCTCCGAAATCGCAGATTGTAGATTTTGGAGGTGGTTCAGGAGATAAAGCTGATGCGCTACGGGCATTAGGATACCGTACTGCTCTTATTGATGTGAACCCACACGCAGTTGCGCACGCACAAACCCTTGGAATATCCTCAGCTGAAGTGAATCTTTCAAATATTATAGCGACGAAGCGAGCCGTTCAGGATTTTGGGATACAACCTGATGCAGTTATTATGGAAGCACTCCTTTGTAACATGGTAGATCCTGGCGTTTGGTTTGGGTATAGATTTGGATTAGTAAGTGCTGCAGAAGTTCTTCCACGAGGTGGATTATTATTCATCGCTGATACACTCGCAATGGATCAAGAAAACAGGATGCTTTCCACTGCATTAGAATCATGGGAACTTCAGAAATTACGGGAATTATGGAATATACGGTATGAAAATAATCAAGCGTTAGGTATTCCGAAATATACGTTTTTAGTTGCACCGCCGCACTGGTGGAAGGAACTAATGGAATATGGATCTCCTGATGATTTACGTATGCTTATTGCCAAAGGAGGCGTAGAACGGTTTGCGAAGCATTTCACTCCGTATGAACTAGAAGAAGATCTTTTTGTTGCTGGATTTGATCAGATATCATTTGAATTTACAATTTGGAAGTCTCGTTCTGGAAGACCGCTTTCGGGATGCATAATTATCTGTCAACGACGATAGGGGACTTTACAAAGTCTATTTGAATTCGGTATAACTACTATATGCAACAGGGAAAATTCGTTGTTATCGAAGGAACTGATGGATCGGGAAAGGGTACGCAGGCACAACTTCTCCAAGAGTATTTGAAAACCAATCATATTCCATTTGCGTTTTTTGACTTTCCTCAGTATTACAAAACGATTTTCGGCAGATGGATTGGTAGATTTCTCAAGGGTGACTTTGGTTCGATTGAAAAAAATCATCCGTATATTGTGATGTTTCCATATGCAGCAGATCGTTGGCAAGCAAAGCCGGATATGGAACGAGCTCTTGAAGAAGGGAAAATTGTTGTCTGCAACCGCTATACCAGTTCTGCATCATATCAAGCAGCAAGACTTCCGCGGGACGAGCAAATGAAATTCATTGACTGGGCATACAGTGTGGAATATGTGTCGTTTGGTATTCCGCGCGAAGATATTGTTGTATTTCTGTATGTCCCACACACCGTTTCCCAAAAACTCATTGAACAGAAAAATAACCGGAAATACATGGGCAATGCAAAGAAAAAAGATATTCATGAATCAAATGACGCGCTCATGCGTGAGGTAGAACAGGTATATCTTCGTCTTGCGAAGCGGTTTCCGCATTGGGTGATGATTGATTGTACGAAAAATGACGAGATTCTTTCAAAAGATGACATTCACCAAAAAGTTTTATCTGTTCTTAAGCGAAAAAAGATTTTATCTCCATGAGAAAGCATTCTTCGAAAGGCAAACTTACCGTTATCGCTGGTCCCATGTTTTCAGGAAAAACTGGAAAGCTGGTTGCGCTTGTAGAAGTCTTTACACGGATGGGATACAAGGTGTTGACGGTCAAACCTGCGATTGATTCGCGGTATGGGGCAAAGTTAGAAATTCATAGTCACGACCACAAAACCTCAAATGCGTTAGTTATTGGAAAAGAATCCACAGACGATATTTTACAACAAATTCTTGCGACAAGAGCAAAAAAAGTTATCTTTGATGAGGTACAGTTTTTTGATAAAGACATAATTATTAAAGTGATTAAGAAATTAAAAAAACTTGGGATTCATGTGATAGCTGCTGGACTTCTTTATGATTATAAACGCCAGCCGTTTGGTGCTACCCCTGATTTGATGGGTCTTGCTGATGAACATCTTGAACTTTTTTCTATATGCCAAAAATGCGGGAGTTTAGCGAGACATTCCGAGAGACAACGCGGAGGAAAGTCGCTTGTTGTTGTTGGTGCCACCGATTCTTATATTGCCGTCTGCGAGCGTTGCCACAGGATATATAGATAAATTTTATGCTTCTTGCTAAATAGCTTCAAAAAGTATATACTCTCTCTATTACACACGCTTGCAGGGAGGTATCTTCTTCCCGATAAGTTCGGGATAAGCAAGCGGAGGATGAAGAAGATACACAACGTTTTAAGACGCCTTGTGTATGGCGTCTTATTTATTATAGGAAGGGTTAAACTATGAGAGACATAACTCTACAAGATCTTTTGGAAGCAGGTTGTCATTTTGGGCATAAA
>CAYMYO010000022.1:0-4082 GCA_964394685.1 uncultured Gammaproteobacteria bacterium
CATGAAGTCGGAATCGCTAGTAATCGCGAATCAGAATGTCGCGGTGAATACGTTCTCGGGTCTTGTACACACCGCCCGTCAAGCCAACAAAGTTGGAGGCGGCCGAAGAGCCCCGCAAGGGGAGCTAAGCCGAATTCAGCGATGGGGACTAAGTCGTAACAAGGTATCCCTAGCCGAAGCTGGGGATGGATCACCTCCTTTCTAATTAAAAAACCGAAAGATTAAAGCATGCACGTCCAATTTATTGGTCCAATACATGACGAGATCTGCTAGGTTTTGACACGCGTTTCGAGAGAACGCGTATTGTATTAAAACTATTCCTCGAGCGGAATAGTTCTCTCAAAACCCATGTTCCTGTCACCATTTAGGTCATCAAGAAATACAAATCATCCCGCATAACGCGGGATTTTTTGTGCTTTAGTTCGTATATAATGGGATCTATGAACCGTAAACAAAATATACTGTCGGGTATTATTATTGTTTGCGGTGTTATATTTCTTTTAGCTTTCTCAGAATGGATTGCACGATATCTAACTAATTCACATGTTCTTTCTTATTACAAACCAATAGAATTGGTTAAACAGCATGAACAGGAGGAAGAGTTGCGATTGACAAATGTCTTTTCAGGTCCTGAATCTGAATTTGAATATGATCCGATATTATTTTGGCGACCTAAAAAAAATTGGGGTATTTTCAATGAGTTGGGAATACGGGGTGAGTCTATAATATCAAACCTAAGATCTGCATCCTCATCTTGTACAATACTTACATATGGGGATTCCAACACCGTAGGTGCGTTTCAGGGAGGGTATTATGATAGTCCTTGGCCCGCGCAGTTGGCAAACCTATTGCAAGAGCACGTATCATCGGTTCGCGTTTTAAATATGGGGGTTTCGGGATATTCTTCTTACCAGGGATTGGAAAAATTTCGCCAGAATGTTTCTATTTTTCACCCGTCACTTGTCGTCGTTGCGTTTGGATGGAATGACGCCTCGCCTGATATGGGCATACCGGATAATAAATTTAATACATTATTATTTACATTATTATCACCGTTAAATAAATCGAGATTATTTCAGGTGATAGCATATTATTCAGATGTTGTGGTTCAAAAGGTTATGCATAAACCTTCTTCAGATGGACCAAGAGTTTCATTTGAAGATTTTAGAAAAAATCTTATTGCATTTATTACCCTGGCGCAAAAAAATAACAGCGCTATTATTTTTTTAACCCGACCGCATGCAGATTTTACCTACACGGATAGGGATAATTGGAGATTACGGATTTCTGGTAACAACGACATTATTCGCGCTGTCGCTTACAAGTACAACATTCCTCTTATTGATCTGGAAAAGATATTTTTGGAACAATATCCTACTGAATTAATTGACGATTGTCATTTTACGAAAGAAGGTCATGTCATAGCTGCAAAAGAACTATATACTTTTTTACAAAAAGAAAATTTTTTTTGTAAATAGAGTTTTATATACGGTCGGGTTATGTAGATTGCCTAAAGTACTTTGGTATGCTTCACATGGAGTCCAACAATTTGAACAGCGTTTTGCTTTGATTATGCCCAACGCTTTTTGTGTCATTTTGGTATTCCACATATTCAGAAGATTCCATTTATAATTTTTAACATTGCCTAACGGATAATTCCACATAGTGCACGGAAAGATATTTCCATAGGGATCAAGAAATAGGGAACTGGATAGTGCTAAGCATGGGATAGGAGTTTTTTTTGTTTGTATATACGTTCGGATAAGATTTTGGTATATCCGTTCAATGAGTGCGATTTTTGTCCACGCAAAGCCTTTATTTTCATTATACCTATCAATATTTTTTATCATTTTTGTATTTAGCGTTAGGTGTTTTTCTTCATTTCCATAATAATGGGACGACTGATGGACAATATTGAAATGGATATCTGACCGCTGCAACTTCGGAATTTCTTTTTTTAAATCCCGATAGGTTTGCTCAATAAAAGTGTAGTTATATGCTGATATCGTCATTCCAAAATAACAGTCAAATCGGGAAGACCGTAACTGCTTAAGTTGTATATATGTTTGTACTGCTCGTTTCCAGTTTCCATGAATACCACGTAGTTTATCGTGAAGCCGTTCTGGTCCATCAAGCGACACCGAAATAAGAAGATGAGGAGGATGCAACAGTAAAATTTCTTGAACATTTTTCACAATTTTTTCAGTGAGTAATCCATTAGTTGGAAAATTAATAAATAGTAAATTTTTTTGTGTTTTCAGGATAGATTCAATGATGTGGGTAAAATCATTTCTGAGAACCAACTCACCGCCGGTTAGATTGATCCAATTAAAGTAGGTATTTTTTTGAAAAAATAGCTGAATTTCCCGCAGAGAAAGTTCATCTTTATGGGGTTTTTTCCAAATGTTACATATGGTACAGCGGGAATTGCATCGGTAGGTTACGGCGAATGTCAATTTATATGGGTGAGTTAGTCGTTTTACATTAGATGTTACTATGTTGAAAGCGAAAGATAACGATGAATTCATAGGAAAAAACCATTCATATCTTTCATAGTGAATGCATGATTGTGTGTAGTTTTCATGCGTCTCATGATTACTTTGTATCATATAGCAGTGTCTAGGAAATATCTAGAATGAGATGATACAATAGGGGAGTTCTTTAAGTATGACTGGCGCAATGGCGAAGTGGAAACGCGGGAGTCTGCAAAACTTCTATGCGAGGGTTCGATTCCCTCTTGCGCCTCAAAAGATTCCGGCTTGCCCGTCCGAAGCTTCCGAGCGTAGGAGGGTACGCACCTCAAAGAAGAACTGACTCTATTCATGTATAGCCTCATGAAAAAGAAAACTACCACCACCACAAAAATTGCCTTGATTATTGGCATGCATTATGCGTGGTTTTGGGTTCCGATATGGGTGTTATTTTACCGCAGGTTTACTGATTACTCTGGTGTTGCTTTTCTTGAAGCGCTTTCCATGTTTTCTTCTCTGGCGATGATTGTTCCCGGAGGACTCGCAGCTGATTATTTTGGAAGGAAACGATTACTGCTTATAGCTCAAGTTTTGGTTGCGTTAAGTGCACTGATCATTGGGTCTGCTGTCTCATTTCCTGTGTTGGCGATTGGTATTTCTATCATGAGTTTAGCTGGCGGGTTGTTTCTTTCGTCTATAGAGGCGTTTTTGTATGATTATTTGAAAGAGCAAGGTCAAGAACAAACATACAACAAAGTATGGGGAAACATGGTAATGGTTCGGATGCTCGCAAGTGGAATTGCAAGTTTGGCAGGAGGTTTGCTCTATAGCATAGACGTTCGATTTCCTTGGTACGCAATTTCCTTGATTTCTCTCTTGTCGTGTGGCATTGCGTGGTCATTACAAGAACCTCGGATCGAGTCGTCTCATGACTCATTTCCACAATTTTTGAAAGAAGCAGCACAAGGGTGTTCACAATTATTTCAAAAGCAAGCGTGGACCGTCAGCATTCCACTTTTGTTAATAGGTATTTTTTTCACGCTAGACTCATCAGGTATATGGGATATTCAAGCGGTTGAATATCATTTTTCAAGCCAATCACTGGGAATATTATTGACGACTGCATATTTCGTTGCGGCACTCATCTCCTGGTATTCATCGAAAATTAGTCAACGTCTGGTTGGTTTTGAAAAAATCATGTGGCTTGCGTTCGTGTGGGGGATTTTGTGGTTAGTATCTGGATTTGCCGCAGGATTGATTGGAGGCGGATTATTAGTTCTTCGAACCATGGTATCAGTACTTGCAGATATTCAGAGTTCTGTTGTGTGGAATAAAATGATTCAATCAAATGTACGAGCTACTACATTATCGGTAATTACCATTATTCGAAGTGCTCCCTATATTATTGTTGCTTCCTATATCGGTGTCATTATTGACACGGTTGGTATCCAATCTCTAATTCGTACGTTGTCCTTAGGAATTATGGGGATCACTTTAATAACGAGTATTATTTGGATAAAAAAACGAGCTATTTAGTACGATTTATCGCATCCTTTATAGTAAACAATACGATGAAACGTACGAGGAACAGGATAATTAGCAATTGATAGG
>CAYMYO010000023.1:0-3930 GCA_964394685.1 uncultured Gammaproteobacteria bacterium
TCATCCCTCACGCGGTGTCGCTCGGTCAGGCTTTCGCCCATTGCCGAATATTCCCAGTTGCTGCCGCCCGTAGGCGTATGGCCCGTGTCTCAGTGCCATTGTGGGGGGTCGTGCTCTCACACCCCCTACCCGTCGTAGCCTTGGTAGGCCATTACCCTACCAACAAGCTGATGGGAACAGGGCCGTTCCAGAACCGTCTTGCGACTTTAATCTTGCGATCACATACCGTATTACCCCGTCTTTCGACGAGCTATGCGATAGTTCTGGGTGCGTTCCCTGCTTATACTCACCCGTCCGCCACTGATTGACAAATTTCTTGCGAAACTCATCTCTCCGTTCGACTTGCATGCTTAAGGCACACCGCCAGCGTTCATCCTGAGCCAGGATCAAACTCTCAAAAAAATTTCCTATCACCATTTAATTCACCAAGTATACCCTCCACAATACTCAATATTGTTTCGGGTATAAATTCTTCTACGCTTTCTCTTGAAGACTCGAGAAAAGCAAGAAGAATCTAAATATTATACTGCTTGCAAATATGTTAATGTGCAAAACATCTAAAATGAGCGAAAAAAAACCCCGCCTGTGTGCGGGATTTCCCTGAAACACCAAGCGTGAATCTATTTCCTCATTGCAAAAGTCTATTATATGAGAGTACCTGGCGTACGTCAAGAACAAAAAGTGCACTATCTTTTTCTGAAAAACATGCTATATAATAATTCTAATTATGTTTAACTCAATAAAACAACTCGTAATCCTCGCGAGCAATTCTAAAAAAATCTGGATCATTCCCATTATCCTTTTTCTTATCATTATCGCCCTTCTTATTATTAGCGCCCAAATCTCCCCTTTGCCCGTGTTCCTGTACCCCATCTTATGAAATTTCTGCGAAATCTTAACGCCGCTATTATTTCGATCATCTTAACAGTTGTCTATGGGGTAGCGTTCGGTATAGCGAAGATACTCATGTTGGCTACTTCTTCAAAACCCAAATCATCCGACTCCTATTGGATACCGGAAAAACAAAAAATAAATAGTGACTATCAATCACCATATTAACATATGATTATTCTCGGTATTTCGGCGTTTTACCATGACAGTGCGGCTGCACTTATCATTAACGGAAAAGTGATTGCGGCACTTGAAGAGGAACGCTTTTCAAGAATCAAACACGATAATGCGTTTCCACTGCAAGCAATCAACCGAGTACTACAACTTGCAAACATAACAATACAGGATGTTGATATCGTCACGTATTATGAAAAGCCCCTCTTAAAATTTGAACGGATTTTAGATTCCTTTGTCCGTACATACCCACTGGCACTCAAACCCTTTCTTCAAGCAATTCCTGATTGGTTAGGGACGAAAATCAAAGTTGAAGAAATCATACGGAAGGAAGTAGGATTTTCTAAAAAAATCTATTATATTCCCCATCATCTCTCTCATGCGGCCAGTGCCTATTACACTTCCCCGTATAAAAATGCCGCCATTCTTACCATAGACGGTGTTGGCGAATATCAAACAACAGGGTTATGGGAAGGAAAAAATGAAACGATTACCGCACTTGCAAGTATTCATTTTCCTCATTCCGTTGGCCTTTTATATTCAACTTTTACCGCATACTTAGGATTTAAAATTAATGAAGATGAATACAAAGTGATGGGTCTTGCGGCATACGGAAACCCAACATATGTCGACCAAATCAGAAAACTCATCGACATAAAAAATGATGGAAGTTTTCATCTCAATCTCTCCTATTTTGGATTTGAGACACAATTCCAAATGTGGAATAGAAAATTTGAGAAACTCTTCGGATCACCCCGCAAACCAACTGATCCAATGACGAAAAGACACAAAGATATTGCAGCAAGTATTCAATATATAACAGAAGAAATTTTCTTTAAAACACTAAACCATCTCTATACCCTTACTAAAGAAAAAAATCTCGTTATGAGCGGAGGCGTTGCGCTTAACGCGCTTGCCAACGGCAAACTGTATAAAGAAACTCCATTTACTCACATCCATATTCTGGGATCTGCAAGCGATAGCGGAACTGCAATAGGAGCAGCTTTATACACCTATCACCTTCTTACACCAAAAACCATCCACACGCATCTCCCATCCCTTTCACTTGGAACAAGTTGGAGCGATACGGATATTGAACGAATACTCATGCAATTTCAAGTGAAATACCAAAAAATCGAAGATGAAGAAACACTTCTCACTATGGTCGTCCGAAAACTCATGCAGAAACAAATCATCGGTTGGTTTCATGGTGCAATGGAGTTCGGTCCAAGAGCGCTTGGAAATCGATCAATTCTTTCGTGTACGAATCCACGAAACATGAAGACGAAAATGAACATTATCAAACGACGTGAACAATTCCGCCCATTTGCAGGATCCGCACTTCAAGAAACTATTCATGAATTTTTTGAAGTTCCGGAAAAAAAACACTATTCACCGTTTATGAATTTTTGTTTTCAAGTGAAAGAAAAGAAACGTGAAGACCTAACAGCCATAGTTCATAAAGATAATACCTGTCGTATCCAAACAGTGTCTCCTGGCAATGATCGATATTATCGACTTATCAAAGCGTACTACCAAAAAACAGGAATCGGATGTATTCTCAACACCAGTTTTAACCTCAAAGGAGAACCTATCGTTGAAACACCGCGGCAGGCAATTGAGGATTTTTTAAAGACATCCATGGACCTACTCGTAATCAACAATTTCATTGTGCAAAGAACGTAAAAACATTAGTATTACATTGTAGCATCAAACTTTGATTGCAGGTCTACTTTATGTATTCAATTTGGAAAAAACTTCCTCTGATAATCGTATCACTTTCATATTTAATTTTGGGTTATCTCTTCTTCGATTTTATCTATAGGTATTCTATCCGCGTTCCATATGGTGACGAATTTATTATGGTGTCAATGGTAATTGATAAGATTAGGCCTCAAAATTTTTTCACCCAACTTAATGAACATCGCATGGGCACATCAACGATGTTATTTCAGCTTTTATCGCATGTAACGCATTGGAATCTGCTTTATGAAACAATGAGTACAGGAATACTCATTGGTACTACTTCTCTCATAGCGTTATGGCTAAAAAACAATATGTTAAATCAATCGATTATTTCGACATCATCATACCCCTAATTTTCTTGAACCTCGCACAGTATGAAAATCTCATATGGGGAATAACAATAAATTTGGTTTTTCCGACATTTTTTTTGTTTCTTTCCATATATTTGTTTAACAAAAAAGAAACGTTATTCAGAAATCATATCCTCCTTTTGGTTGCCGTTCTCAGTGTCAATTCAGCACTGCATGGATTAGTAGTGTGTTGTGTTATTCTTCTTTTTTTCTTATGGTACCTCATACGAGATCTGCAAAAAAGAAAACAATCCTGGAAATCCTACGCAGGATTTAGCGTAGCTATTTGTATCATCATTGGATCTTACTTTATCGGTCTATATCCCTCCCCTTACTTGGGACCAAAAAACTCGTCAATTTCCTATGTTTTGCAATTTATTGCCCTACAGATAAATTCTGCCACAGGAACAAACTTAACAAATGTATTGATGTGGATACTTCCATTTGGATCTTTGGCGTATTTTCTATTCTGGCTAATCTGTTGGATACGGAAACATCGCATAAATACTCAATCTTTTACCATATTTTCATTATTTATGTACTCGTTCGTATTTTTACTGCTTACTGTTTTTGGAAGAGGAGGTTTAGGTGTTGATCAAGGCACCACATCGCGGTATGTAAGTTGCATGTCACCATTATTCTTTGCTATGTACTTAGTGGGGCGTTCATACGGCAAGGGGTGGATGAAAATTGTAAACATAGCTGTACACGGATGTTTTATTTTATTATCTTTGGTTTTTACTTTTTCTACTATTTTTTCTCCTAACAC
>CAYMYO010000024.1:0-2342 GCA_964394685.1 uncultured Gammaproteobacteria bacterium
TTAACAGTGTACTAGAGTTTCAAGTTACGACCAAAAAGAAGATCTTGAAAGACAAGCAGAAGTGCTTGCTCACTATTGCACGAAACAAGGCTGGAATTTCCAAATCATTCAAGATTTGGGTTCTGGAATGAACTACCAGAAAAAAGGTCTAAAAGCTCTTATTCAATTGATCTTTGAAAAGAAAATTTCTCGTTTGGTTTTGACACATAAAGACCGACTGCTTAGATTTGGTGCAGAACTTATTTTTGCATTATGTGAAATACAACAAATTGAAGTGGTTATGATCAATAGGGGGACTGAGCCATCTTTTGAAGAAGAGTTGGCTCAAGATGTGTTGGAAATCATCACAGTATTTTCCGCAAGATTATATGGCAGCCGAAGCCGAAAAAATAAGAAACTGGTTGATGCAGCTAAGGTGCTTATAGGCAAATGACAAAATCGATGACTTTGACTTACCAAACCCGTCTATTGCTTGATGACAGAGTAGCTGGAATTCTTTCAGAATGCGCTTCTTTGTTTAATACTGTCGAACGATCTTTATACGCAGAGGTAGCAGCTGGAAAGACTTCCGCTTCTTGTAAGAATAGTTTTTTAAAAAAATATGGGATTACTGCACGTCAGTTTAACGCGTGTCGCGTCAGTCTAGAAGGAAAAATTGCTGCTTGTCAAACAGGTCAAGAAGAGGCTGTACTTAGCCTAAAACAAAAAATAGATGCCTTAGATCAACAGATTCAACGGCTACAAACTAAACCTTCAAAGCATTTTATTTTGCATCAAAAAAATCGACGCAAAAATCATTTATTGACTCGCTGCTCTTTGCTTGAAAAGGATCGCAATGAAGGACGTGTCCGTTTATGTTTTGGAGGAAAAAAGCTCTTTCGCTCTCAGTTTTACCTAGAAAAAAATGGTTTTGCAACGCATCAAGATTGGGGAGACGCTTGGAGAGCCAAACGAGATAGTGAATTTTTTGTTTTAGGATCCAAGGATGAAACATCAGGCAATCAAACCTGTACAGCAAAACTACGGGATGATGGATGTTTATCCTTACGCTTGCGCCTTCCTGACGCACTTGTAGAAAAATATGGTAAGTATCTTGAAATCAACAATGTTTCTTTTGCATATGGTCAAGAGGCGATTCTTGCAAGCCTAAATAATCCCGATGGACAAGCTTTGTCATACCGATTTAAAAAAGATGCAAAGAGCTGGAAAGTATTTGTTTCCACAGATCTAAAAAAACCAGATCCGATTTCCATTGAGGGAAATGGGATGATTGGAATCGATCTGAATACAGATCATATTGCGTTGGTGGAAACAGATCGCTTTGGCAATCCCATTCACAGGGAAACGATTCCATGGGTTTCCTATGGGAAAACCAAAGGACAGCTTAAAGCGCTCACAGGTGATGTTTGCAAACAAATTATCGCTAGAGCCATTGAGACAAAAAAACCAGTCGTCATTGAAAAGCTCGATTTTAAAAAGAAAAAATCGACGTTAGGTGAAAAAAGTCAAAATAAATTTTCGCGTCTCTTATCAAGTTTTGCCTATGGATTATTTTTTACTTTTTTGAGTTCATGTGCGTATAAAAATGGAATTGCTGTGCATCAAGTTAATCCTGCCTTTACATCCATCATTGGGCGGATGAACTATGCAAAGCGTTATGGTTTAAGTGTTCATCTTGCAGCAGCACTTTGCATTGCAAGACGATATCAAAAATTTTCTGAAGCACCCTGTTCTCCCGCTGGGCAAATCCCTGATGGAAAGGGAGGTCATGTCGCTTTTGTTCTACCTGCAAGGAATCGAACAAAACACGTGTGGCATTTTTGGGGACAAGTGAAGAAGAAATTATCAACGGCGCTTGCAGCGCACTTTCGGGCGAAAGACAATCGATCCTCGAGTCCACCAAAGTCGACTCCTGAGACAACAATTCCCGATTGTTATTGGTGCAACTCCAGTACGTGAATCGTTAGCAAAACTGCTTGGCTAGCGTGTTTATACGGTCTCCGGTAGATTTGTATAGATTTTTAGAAGCGGCTGAGTGTTTAGACTGTGTGGAAGGTGACTTTATGCTTGAAATGGAACTAATGGAGTTCGTTTCTAGTTTTGGTAGCCCTGAAATGATTAGTCCTCTTAAGACACGCAAAAAGAAAACTCGTTAGTTGGATTGAACTATAATTGGACCTGTCCTAGAAAAAGTCCAATTTCGTCCATCACCGTCCAATTAGTCCAATTTCGTCCAATCATGTCCAGTCCAATAACAATGCGAGAAAAACAAAAGGCCTCACTCCGATCCTATGGGAGAAGAGGCTTTATCATTTGCTAGAAATCAAATTGAACAAGGATTT
>CAYMYO010000025.1:0-1793 GCA_964394685.1 uncultured Gammaproteobacteria bacterium
TAAAAGGCTTGTGGCGTAAAAATATATGGTGTCCACTATTGACATCAGGGGTCACTCGGTGAGTGTTTGATGCGTAATTTGCTCTGTTCGATCCTTTCAAAAACTTCATGTAGTTGGACCGCCTCCTGTTGAAGCCCTTCTTCAGTGTTTGCTGACATGTCTATCTTTGAGTAATCTTCGAGAGAAATGTAGTCATACTTAAATGAGGAGGTGCTAAAATTGTTTGGTGTGTTGAAAAGAAACTGACGAACTGAAGAGCCCTTTTCATAGTCCACTGGGAAATATAGTTTGTACTGGGTCCCACCAAAGTCGGATAATCTTTTCAGCGATCTTATGTTTTCATTGCTTGTCACTTGCTCTGTATGAGGGTCGGAATAGAAATCATAGCAGACAATTGATGCTCCGCTTCTTATATGCAGGAATCCCCTGAATTCTTTAACCACCTCTTTGAGTCGGAACAAGCCGGTTGGAGGCGGAAATTTCTTGATGTCGCTGGATATCACTTTTTTAATGGCACCGATTCTCTCATCGATCGAACGTCTCGAAGAATGATAAAGAAATGCATATTCAAGAATGTCCTTTTCTGAAGGAGACTCTTTTTTGTTTTCAATTATCTGGTCTTTTTCATATGCATAAAGCAAAGATTCGCGAATACCTTTTCCTTTGTCGCCGATAACTAGTGTTAGGTAGGCATGTCCATACAAATTTTGAAAAAACCGTTGTTCGAGGGGAGAACATGTGCTTAGTTGGGCCTTGGCCCAAATCTGGGCTTTTTCCGGTGAATCCGCTCCAAATTTCGTCATAATGACGTGAGCAAATCTACCACCAGCATGGTTGAAAATGTTGTCGCCTAATTCTTTCAAAACAATATCTCTGATTATTCCGCTCTTAACGAGTTCTTTTTCCTTAATGTCCCGTAATAGTATTTCTAACCGATTTGAGTAGAGCAAGTTCTCTATCGTTTGTCGGAACTGACTCTCATTAAAAAAAGTGAGAGGGAAATAGGGAGCTTGGTGATTTTCATGTTGAAACCCATACATTGTCTTCTGGGATTGTGTATCAAGTTCTATCTGTTCCGAAATCAAGAACTTATCAAAATAATAAGCACTTAAGAAGTGCTGGACATTTTCCTTGATAGAGGTTTGAAAGATCACCCTCTTACCCATGTCCTTCAGCTCGAGAATCCAGAGGGCAAGCAAGCTGAGTGCAAAAACATCGCACCAACGCACATATCGAAAATCGAATTCTATAATTGTGCTATTGGGTTTTAAAGAATGCACGTAACATTCCTTAAGAATATGCTCAAACGATAGGCTGCTAACTTGTTCTGGAAATTTTATACTAGGGTAGCGATGTGAAGCATTAAGATATTGTTTGTTCATCTTCATGTGCACCAACAGACATAATGGGGAACGATGGAAATGTTATTTAAAAATTAAATATGGTTTCCACGACAAAAAAACCCTAATTGTCCGATTGATCCCCGTGATGCCGCCCCTTTTTCTTTCCATTTTGCTCCAAACTTTATAAAAACGCAAGGAAATTTTTATAGGAGGTATTATTTTTCATGCAGGTGCGAGACCTTTTTTATTTTGCTACAACTGTTGTAGCAAAATAAATATTCCCCGTCAGGCCTTGATATGCCTTGTTTTACATCAGGTGGATTATAAATTTGTTTTTGAAATTGGTGGTGATCGGGACAGATTTGAAAATCCTTTGAATTCCTGCAAACCGTTGCTGTTGTCAAGGGCCAAATTAATTCCCCACCTTCAGGGCCGCGTTTATTCCCCACT